>CAYOVG010000375.1:0-6576 GCA_964407285.1 uncultured Syntrophobacteraceae bacterium
TCTCATGCCAAACGATAGCATGAGTGGGATCTACTGGCAACAGTCTTCTCTGGTGGCGGGACGTCTTTTCTCATGATTTTCCTCTTGAAATAAGCAAGAGAATCTAGTAATTTCCTAAAGCTTGGCGTCAATGAGGACTATTACCCCGGAATACTTGGTTGCCGAGGAAGCGGGGGATGCGCGGTTTTGCTCGCCCTCCATTCTACGCGACCCGGTTCCGGTTAGGTGGACCAAAGAAGTTCCTGCCGTTTCAGCCCCATTGTTTTGAGCCTCGAGCGCAATGATTCGCCGTGCCTTTTGGGTGGCAGCGCGATGATCCACGCCGGGATGGATGTGGATATCGCACGGAGCGTTCCTTGCAGTGTTGTTTTGATCGACCCTGTCGAGCCCCGCGGATACGGCGCTGCACGCCGGGCCGTGTTTCGACGGGGAGCAGTAGCTCGCAGGGGCCATGCCAGTAGTAAACTTCCGTCCAGACCACTCCAATACCGCCCATGTTCCCCCCGGAGAGAGGGATGCCCGAGAACCGGCTCCGGACTCCGGCAGGCAGCGGCGTATTGGTATATATTCGAGAGGATATGCGAGTATCCAGCACGGGAAGGAGAAAAGAGTGAGATGTGTCGCCTATTTTGTATGACGAGCGAGAAGCCTCAATCTCCCATGACGGCTATACAGGCCCTGGATGTCATGCGTGAAGGGCATGACGGTTCGGGAGTCGGCCTGTTCCTGACCGACCTGGGAGGCCCGTTCGAGGAAATGAAGGGAGCGCCCATTCTATCCGGCATCTTCACCAACGAGGGATTGAAGCGGCTGGACGAGTATATGATGAGCATCGGGTTCATCACCAAGTACAGGATGTCCATAAAGATCCCCAAGAGTCCTCCGTCGGGAGTCCCCAAACGCGATATCTATCTCATCCGGGCGTACGAGTACCCGGAGGAATGGGAAAATCTGAGCCGGCCGCAGATCGAACTCCGCCTGCTGACGACCCGCCTTCAGCTTCGCAAGATGGGCGAGGAGAAGGAGGATATGATCGTTTACAGCTTCTGGCCCGATGTGATCATGATCAAGGAAATCGGCGACCCGCTCACCGTAGCGGAGTACCTCCAACTGGACCGCAAGGAATTCCTGGCGAGAATCGTCATGGCCCAGGGCCGGCAGAACACCAACTACGCCATCAACCTTTACGCATGCCACCCGTTCTTCATCCAGGGCGTCGCAACGATGACGAACGGCGAGAACACCGCCTTCATTCCCATCAGGGAGTTCCTGATGTCCCGCGGCTTTCCGGGATATACGGGCTACAACTCCGATTCGGAAGTCTTCACTCACATCCTGCATTATATGCTCAACAGCCTGGGACTCGGGATCGAAGCCTATAAGCACATCATCACCCCCTTGCAGGACGACAGCCTGAGCCGCCATCCCGACGGCGGTTTCCTCAAGCAACTCAAGCATGCGTGCCGCCGCCTGATCATCGACGGGCCCAATTGCGTGATGGGATGCCTCCCCGACAGGACCCTCTTCGTCGTTCAGGACCGCAAGAAGCTGCGCCCCGGCGTAGTGGGAGGGAAACCGGGCACATACGCCATTTCCTCGGAAATCTGCGGACTGGACGCGGCCATTCCCGATCGCGACAAGAGTAAGGATTTTCAACCCATGCACCTGGATACCGCTGTAATCGGTCCCGACCGCCAGGAGGTTAAGATATGCTCTCAGATGGATTCATTGCCCCCTCTTCACTAAGCGTCAAGGATCTGCTCTGGCAGATTCACTGGGATAAGGAAAAATGCACCTTGTGCGGGCGTTGCGCCGCCGTGTGCCCCGTTCACGCCATCGAACTCGGCGTTCATCGCAAGCGCATCGTTCAAACGCCGCCCGTCGGGCAGTTCGGGTTGTCGAAGGACGCACCCTCATCCTCGAACCTGTACCAGATCTACTACGGCATTCGCCAGCGGACCAACCCGGCGTACGGATGCGTCGGGTGCGCGTCCTGCAGCCTGGTGTGCCCGAACAACGCGATCGTGCCGGTCCGAGGCGACGAAGCCGACAAGCAGCGTTTCCACATCAACCAGGGCGGGACGCCGCGCAACAGGGGCGGCCGCCGCAACGCGCCGGACGGGTTGCAGGGCGGAGTCCTGGACCGCATCAAGTTCATCCGGATTTCCATGCTCACCGACCCGGCCCTGGACGCCGGCCGTCATGAGTTCGAACTGCGCACGCTGCTGGGGCGCGTGCTGCCCCCCGAGGAAACCCTCAAGCTCTACCGCGAGCAGGGCTGGTCCCCTCCCGTTCGGGAGATCTACCCCCTGATGATCGGCTCGATGTCCTTCGGCGCCCTCTCTCCCAACATGTGGGAAGGGCTGCAGATGGGGGTCGCCTACCTCAACGAGGAAATGGGAATGCCGGTCCGCATGTGCACCGGTGAAGGCGGCTGCCCGCCCAGGCTCCTTCGCTCCCGCTTCATCAAGTACGTGATCCTGCAGATCGCGAGCGGCTACTTCGGGTGGGACGAGATCATCCACGCCATCCCGGAGATGAAGGAAGACCCCTGCGCCGTGGAAATCAAGTACGGACAGGGCGCCAAGCCGGGAGACGGGGGCTTGCTCATGTGGTACAAAGTGAACAAGCTGATCGCGGCCATCCGAGGCGTTCCGCCGGGAGTCAGCCTCCCCAGCCCGCCGACGCACCAGACCAAGTATTCCATCGAGGAATCCGTGGCCAAGATGATCCAGTCCATGTACATGGCCTGGGGCTTCCGCGTGCCCGTCTACCCCAAGATATCGGGGACTTCCACCGCCCTGGCCGTACTCAACAACCTCACCCGGAACCCGTATGCCGCCGGGCTCGCCATCGACGGCGAGGACGGCGGCACCGGGGCGGCCTACAACGTCTCCATGGACCACATGGGACACCCCATCGCGAGCAACATCCGCGACTGCTACCTGAACCTGGCCAAGCTCGGCAAACAGAACGAGATCCCGCTGTTTGCGGGCGGCGGCGTCGGCAAGAACGGAAACTTAGCGGCCAATGCCGCGGCGCTCATCATGCTGGGCGCGAGCGGCATCCAATCCGGCAAGTACATCATGCAGGCTGCGGCGGGTTGCCTGGGTTCCGAGTCCGACCGCTGCAACATCTGCAACATCGGGCAGTGTCCCAAGGGCATCACCTCCCAGGACCCGCGCCTCTACCGGCGTCTCGATCCCGAGAAGGTCGCCGAACGGCTCGTGGACGTCTACCTGAGCTTCGATATGGAGCTGAGGAAGATCGTCGCGCCGCTCGGACGCTCCACTTCGCTTCCCATCGGGATGTCGGACGCCCTGGGAATCAGCGACGTCGGCGCGGCCGAACGGCTTCAGATCAAATACGTCGTTTAGCGGCCCTTGCCGGATCGTGGGGGACTGCCGGAGTACGGGAGTTACGGGAATACGGGAGTAGGGATTCTGGATATTTGAGAGGTTGAGGTTGTGGAGACCGACATGGATAATCAACAGCAGGATCATCAACAGTATTACCGGATATCGGGAAAGGAAGGGGGCCGTCGCATCGAGTCGCGCATCCTCGAGGAGCGGATGCAGCAGGCGGTGGCCCAGGGACATCGACACCTGGAAGTGGACGCCTTCGGCCATCACGGCATCGGCGGGCGTCTGTGGAGGGCCGGAAACGAACCGGTGCGGGTGAGGGTCGTCGGCCCGCCGGGGCAGCGCGTGGGGTCGATGGGCTTTCCCAACACGTCCATCGAAATCATGGGACCGGCTTCCGACGACGTGGGCTGGCTCAACGCGGGCGCTGAGATCGTCGTACGCGGCAACGCGGGCAACGGAACGTGCAACGCCATGGCCCAGGGGAAGGTCTTCGTGGCGGGCAGCATCGGCGCGCGCGGCATGACCATGACCAAGCAGAACCCCCGCTTCGCGCCCCCGGAACTCTGGGTGCTGGGGTCGGTGGGAGACTATTTCGCCGAATTCATGGCGGGCGGCATTGCGGTCGTATGCGGCCACAACCCCCAGGTCCCCGAGAACGTGCTGGGATACCGGCCCACCGTGGGAATGGTGGGCGGCAGGATCTACTTCAGAGGTCCTATCAAGAGCTACAGCGTCTCGGACGCCAGGATGGTCCCCATCTCCGATGACGACTGGGACTGGCTCGCCACGGGTCTTCGCTCTTTCCTGGAGAAGATCGGGCGGACGGCCCTCTTCAAGGAGCTTTCGACCCGCGACCAGTGGCAGTTGCTGGTCGCTCGCGGCCCGCACGAGAGGTACGCGCGCCCGAAGCGCTCGATGCAGTCCTTCCAGAGTGAAGTGTGGGACAAGGAACTGGGGCGAGGCGGCATGATCGGCGATCTGACCGATCTCGACCGGAGCCCGATCCCCGTAATCACCACGGGGATTCTGCGCCGCTGGGTCCCCGTATGGGAGAACCGCAAGTACCTGTCCCCGTGCGAGGCGAGTTGTCCGACGGGAATCCCCGTGCACGAACGCTGGCGGCTCGTCCGAGAGGGGCGCATGGACGAGGCCGTGGACCTGGCCCTCGCCTACACTCCCTTTCCCGCCACGGTCTGCGGATACCTCTGCCCGAACCTGTGCATGCAGGGGTGCACGCGCCGGACGGTCAACATGCCCGCGGTGGACATCACCCGGTTGGGCAAGGCGAGCATCGAGGCGAAGCTCCCGGAGCTTCCCCCGCTCTCGGGCAAGAGGATCGCGGTGGTCGGCGGCGGTCCCGCGGGGCTTTCCATCGCCTGGCAGCTTCGCATGCAGGGGCACGAGGCGGTCGTCCACGACATGCAGCGCACGCTGGGCGGCAAGATCGCCTCGCTCATCCCGAAGTCGCGCATCCCGGACGAAGTGCTGAACGCGGAACTGGAGCGGATCGAAGAGGCGCTCCCAAGGATCAACCTGCGGCAGAAGCTCTCCAGGGACGACTTCGAGCAGTTGAAGCTCGACCACGACTTCGTGGTGATCGCCGTGGGGATGCAGAAGCCCCGCATTCTGCCGATTCCGGGCAAGGAGCGGCTCGTGCCGGCTCTCGAGTTCCTGCGCAAGAGCAAGGCCGGGGAAGGCAGCGTGGGCAAGCGGGTGGTCATCATCGGAGCGGGCAACGTGGGCTGCGATGCGGCGACGGAAGCCCACCGGCTGGGAGCGGAAGACATCCTGCTCATCGACATCCAGGAACCGCTCTCCTTCGGCAAGGAGCGCCAGGAAGCCGAGGCCGCGGGCGCAAAGTTCCGCTGGCCGTGCTTCAGCAAGGCGGTCACCGGGAAAGGTCTGGAGCTGTCCACCGGTGAAGTCCTTCCGGCCGATACGGTCATCATCTCCATCGGCGATATGCCCGACCTGGACTTCCTGCCGGAAAGCATTGCGACGGACCGCGGGTTCATCAAGGTGGACGAGAACTACCAGACCACCGATCCGCACGTGTTCGCCATCGGCGACGCGGTGAAGATGGGGCTCCTGACGGACGCCATCGGATCGGGCAGAAAGGCGGCGAGGGCCATTTCGGACATCCTGGTGGGCAAGCGCCCCCGCGGGGACGCCCGCAAGAGGGTGGACTACTCGCGCATCAAGCTCGAATACTTCGACCCGAGGCTGCAGCAGTTCGACAGCGTCGAGCACTGCGCCTCCCAGTGCTCGTCGTGCGGTTCCTGCCGCGACTGCGGGGTGTGCGTCACGATCTGCCCCCAGGGGGCCGTCTCCCGGAAGGAAACCGCGACGGATGCGGGCTTCGAGATGGCGGTCGACCAGGAGCGCTGCATCGGGTGCGGCTTCTGCGCCGGCGCCTGCCCCTGCGGCATCTGGAACCTCGTCGAAAACGACCCGCTGGATTGATCGTCCACCGGATTGGATCGGCTTTACCTATGATCGCGATTGCGCGGCCAATCCGGTAAAGAGATAGAACCGTTTTTGTTGGAGCGGCCGGCGGCCGCGACCGGACCGTCGAAACGCACCGGGTCGCGGCCGCCGGCACGCTTCATCGGCTTCGCAATTACAGCCTGAAGTGTTTGGGATCGGTCGATCAGGCCGCGGGCAACTACTCTCCCCCCCTGCTGAACGGTTACCCCCGTTGGATGCCCTGTTGAATGCCTTTTGAATGTCCTGTCGGTTATCCCTATCCGCTCGATGCCGGCGTCGATATGGCGCCGGCGCCATAGGGCATGTCATAGGCATATTCTTCCGGTTTTCCATAACTTGCCGGTTCCGACCAAGAGTTCGACTCCACCTCTTGCCGGTTCCGACCAAGAGATCGACTCCACCTCTTGCGGAAGCGCGATAAGACGGTCGATGAACCGGAATAACTCCGGGATGTCCTGCTTGTCATAGCCCCGAGAAACCGGGAAGCGGTCCCGCATCATTCTCGCCCCGGTCGTCGGTCGCCCTGGTCGTCGCCCGCCCCGGTATCGGAGCCCCGGTCGTCGCCCGCCCCGGTGTCGGAGCCCCGGTATCGGATCGGAGCCCGATCGGATGCATTCAGCGAAGGCGGAGACGTGAAGGCTGATTCGTTCGTGAATTTGCGGATGCGCTGCCGGCCCCGGTCGGCAATGTGTTGGAGACAATCTCTTCTTGCCTGTGTGTATTT
>CAYOVG010000376.1:0-6549 GCA_964407285.1 uncultured Syntrophobacteraceae bacterium
CGGGTGTTTAAAGCTCTCCGCCGATGGCGACTACATCGACACGGACGATCTCGAAGCCCTGAGGCTTCCCGGCGACTTCACTTTCGAGTGCCGCATCCGACGGACATCGAGCGACAACAGCGCCATCTTCAGCCAGGAGGTCGTGGACGGCGGGTCGGGTACGCGGACCCGGATCAGTCTGGTCTACGTGTCCGGGACGCTCGCCTTTCAAATTGCGCGCGGGTCCGGATCTTATTGGGAGGGGCTCGCAAACGTCTCGGCCGCGGTGTCGCTCGAACTCGATTCGTGGGCCCACGTCTGCGCGCAGAAGAGCGGGAGCGCCATAAGGCTCTACGTGAACGGATCGAGCGTCGGGGAGACCCGCGGCCACGCGGACTACTTCTGGCCGGAAGAGCTCTCCGGCCATGAGTACGACCCCATCGCTTATGCCTGCCTTTCCTCCACGCAGAAGAGCGCCTATCAGAACCGCATCGGATACGGCTGGTTCTTCTCCGGCGATGCCTGGCCGGCCGCGGGGACCGTGCGAATCGATGAGATCCACGGCCGGTGCCTGCTCGATGAGATGCGCGTCACGCGCGGACTGGCCTACGGCTTCGACTCCTTCACCCCTCCGTCGGAGCCGCTGGAAAACCCCTTCGATGCGGACGGGGACGATACCGAAATCATCGACACGAAGGGGACGTGCGATGCGGTCAGGATCATGATCGAGTGTCCGAGCGGGCTCTACAAGGCGAACAGCAACGGAGAGCTGAAAAGCTACGAAGTGAGCTTCGATCTCTCCCACAGGAATTCGGATTCCACGGGCGGTTGGACCACATCGAGGGTGAGCCTCACGGCGAAGTCGCGCTACTGCGTGCGCAAGCAGTTCGAAATCGCCTTCCCCGGCCGGGGCAGATACCAGGTCAAGGTGCGGCGGCGCACCGCGGACGACGGCGAGAACACCGGGGTTTCCAGCAAGACGTATCTCACCGGGTTCGATGAGATCACGAACGAGGAACTCGCATATCCGGGCATCCGGTGCGTGGCGCTCGGCATCAAGGCGTCCGATTCGCTCGGCGGGCAGGCGCCCGCCATCCGCATCATCAACAGGAACAACAGCATCACCGTGCCCGGATGGCCGCGGGAGCAACGGAACAGCCGGTCCTGCCGCTCCGGCGCGGGGGAGGAGGGGAGCGAGCAGACCGTCGATCCCACCGTGCCCGCCTGGGCCGCCTTCGACGCGCTCACCAACGGCCGCTACGGGCGCGGGATCGACCCGGCCGGGATCAACCGGACCAGGTGGGAGGAATGGATCGACTGGACGGAAGGCGTGGTCGGATCCTGCAAGAGGGCTCAGTTCAACGGCGTGTTCGACGGTTCGCCGGGTTCGCTCAAAACCGCCCTCAACCACATCGAAAACGTGGGGAGGGCGAAGATTATCCCCATCGGCCAGACCTACTCGGTCATCATCGACAAGCCGGAAACGGAGCGGGGGCTCTTCACCTGCGGGAAGATCAAGCCGGGGAGTTTCAAGCTGCAGTGGATTCCCAGGAGCGAGAAGGTCGATGAGATCGAGATCGAATACTTCGACAGGACCAGGGTGTATGCCTCGCAGTCCGTGTACGGGAGAGCGAGCTGGTTCGACGACCTGACGCGCCCGGCCCGGTCGGCGAAGGTCACCCTGATCGGGTGCAACAACCGGGACCAGGCGCAACGGGAAGCGCTCCTGCGGATACAAAAGACCGAATTCACCACGAGGATGGTCGAGTTCAGCGTGCCGGTGGAAGCGGTGGTGCTGGAGCCGGGGGCCGTGATTCGGGTGCAGCACGACTCCAACCGGTACACCTACGGCGGGCTCCTCGGGCTCGACGTGAACGGGACCACGGTCACCCTGGACCGCGCCGTCACGCTCTCGTCGTCGGTGTTCGGCTCCGGGGTGAAGATCTGGGTGCGCGACGGGGACGACACAATCCACGAGCGCGCCATTACCGGCCCCTTCGACGAGGCGACCCGGACGCTCGGCATCGAGAGCCCCCTCACGGCTTCCCGCTTCGACCCGTACGCCGTCGGCCGGCCCAACGAGGAGAAATGGCTCTACCGCATCACCCGACTCGATGTGGAAAAGGACGAACTGGTCACCATCACCGCCCTCGAATACACGGAGAAGGTCTACTACCACGAGGACTACGACAACGGGAACACGGCGATTTGAGAGAAGACACCATTCAGGACCCGACCGATCGGGTATGCAAAACCAAAAAAAATAGAGCCCTGCCGCAGCATGCCTCCGGATGTGCGTCAAATGTATTGCGGGATCGTTTTCCCGAGGTTACTATGCTTCAGACTTCGGGACCTGGATTGGCAAAGAATGAATTCGGAGAAATCGTCGAGATGAAATCGCCAGATGAAGCCGGGGAAAGCGCCGAGCGGGCATTAAGCACCATCACGCCTGGACGGCCTCTTTCAAGAAGAAGTGTCCTCAAGCTTTGTGGAGCTACCATCGCCGGGGTAGCGTCCTGGCGCTGCTTCGGGATGGGCAGCGGAATGAGCGCCCCGCTGATCATCACAGAGCAGGCTCAGGGCCTGGTGGTCGCGGACCCCACGAGATGCGTCGCCTGCCGCCGATGCGAACTCGCTTGCACCGATTATAACGACGGGAAATCGTCCCACGCGACGTCTCGAATAAAGGTGCGCCGAAATCTCAATTTTGGTCCATCGGGGCTCTACACCGGGCAACATAGCCAAGGAGACTGGGGAACCGGGTTGATCATCCAGGACCTCTGCAAACAGTGCCCGCACCCCGTCCCCTGTGCCGATGCCTGCCCTAATGGAGCCATCGTCGTGAAACCACCCGTAAACGCCCGTGTTATCGATCCGGCCAGGTGCACCGGCTGCAAAGCGTGTCTGAAAGCCTGTCCTTGGGAGATGATTTCGTTCGATCCGGAGACGGCCAAAGCCACCAAATGTTTTCTGTGCGACGGCAAGCCAAAATGCGTTGAGGCCTGTCCGGCGCAAGCCCTGACGTATGTGCCCTGGGTTGACCTGACCGGTGAGGCTCCGGCCCGGATAACTCCCGTTTTGAATAAGACCGCGGCATGCGTGGATTGCCATGAGTAGAGACGAAGAAAGGGACATGCAGAATGACTCAATATGGTGGATGGGCGGGAAAAGTCCTGCGGGTCGACTTGTCTACCGGACGCATCACCACGGAAGACACCGTGGAAAAATACAAGGATTTTATAGGAGGCACGGGAATAGGGTACAAAGTCCTCTGGGATGAAGTTGCGGCGGGCGCAAAGGCTTTCGATCCCGAAAACAAGATCGTCTTCGCCACCGGTCCTCTGGCCGGCACCAGCGCACCCTGCAACGGCAGGACTGCCGTCACCACTCTGTGGCCGACCTGCTGGCCGCGGCACCTGGTCGCCACGGGGCACATGGGCGGCCACTTTGCAGCGGAACTGAAATATGCCGGGTTTGATGCGATCATTATAGAAGGCAGGGCCGACCATCCCGTCTGGCTCGCGGTCGCCGATGGGAAGGCTGAAATCAGGGATGCACGTCGGCTCTGGGGGCAGGGCGTACGGCGAACTACATACGAAATCTCCAGGCAGATGGGCGTCGAGGCAGTAGTGGCCGCAATCGGTCAATCCGGCGAAAACATGGTTCCCCTGTCCATCATCAACAATTCGGTTTCCCATTCAGCCGGAGGCGGCGCGGTGCTGGGATCGAAGAACCTGAAGGCCATCGGCGTCCGGGGCTCCGGAAGCATACGTATCGTCGGGAATAGAGAGGAATGGGAAAGGGCGGTCAAGTACCATCTTACCCTCCTGGGCGCCAACAATCAGGCGGTGACTCCCAACAGCCCGCAGCCCTGGGCGGAATACTACAACCCGGCCGGCCGATGGATTGCATCGAGCGGGCGGCAATGGGGCGCCGCAAACCCGCCCATCGATACAGGAACCTGTGATCCGCACGACCTCAATCGAATTGCCTATCGAACGAACAACGCGGCTTTTTTTCTGGGCGACAAGGCCTGGCGGCATACCGTAAGGGGCAACGGCTGTACGGGCTGTCCCATTCGGTGCCACACCATTATCAAGGTTCCTTCCGTTTCTTCGAAGTACGGTATCTCGGAAATCGGTCAGAACACCTGTGGAGGGCTGACCTTCGGAAGGGCGTTTTTCAAGAGCTTTCCGGACGGCCCCCAAGGACAGACGTCCATCGAGGCGTGCATGGTGGGCATGCATCTGGCCGATGACCTGGGTATATGGAATAATTACGGTCAGCTCCAGCGCGACTTTCAGAAATGCTACTACGAAGGAATATTCAAGAGTAAGGTGGGGGAACAAGAATTCCAAAGCTATTCCTGGGATAAGTTCGAGAAGGGCGATCCGGCTTTTTTGTTCGAACTGCTTCCAAGGATCGCCAACCGGGAAGGCGAACTGGCGACGGCCCTTGGGCTGGGGACCGGCTACATGCTGGAGCGGTGGGGAATTGCCGAAGCCGATTGGAAAAGCGACCGCGGCCTGCACTACTGGAAATTCGGACACCCGAAGCATCATTCAAACGAAGATGCGGGCCAATGCGGCGTCATCATCAACACGCAGTACAATCGGGACGCCCAGTGTCATTCCCACAGCAACTTTTCTCGAAGCGGGCTCCCGCTGGAGGTCCAGAAAATGCTGGCAGCCGAGCTTTGGGGTTCCGAGGCCGCGGTCGATGCGCCGGGTGCGTTCACGCCGATGAACGTTTATAAGGCGAGGATGGCAAAATGGGCGCTGTTGAGAAAGGAGCTGCACGACTCGATTTCCCTATGCAATTGGATGGGGCCGTGGTCTTCATCGCCGCTTAAGGAGCGCGGCTATAGGGGGGACGATACCATCGAGTCCCTGCTCTACAGTCTTGTTACCGGTGACCATAAGTCGCGCCGGGAGCTTGACGAGGTTGCCGAACGCATATTCGTGCTCCATCGCGCATTGACTATCCGGGGAATGGGCACGAAAGAGATGCGCGCGAAGCACGACACCATCCCGGATTGGGTCTACGGGGATGACAAGGATCGAATTCCCTTCACCAAGGGCACAATTCAAATGGACAAAGACGACATCCAAAACGCAATGCGCTTGTTCTACGAAGAAATGGGCTGGGACAAGGAGACAGGCGCGCCAACCAGGGAAACCTATCGCAGACTGGGCCTCTCGGACGTTGCCGCGCAACTGGAGGAACGGGGGTTGACAGTGTAATGGGGTCCATCGAAGTTGCCGAATTCATAAGGGAAAGCAGTAGGATGGGGAGGCTGGTCGCACTGGCGGATATTGAAGCCGAGTTTTCCCGTCGGGATATGCCGGTTTCGGAAGGGGCTCCGGCGCCGGCCCAAATACCCTCGCTCGTTCAGGAAGCCGTCTTCAGCCATGGTGATATAAAAATGATCGCCGACGACTCCGGCGATGCCCGGTATTTCTCCGAACAGTTCATGACCGGCGCTTACGCAGGGATTTTGTTGCTCAAAATCCAGGGGCCCACCAGGATGATGGCGCAGGTAATCCGGGAACATTCACGTGCATATCCGCGTCCAGTCCCGCTCGCACTCTTTCAATGCCATCCCTTCAATTTAAGTGATGAAGAGACGGCGCTCCGTCTGAAGGAAATGACGGAAACCCCCTCGTACCAGGACATAGCGCAATTGACCACTTCAATCGGCAATCTTTTTGTATACTCCACGGACCATCTCGAACCCGGTCATGCGGCAATGCTTGCTGAGTGGATTGATGTCGGGCAGGTCGAGAATCCCTGAAATCTTTTCCGCCTTGCGCAGCAAAACGCAATTTCGCCGGAATAAGTCCACCCTGAAAACGGTGCTTCCGCGCCCGACAAAAGTATTCCCGCCGATTTGATCGAACGGCCGTCAGGCGATGTCGAGCAGGGGACTCGCGAGAGGATGTCCGACGACGGCCTTCAGCGATTCCACGCCTTCAAGCGGTTGCGTCTCACAGAGAATTCGCCTCCTTGTCTTTACGTCGTCGCAGGCGCTGCCGAAACCCACGACATCCCGGTGATCCTTTCCAGCGGCTGCGACGAGGCGCGGGTGACGCGAGAAGACCATCCGGAGCGCAATGGTTTTTGTGCGCCATGGCGCACTCTGTGTCAACACACTTCGTGCCAGGGCGCGCCTTCCGGTTGAGAAGGGTGGAGTCCTCCTCTCCTTGTTTCGTTCATGGGATCCGGCTATGTGCAACGATTCGCGGTCCTGCCGAGGAAAGCCGGCCGTTCCCGGGCGAATGCCGGTCAGTCTTCTGGTATGAAATATGCATAGAATGTATGGCGAGAGAGCGAGAAATGTAACAGCACTTGGGTAATTGTCGAATCCGAAAACTTCACGGGGCCTGTGCGGCGAGGTATAGAGCGTATCCGGGGATGGAGTACGCCATTGAGATGGTGGACCATGCCTCGATAATGCGAAGACCATCGGGAGTGGGGATTTATTCGCCCGCGCCTGAATTGGTGAAGGAAAGCGCGCCCCAACGGGGCCGCTCTCCCGGAAGAATCGAAACCGTGCCTGAAGGCGGAGCG
>CAYOVG010000377.1:0-6524 GCA_964407285.1 uncultured Syntrophobacteraceae bacterium
AGGTTTCCAAATCGCCGGGTTTGGGGCATGTTCTCCGTCACCGCGACAGCAAAATCTTGATTACCAGCCAGAGACCCAGAATACCGGAGATTATGTAGCCGACCCCTCCCAGGACGGAAAATCCCGTGCCGCTGGCGGACATCATGAGCGAGGAGCCGATGACGAGCGCCGCGATGATCACGGCGGACGTAAGCCGGTTGGTGATGGTTTCGAGCGTGTGGAGAAGTCCTCCCAGGTTCTCGTGGTGGAAGCGGATGTTGAGTTCTCCCCGGTCGATCATGTCCACGATGTGATTGATCTTTTGCGGAAGCTGCTTCTGAAGTTCGAATAGATAGAACAGGTTGCGGCGTATGCCTTTCCAGATGACCCCGGGCTTCCAACGCTCCCCGGTCAGACGCCTCACGTAGGGTTCGGCCTCCTCCACCAGGTCGAGGTCCGGGTAGAGGTCCCGCGCGGTCCCTTCGACCGTAATCAGGGTCTTTATCATCAGCGAGAGGTCCACCGGCACCAGCATTCCGTTCTCACGGAGCAGGGCGATGATCTCCAGCATCAGGTGTCCGATGTTGAGCCGCTTGAGCGGGACGCTGTGATAGGCATCTATGATATCGAGCACTTCCCTTTCAAGGTAGCGCTGGTTGGGGGCCGTGTTGCCTCCGGGCAGCGAAATGCGCAGCAGCGAGTCCAGCATCTTCCGGCTATCCATGTCCACCATCGCGCTGATCATATCGATAAGGTCGAAGCGGGTTTCGGGGGATAGTCGTCCCACCATGCCGAAGTCCAGCATGCAGTACACGAGTCCGTCCAGGATGATCACGTTGCCCGGATGGGGGTCGGCGTGGAAGAAACCGTCTTCCAGGACCTGCTTGATAGTCAGCCGGACGCCCCGCCTCGCGAGCAACTCCCGCTCTTCCGGCGCGTGGGTGACGAAGTTCTTGAGTTTCGTGCCCTCGACCATTTCCATGGTGAGGACCTGTTCGGTGCAGTACTTCTCATAGGCTTGGGGAATATGGATTTCCGTGTTGCCTTGGAAATTCTTGCGAAAAATCTTCATGTTCCGCAATTCGCGGGTAAAATCCAGTTCGCGGTGCAGGCTGCGCTTCAGTTCCCGCACGACGCCCGGCAGGTCGTAGACCCGCACCGTCTCGTAACCGTCGTTGAGCCGCCGTGCGATCGCCTCCAGTATTCGGATGTCGGTCTCGATTATCTGCCCGATTCCGGGACGTTGCACCTTGACGGCGACCAACTGGTTGCCGTCCCGGAGCACCGCCCGGTGGAGTTGAGCCAGCGATGCGGCGGCCAGCGGCACGTTGTCGAAAGACAGGAACACTTCGTTGAGTTTGCAGTCGAGGCTCTCCTCCACCACCCTGCGGATGGAGGCGAAATCCACCGGAGTCACTTCCTCCTGTAGTTTCTGCAGTTCCCTGATCAGGCCAGGAGGGACCAGGTCGGGACGCTGGCTCAAAATCTGGCCGATTTTGATGAACGTCGGGCCCAGTTCCTCGACGGCCAGCCGGGCCCGCTCCCATTTGTTCAACCTCGGATCGAGCCGGTTTATCCTCTCGATCAGCACCTTGCCCGGTAGATCCAGGTGTTCGACCAGGTCGCCGAAGCCGTACTTCATGAGCGTTACGGCGATTTGCCTGAAACGGCCAAGGTGGCTGACAGTCCTAAGGTCCACACTCTATTTCCTTTTCCACTCTGAATGTCTGTTCGAGGTTGGCGACGCGCTTTTCCAGTTCTGCCACCCTGTCGTTGAGGTTCTGATAGTCCTTTCTGTTCACGAAATCCAGGCTGTCCAGGCCCTTTCGCACGGTTTCGTTGATCCTGTTTTGCACCTCGTTCCACTGCTGTTTTCCGCTGTCGACGAGGTCCTGCGCCAGTTTTTCGGCTTCCTCTGTGCTCATTTTCCCTTCCTTGACGAACTGGCGGGTAGCCTCCATCACTTTGTCCGTGGTGATTATGGCCGCGCCGAGACCTGCAAGAAGACTTTTCCTGATAAGATCGAACATGGGTGCTTCCTCCTTTGTCGTTAAATTTAAGATAAGATCAAAATATTCAATTATACCAGTTTAGACGTATTCTTTGTAGTATGCCGAAATGATAAGAATAATGGTGAGGTTGCGGAGTGCGGCTCCCGGATGGGGGCGGCGGTGATTCTTCCGTTGCGGCCGCCAGGCGCGGTCGAGTTCCGGGAGGGTGATCGACCGGTTCCCCCCTCACGGGAGGAACCGGAATGCGTTACGCATGGAGCTTCTTGAGCAGCCATGCCATGTTCTGTCCGAGCGTTCTCATGGTTTGCACGCCTTCGGCGTCCTTTTCGACATCGCCCGGCTCCCGCCCCAGGCCTATGTTCCAGTAGGACGAGCCGGGGACGATCATCTGGCCGATGAGGAAGAAGAAATTGAGCGAATTGAAAGCGTGAATCGCCCCGGCCCGGCGCACGGCCACCACGCCGGCTCCGACCTTGCGCTGGAACATGTCCGAATTGGCGCGGGAGACCATTCCGCTACGCTCGATCAGGGCTTTCATTCCCGCCGATACATCGGAAAAGTAAGTGGGGGTCCCCAGAACAATGCCGTCGGCTTCCCGCATCTTCTCGATATACTCGTTGACGACGTCGTTATCGACCGCGCACTTGAAGTCCTTGTTCTTGAAGCACTTGTAACAGGCGATGCATCCCTGGAGCGGCCTTCCGGACAACTGGATCAGTTCCGTCTCGATTTTTTCCTTCTGAAGCTCTTCGAGGACAAGGTTCAGAAGAATAGCCGTATTTCCATTCTTTCTCGCGCTTCCGTTGAATGCAACTACTTTCATCTGATGTTTCCCCTCCATGCGATGCAGGTTTCCTTACCGTCAAGTTTGACACTCGGGACAAATGTAAGAACGACCCATGCGGATGTTTACTCCACATCTGCGAACTCCGCTAAAAAGTCTTATTGTAAGTCTAGGTGAAAAGAGATAGGTTTGCAAGCGTTGTGCTTCAGTCCCATCCAGCATGAAACAGCAAGGGTAGATTTCTCGTTAAGGCGCGCGCGGACGGAACTCGATGTACGGGGAAGTCGCATTCTTCTTCTCACGTGAATGCGCGCAGGCGCGCCGCTGAGGCGTAAAGAGACGGGGGATAAGATAAAAGGAGAGGACAATGACGAAACGCGACATGATAACGCCGTATGAGACGACAATGCAACAACTGGACAGGGCGGCAAAGATACTCGGCTTG
Source organism: uncultured Syntrophobacteraceae bacterium (assembly GCA_964407285.1). Lineage (GTDB taxonomy): Bacteria > Desulfobacterota > Syntrophobacteria > Syntrophobacterales > Syntrophobacteraceae > CAYOVG01. The sequence goes on from CAYOVG010000377.1 coordinate 3,221, forward strand.
GACGACGGCGCATATGACAGGATGAAATACCCGAAGCGCGAAATCACGGTCCATTTTCCGGTGAAGATGGACGACGGGTCGGTCAGGCATTTTCGCGGCTACCGGGTGCAGCATAATATGGCCAGAGGGCCGGCAAAGGGCGGAATCCGGTTCCATCCGCACGCCGACCTCGATGAAGTGAAGGCCCTGGCGGCCTGGATGACATGGAAAACGGCGGTGGTGAATATTCCGTTCGGCGGCGCGAAGGGCGGAGTGCAGTGCAATCCGAAGGAGATGAGCCTGCAGGAGATAGAGCGGCTTACGCGCCGCTACACGTGGGAGATAGCTCCCTTTATCGGTCCGGAAAAGGACATTCCCGCCCCGGACGTCTACACCAACGCTCAGGTCATGGCCTGGATCATGGACACGTACAGCATACTCAAGGGCTACACGGTCACGGGCGTGGTCACGGGCAAACCTTTGTGCGTGGGCGGATCTCCCGGCAGGGAGGAGGCGACTTCCAGGGGATGTGTTTTCTGTATTCAGGAAGCCTGCAGGCATCTCGGAATGGAGCTTGACGAGGCCCGGGTCGTGGTCCAGGGATTCGGAAACGTCGGCGCGAATGCGATGATGCTTCTGGAGCGCGAGGGCGCCAGGATCGTCGGAGTAAGCGACAGTAAGGGAGGCATCTACAATCCTCATGGTTTGAGCTACGCGAAACTGCTGGAACATAAGGGAGAAGCCGGATCGGTGGTCGGCTTTCCGGATTCGGACAGTGTTACCAACGAGGAGCTTCTGACTCTGGAGTGCGACATCCTTCTTCCCGCAGCCATGGGAAACCAGATCACCGCCGAGAACGCGGACCTCGTGCGGGCAAGAATGATCGCCGAGGGAGCGAACGGCCCCACAACGCCTCTGGCCGATGAGATCCTCCGTGAGAAGGGGGTTTTCATCATTCCCGATATCCTGGCGAATGCCGGAGGCGTGACCGTTTCCTACTTCGAATGGGTTCAGAACATCCAGGAGCTGTTCTGGACGGAGGAGGAAGTGAACACGCAGTTGCACCGGATAATGCTTCGAAGCTTCACCGACGTCTTCAACCTCAGCCGCAAACATAAGGTGGATATGCGAACCGCCGCATGGGTGCTCGGGGTCGGACGGGTGGCGGAAGCCATCGAGGTCAGGGGCATCTATCCGTAGACGGGCGCGGAACGGATTGCGACCGTAACGAAGTAAAGGGGCGGGGAACGGTCTTCCCGCCCTCGGGCGCAATCCCTGCCCACTCCCGTTTCGCTTACTCCATTTATCCAATCATCCGGAGCATTTCCACGCTTCGGGAATACATTTCTTGACACCCGGCAATTAAAGCGGTATATGTAATACCGGTTTCGGGGATGTAGCTCAGTTGGGAGAGCGCAGGCTTCGCAAGTCTGAGGCCAGGGGTTCGAATCCCCTCATCTCCATACAATCAAATCAACGGTTTAGCCCCGGTTCGAAAGAGTCGGGGTTTTCTTTTCCGGTCAATCATACTGACCGCAACTGCCCAGAAATTCCGAATTGCTCACTGATATCCATTCCGCAAAGGTGAAGGCGCCGCAGTCGCGCTGTTCACGGTGGCGCGCGCCGGTTCGCACTGTCGCCCACGCCGGTCCCGGCCGCGCCTTGCCTGGCGCCGCCGCTTGATGAAGTTCCTGTTCCCTTTCTTGGATCTCTTCTGCAAGCAGATCAGCGATCACCTCGCTACGTTGGCGCCGGGGGATCGCGGCGACCATTTTTGCATACGACTCATCGGGTATCGATCCCATGGTGTACGAGGTCGGTTTCGTTTGCAGTTCTTTGCATCATGGTAGTTTACCGTGCGAGCGCATTTATCATCTTCGGGTCCGACCGCAGCTTATGGGGTATTTGGCACAGAACACGGCGCGTTGCTGCTGACGGCGGTCACCTTTTTGCGGGCGCGGCCATGACGCGGGTCATGGCCGGTTGTGCGTCCCATCATGCCTGCGGGACGCAAAATGTATGACCGGCGACACTTACTTCCCGACTAGGCATTTGATAGTCTGGCGGCAAGAAGACTGGAGGCCGAAATTGTGAGTTCGGAAAAAAAGGAGGGCAAAAATGAGGTCCCATGGAATGTTGAAACGGTGGAAAGCGATCCTTCTCTGCCTGCCGGCGCTCGTTTGTCTTGCAGTTCATCCACGAACCGCGGGAGCGGCGGCCGGAGCCTACGCCGTGGTGGATACCGGGCAAAGCAAATGCTACAACACTACCAGTGAAATAACCTGCCCCGCCGCGGGCTCGGCTTTCCACGGCCAGGATTCCCAGTATGCGGGAAATCAGCCCGGCTTCACCGACAACGGCAACGGCGTCGTCACGGATAACGTCACCGGCCTGATGTGGGTGAAGAGTCCGGATACCAACGGGGATGGTGCGATAGACTCCAACGACAAATTCAACTGGACCGGTCTTCAGGCCTATCCCCAGACGCTCAACTCCCAGAATTACGCCGGCTACGGCGACTGGCGACTGCCGACCATCAAGGAACTGTATTCACTCATCGATTTCAGGGGTACCGACCCCAGCGGATACGACGGCGCGAGCACGGCCGGTCTCACGCCCTTCATCGATACGAATTACTTCAGTTTCGCTTACGGGGATACCAACGCGGGCGAACGCATCATCGACGCTCAATTTGGGTCCAGCACCATTTACGTCGGTTCGACCGGAAACACTCAATTGCTTTTCGGGGTCAATTTCGCTGACGGTCGAATCAAGGGGTACGGTTTGACTTCGGCCTCGGGTACCGAGAAGACATTCTTCGTGCTGTGCGTGAGAGGGGGTACGGACTACGGAACCAATAGCTTTACGGACAACGGCGACGGCACGATCACCGACAGCGCCACCGGCCTGATGTGGTCCCGGTCCGACAGCGGCCGGGGCATGACCTGGAAAGATGCTCTCGCCTGGGTTGCGACAAAAAACGCCGCCAATTACCTGGGGTACAGTGACTGGCGGCTGCCGAACATCAAGGAATTGCAGAGCATCGTGGATTATACCCGCTCGCCCGACAGCACAGGTTCCCCCGCCATCAATTCTCTGTTTACGGTCACCGGCATAACCAATGAAGCGGGGCAGGCCGACTATCCCTACTTCTGGAGCAGCACAACGCACGTCAGCTACTCGGGGGTATCCGCGGCGAACGCATCCTATGTTTCGTTCGGGCGTGCGCTCGGCTACATGAACGGGTCCTGGACGGACGTCCATGGCGCGAGAGCGCAACGCAGTGATCCAAAGACCGGCGATCCCGCCGATTATCCTACCGGCC
>CAYOVG010000378.1:0-6508 GCA_964407285.1 uncultured Syntrophobacteraceae bacterium
GAGCGCTGCCGGGGTTTTTCGCATCACAAGAGCGCTCGCAAAACCCCGGCGAGCAAAACACCCTCCACACGATCACCCACCGGGTCCTTCTCAACCGCTTCGCCGGATCGACCGGTCGGGCCACTTCGGTCCACCGATGCTTTCCACTAGGCCTCCGGCGGTTCGACGCCTGTGTCCGGGCAGGGAACGAGGCTCCCGCAACTGGGGCGGCTCCAGGTTTCCTGAATCATTCCAGGGCTTTACCACGAACCCAAACCCACCCTTTCGGAACGTATCATCGCGGAGTCTTGAACATGGTAGCACAGTATGCAGCTACGCGCCACAAAATAAACGGCGCGATTGAGAATCGGACAACACTCCCTTGATCATCCCGAAGGGGATTCGCCCCTTCTTCCGACGCCGTTTCCATTCCCGGAGCAATCAGGCGGGAAACATCGAAACGGCCGTACTGCAAGCAAGTTCGCTGAATCCGGACGCCCGCCATGCCCGGAGCACGGTCTGCTCCCTCGGATACGCCACGCATGTACGAATGCTCCGCTCCGCACCCTCCTCATAAACCCTTGACCGACTGTCCCGTCAACCCGGCGATACGCCGTATCCAACCCAAACCGCCTCCTGCGGGGCGTAGCGCTCCGATGCCGGCTTGATTGCAGCGTCACCGGCTGGAACCTGAACGTTTCGTCGGTGACCGCGCCGGCCGGCCGCGGTTCGGCCGACAAAGCACAAATCCGTGAGGACGGACCCGTGGGGAAGGCAAATGACAGAAGTCCCATGCCGCAATCCCGCGTAAGTCCGGTCCTCCACTTACACCGGAAAAAGGTCCTCCATTCGCACCGGAAAAAAATGTCCAACTTCCGCTTCAAACGAAAGGAACACCTCCAATGGCCCCGCCCCTCCGTCCCCTTCGGACAGGCCCAGGTCTATACTTGAAAGGTATTGGTTTTAAGGATGGATGAAAACGGAATCTTATGCAATAACCGGATTGCGATCAGCGCGTCCGGTCTCCGGCGGGCTACGCGGCGCAGGCACACGGTCTAACCGTTTATGGTTCGTTTCTTGCTTGTTGTCCGTAGGCTGGGGATTCTGCGTGACCATGGACAGGGAACGCGGAGACAGGAGACGCGCGGGACTGTCGCCGGGAGCCCTCTCGTTCCGGGAAAACCGCGCGCCCGGGGCGGAACGACGGGCCGAAGCCGCTCGTTGCGGGCAAAGGAAGACGGGGCGGCGCGACAGCCGTTTTATTTCTTCATAACGCGGAAACCGGAACAGCAGACGGGAGAAATCAAGATGAAGGAGAAGCTTAGCGTGCTCCTGGTCGACGATGAGGACATGGTGCTCAAGTACCTTTCGACACATCTCTCAAGCTTTGGCGACCTCGACGTCATTTGCGCCATGTCTTTCCAGGAGGCGAAAAGGGTGATCGAGGCCGTGCACCCCCGCATCACCATTGCCGATATCGGCCTTCCCGATGGAAACGGACTCGATCTCGTCGGGCCTGCAAAGAAGTATTCTCCCATCAACCAGGTGATCATCATGACCGGCACGGGGGATATCGTGCGAATGGTGGACGCGCTCGAACTCGGCGTCATGGATTACCTGCTCAAACCTATCGATGCCGGACTGCTCAAACGCATCATCGCCGAAGCGCTGGACAGGTGTCGCCGGTGGGAGAGCCTGATGGAACTGGCAGGTCTGGAACCGCATGCGTGACTGAAAGCTTTGGCGTAACCGAATATAACTGAGGGCTCTAATTGAAATATCTCTGATTGACTGACCATGTTGACCGTGAATTCCGGTTCACCCCGTGGAGATGATTCTCTTCGATGCGGGTGAAAGAAAGCGTTTCAGGATTGTTTGACCTTCAGATCCAAGGGAAGAAGCATGTCCTTGCAGGGTAACGAACCCGTTGACTTTCTGATCGTAGATGACGAAAAGCTCATTCACTCGCTCGTAATCCGCAGCCTGCGCTCGTATGGACTCAAGAACCTGCTCTCCGTTTACAGCGCCAACGAAGCCCTGAAAATCTTGCGGAACAGGAAGGTGAATTTTGTCATAACGGACTGGATCATGCCCCAGATGACCGGGATCGAACTGATCCAGGTGATTCGGAATGATCCCGAACTCTTCGCGACCCCCGTCGTCTTCCTGACAGGCGTATGCAGCGCCGAAGGGGTGGTTTGCGCCATGGAGGAAGGGGCTGACGGATACCTCATAAAGCCGTTTTCGCCGGCAAAGCTCATGAAATCCATCATTTCCATCAAGAAGGCGAAAGCGGACCCCCTCCATGCGAGCATAATCGAGATGACGCGGTTGAAACTTCAGGGCAGGCACCATGAAGCTGTAAGAGTCGGGAAGGAGATACTGGAGAAGAGAAGGGATTCGAAGGTGCTGTTCATGCTCGGGGAATGCCTGGCGAAGGTGAAGCAGTATCCGGCCGCGGTCGACGCCCTGGCCGAGTCCGCGCGGAGCGAGAAATGCGGCAGATCGACCAACCTGCTGGGCAAAATCTACATGGAGCAGGGAGAACAGGAAAAGGGATTGGACCATATGAGGAGAGCGTCGGAACAGTGCTCGCTCACGCGCCAGAGGAGACAGGTGGACCTGGCGGAGGCCTATTTCAAATCGGGCATGACGGACGAAGCCGAAGCGGTGGTGGACACCATTCTGAAATCCAATCCGACCAACCTCATACTGGCCGACATCGGGAAGCTCTATCTCGATCAGGGCGATGTGGAGAGAGCGGGGTCCTTCCTGGAAAACGGCGTCGTTCCGACTCCCGAAACCGTCCACATTTTCAACAACTACGCCATCTCCCTCAGAAGACGCGAAATGTACAAGGAAAGCGAGGAGATATATAGGAAATGCATCGAACTCGTGCCGGATTCGTTCGCCCTCTATTTCAATGCCGGAATGGTCTACAGCAAAATGGGGCAATTCGGACAGGCGATAGAGATGTTCGAAAACGCGCTTCGCATCAATCCAGATTACGAACCCGCCAGGGTTTTCCTGGAAACGGTGAGATCCAAGATGGCGCAGAGTTCCTTATGACCTGGATTTCTTGTATGAAAGCAGGGGGACTTATAGAAGTAGAAGTAACCTCGGTATCGTTGTTGAAGTGGGATTACTGCATATTTTGATTAATGCCCACACACCTGTGATGCAACTACGCCACTAATTCCGTGATAGAAAGAAGCCGATTTGTGTGGTTACGGTTGCGGCGGCCGCGACCGGTCTATCGAAACGCAGCAGATCGGGGCTGAAAGCCGTAACCGCAATTCGATCTTGTGCCAGGCGCCCGCGAAGTAATTCTCACATGGTATTGTACAAAACGAATAGAAAAAATATTGCACCAATTCTGCTTATCATCTAATCTTTGAATTCTAGTTCAAAGTACTTGTTTCTTTTCCGGCGGTTCTATTCGTCCACCAATTGCCTTTACATATTGACGAATCGGATTCAACGACATGTCAAAGTACTCGTTTGACCGAATTACACCTGATAATTTTGAGTCCATGGCACAAGCCTTATTGGAGAAAACCTATCGGATCGGAGGCAATTTGATCCAGTTTGGTCCCGGGGCCGATGGCGGCAGAGAGGCCACCTGGACTCAGCCTGTTGCACACCCGAATTATTCCCGACCGCGCAATGAACAGACCGACGTACCGAAGGAATGGGTTTTTCAGGTCAAGTACCATGACATCGGCCAACGCGGGTGGGGCACTGCTCGTGATGCCCTGGTTGAGGATCTCGAGAAAGAGCTGTCCAAGATCATGGATAAGCACAAGGTACCTTGCCATGCCTATGTGATGATTACAAACGTGCCCTTTACAGGCGTTCGAGATCTCGGGACCCGCGATAGGATCAGTGTGGTGGTCCAGAATTGGAGAGATCGCATTCCAGAGATATTCGTGTGGGATGCAGCGGACCTCGCGCGGTTGCTCGATGCAAATGAGAGTGTTCGCACGGCCTATATAGACACTATTCTACCGGGAGACATGATCAAGGCTATCTATTATCATGCCGCCAGATTCGTCGATTCTGTTCTTGCTACGAAGCTTGCGAGCAGACTGAAGTTGCCGGACGGTTTTTCTCCGGAGGATCTGGATGCTCACTGCCGGCATAGATTTCCTTTCCGGATTGAATTGAGGCGATATGCAAAGTGGATAGGAGAAGAACAGAAAAACGATCGTCCTGGTGAGATGGCCCGCCACATTATTTTGCAGGGAGATCTCGGGTCGAGAACTGCAACACGGCTTGTGAGGGAATGGGCGGAGGCGCATACAACCGACTTGCTTGAAGACTGGGACCTTGCCCGGCAGTGCAAGGAATTGAAGAAGATACCCCCCTTAGATTGAGGTTAACAAGATGTGGAATCTGAATGAAGTGACTGAAATACACTACAGGCGCGGTTACATATACAGAATAGCATTTGACGACGGGCTGGAAGGAGAAATCGACTTCTCGGATTACATAGGCAGAGGACCGGTTTTCGAGCCCCTGAGAGACATAGGGTACTTCAAAATGGCCAGGATAGAGGGGGGCACGATAGCATGGCCGAATGGCGCGGATGTAGCACCGGAGACGCTTTACAAGAAGCTGCAAGATGCCGGAGAAGGCGTGCGTCCGGGTCCGGGCAAGAAACCATGCGGAGGCGATGTTGCGGCGCTCCCATGACTCTCCCGGTACTCCCCGAAATCAAGAACAACTGATGGTTACTGCCGATCCAGCGAATGGATCTATTGCACGCAAAAGTAACGCATGTACACTGACGCCCCGCGACCTGATGCGCTTCGACAAACTGGTCGCGGTTGAAAGCCGTAACCATATGAAATGTTCTTATCTCATTACCAGATTGGCTGCGTAACCGGCATCTCCAATATTCCGGAGATTTCCGGGTTGGAAGACCCCTTCCCGATCGTTTCTCTCGGAGATGACGGATGGCATGCCCGTGTGCGCGGGCCCGTAGGTCCCGTGGTCGATTACCGTCCTTAATCGCCCCACTCTCATTGTCTTCTTGCAATTGATCCCCGTCTATAGCACAATCAGCGCTTTGAGAGTTGAAAGCTCATCCAGTTGAAATTGATCGACGGGATGCACGCGAGAGAGTCGAGACATTGATACAGGAGGCGTGGATGCGCGGCGCCGGCGGCACCGAGGGCGGAATTGGGCGTTTCTTCACAGGGCTTATTATGATGGCGGCCGGAGGCTACCTCTTTTTGCACAACATCCAGGTGAGTATCGGGTTCGGCCTTGGCTACCACTATTTCAACCTCTGGGGAGTCGGAATCACCAGCGGGATGGTGCTGGTTCCTTTCATCTTCGGTGTGGGCATGATCTTCTACAACGTCTCGAGCATTTTGGGTTGGCTGCTTGCAGTCGCCTCCCTGGTCATGCTGGGATTCGGCGTCATAGCCCAGACCCGCTTTCATCTGCAGCACATGACGGCTTTCGAACTGCTTACGATCCTTACCCTTCTGGCGGGCGGCGTCGGTCTCTTCCTCAGTTCGTTGCGGAGTTCGAAGAGCATCCTTTAAGAAAACCGGCCGGCGACACTGACGAAGGCATCAACAACACCAGGTAAGACAGGCGCTCATAACCATCGCGGCAGAGCGGGCTCAACCCAGCCCGCGGAATCCGTGTTACTCCGAAAGTCTTCTCGCAGGGCACTACCGGGTTCTTCCGAATTCTTCCGGGTTCCACCGGGCTACACCGGGTTCCACCGGGTTACTCGCTGTCAGATGCAACATGGGCGGGCGCGACCGGGCCGTTCCCCGCGCCCCCGCCCAGCACGGCGTAGAGCCTCACCTGGTTGGCGAGCTTCGCCAGGCGGATGGCGATAAGCTCCTGCCGCGCCGCGTACAGCGATCGTTGCGCGTCCAACACGTTCAGGTAAATGTCGGTCCCCTTCTCGTACCGTGCGTTGGAGAGCCGGTAGGCCGCCTCGGTGGCGTCCACCAGCGATTGCCGCGCCTCCAACTGGTCCCCCAGGGTCCCCCTCTCGGCGAGCGCATCGGCCACGTCTCTGAAAGCCGCCTGAATCGCCCCTTCGTACCGCGCCAGGACGATCTCCCGCTCCACCTTGCTCGCATCCAGCGCCGCCCACAGGCGAGGGTCGAAAACCGGCATCACGATCTGGGGCGCGTAGCTCCATGTATGCGACCCGGGCTTGAAGAGACCCGTCAGGTCGTCGCCGGCCGTTCCTATTGTCGTCGTAAGCGAAATCCGGGGGAAAAGAGCCGCACGGGCGACTCCGATATTTGCGTTGGCGGCCCTGAGGGCGCTTTCCGCCTGGAGAATATCGGGACGGCGCAGCAGCGCTTCGGAAGACATGCCGGGCGAGACGTCCGGCAGCGGCGCCACCGTGCTCAGCATCTCGGGCAGCAGTTCGGCCGGTACGGCCGACCCCGCCAACAGGTTCAAAGCGTTTTCGTCCTTCGCCGCAAGTTCGGTGTATCGGGCGACGTCCACCCGCGCCGCATCCACCCTCGTCTGGACCTGGCGAAGGTCC
>CAYOVG010000379.1:0-6434 GCA_964407285.1 uncultured Syntrophobacteraceae bacterium
GAGGGATTGCCATGGAATGGATAAGCATCCGCGGGGCGAGGCAGCATAACCTCAAGGATGTTTCCGTCGACCTCCCCCGGTCGCGGCTCGTGGTCATCACGGGTGTGACCGGATCGGGAAAATCCTCCCTTGCCTTCGACACTCTTTTTGCCGAAGGGCAGCGGCGTTACATGGAGTCCCTGTCGACCTACGCCCGGCAGTTCCTCCGGAAGCTGGACGCGCCCCGGGTGGAGGCCATCGAGGGGCTGAGTCCCGCCATCGCCATCGAGCAGCGGGGTATGTCCGCAAATCCCAGGTCCACAGTGGGCACACTGACGGAAATCCACGACTACCTGCGGCTTCTCTTTGCCCGGCTGGGCGCCGTCTACTGCCCCGCGTGCGGGAAGCCCGTCCGGTCCCACACCATCGCACAGATGGTCCAGGAGGTGTCCGAGTGGCCGGATGGGAGCCGTCTGCTCATCCTGGCTCCCTTAGGCATGGTCGAGGAGAAAGCCCTCCCGAAGCTCATAGCCCGCCTGAGGCGGGACGGGTTCGTCCGCGTCCGCCTCAACGGCAAAATCCACGAGATCGACCCACCGACGGCGCTCCCGCGGCACCCGTCCTACAGGGTGGAAGTGGTGGTGGACCGGCTCATCCTGAGCGGCGACAAGCCGCGGCGCCTGGCGGACGCTCTGGAACTGGCGTCGAAGATGGGGCAGGGGAGGACCATGGCCGTCCGCATGGATGGGGAGAGCGGGGATAAGCCGGTGAAGTCCTTCAGCGAGTCTTTCGCCTGCGAGGAGTGCGGGCGGAAGATGATCGAGCCGTCGCCGGGACTCTTTTCCTTTCACCACCCTTCCGGCGCGTGTCCCGCCTGCAACGGATTGGGGTACGTGGAGGGCAGCACCGGCGACGAACCGGGGGAGGCTGCTCCCGGGCGGGAGAAAGGCCGGGCGGAGGCCGACACGGAGGACGGGAACGGCGGCGAGCCGGAGGAATCGCAGTCCCTCTGCGATTGGAGCGCCTGCCCTCAGTGCGGGGGCGCCCGCATCAACGAGGAGGCCCGCTCCGTTCGCCTGGGCTCGCTGGGAATCCACCAGGTCTGCCGCCTTGCGGTCGCTGACCTGCGGGAATGGCTGCTGTCCCTCGATCTTCCCCCCGACCGTGCGGAAATCGCCGAACGCCCCACGCGGGAAGTACTGCACCGGTTGAAGTTGTTGGATGAACTGGGGCTTTCCTACCTCTGCCAGGACCGCCCGGCCCGCACTCTGTCCGGGGGCGAGGCGCAACGCATTCGGCTCGCCAACCAGATAGGCGCGCCCATGTCGGGGGTGCTCTATGTGCTCGATGAACCCAGCATCGGCCTGCACCCCCGCGACCACGGGCGACTCCTCGATGTTCTCTTCCGCCTGCGCGATTCCGGCAACTCCGTGGTCGTGGTGGAACACGACGCCCGGACCATCCTGGAAGCCGATTACGTGGTGGATATGGGACCGGGGGCCGGGGAGCTCGGGGGAGAAGTAACCTTTGCCGGCGCCCCGGACGAACTGCTGAAGGACCCGTCGTCCCTGACCGGACTCTACCTCTCGGGCCGCAGGTCGATCCCCGTCCCCGCCCGGCGCCCTCCTTTCCAACAGGGTTCGATCCGCCTGAAGGGGGCGACGGGACACAACCTCAAGGGCGTGGACGTGGATTTCCCGTTGGGCTGCATGGTGTGCGTGACCGGGGTGTCGGGTTCCGGCAAGAGCACCCTTGTGCTGGATACCCTGTACCGGATTCTGGCCCGGAAGCTCTACAACGCCGGCGCCGAGCCCGCCCCTTTCGAGAGCGTGGAAGGGACGGAAGCCGTCCAGCGGGTTATCCATGTCGATCAGTCTCCGCTGGGGAGAAATCCAAGGTCCAATCCCGCCACTCATACGGGGATCTTTGCGCTCATCCGCGAGATCTTCGCCCGCGTCCCGGAGGCGAGAGCCAGGGGCTACGGAGCGGCCCGTTTCTCGTTCAACGTGAAGGGCGGGCGCTGTGAATCGTGCAGGGGGGAAGGGGTGCGGAAGGTGGATATGGCCTTCCTGCCGGACGTCCATGTCACCTGCCCGGTCTGCGGGGGAAGCCGCTACAACCGTGAGACGCTCGATATTCTCTTCAAGGGCGAGTCCATTTCGGATGTCCTGGACATGACGGTCCATGAAGCGGCCGGTCTGTTCGAGAACCTCCCCGCCATCCGGGAGAGGCTCGAGGTGCTCGGGGAGGTCGGGCTCGGCTACCTGCGGTTGGGCCAGCCCGCCACCATGCTCTCCGGCGGAGAGGCGCAGAGGGTGAAGCTCGCGAGGGAGTTGGGCCGAAGGTCAAGGGCGAAGACTCTCTACATCCTGGACGAACCCACCACCGGTCTTCACTTCGAAGACATCCTGAAACTCCTCCACGTGCTCCAGAGGCTGGTGAATATCGGGCACACCGTCGTTCTCATCGAACACCATCCCGATGTGATCAAGACGACCGACTACGTCATCGACCTGGGACCGGAAGGGGGCGAGATGGGAGGGACCGTGACGGCGCGCGGCACGCCCGAGGAGGTCTCCCGCGTCGCGGCCTCCCATACCGGAGCTTACCTGCGGGATGTCCTGGCCGCGGCGCCGTCTCCGTCGGTTTGATCCGCGCATTCGGATCTCGAGGCTTTTCTCGATGCCCGGAGCCTTCCATTCATGCGCTCTTCTTTCTCCAACCCGCGTGGATGATCGCCTACTCCGTCGTCGCCACTCTTCGCAGTTGCAGGAGGTCCGTCTGGCCCCGGAGCACCTTTCCGATGCCGTCCTGGAGGAGGGTGCGCATGCCCTCCCGGATGGCAAGCTCTCTTATTTCCGCGACTCCGCCCCGTTTGGCGATATTCAGCTTCATTTCATTGGTTCCCACGAGAAGTTCGTGGATGCCGGTGCGGCCCTTGTAGCCCGTATTGCCGCACTTCTCGCAGCCCACGGGGCGGAACAAGGAGATGTCGCTCCGGGTTGCGCCGAGTTCCGCAAACTGGTCCGGGCCGTAGAGGGTGGCCAGCATGTCGTATTCGCTCTCCGGCGGCGTATAGGGCTGCTTGCAGTTTTTGCAGAGGGTGCGCACCAGGCGTTGCGCGAGGATGCCCAGGAGCGCGTCGGCGAAGTTGACCGGGTCCAGCTTGAGATCGAGCAGGCGGGTGATGGTTTCCGGCGCCGAGTTGGTGTGCAGCGTGGAAAAAACGAGGTGCCCGGTAAGGGATGCTTCCACGGCGCTGTGGGCGGTCTCTCCGTCCCGTATTTCGCCGATGAGGATGACGTCGGGGTCGGCGCGCAGGAATGCTCGTAGCGCCGCGGCGAAGTTGAATCCGATCTTGTGATCGACCTGCACCTGTTGAAGGCCGGGCTGGGTGATTTCCACCGGGTCCTCGGCAGTCCAGATCTTACGTTCGGGGGTGTTGATGTGGCCCAGAACGGCGTGCAGGGTCGTGGTCTTGCCGGACCCAGTGGGGCCGACGACCAGGAAGATCCCATGGGGATGGGAAATCAGCGACCTCACCTCCTTGTCGTTTCTCTCCGACAGGTTGAGTTGCTCCAGGGGAAGGGCGCCCCCCGAGTGCAGCAACCGCATGACCACGCTCTCCCCGTGGATGGTGGGAAGGGTCGCCACCCGAAGCTCCAGCGACTTGCCGCGCAGCCGCACCATGAATTTTCCGTCCTGGGGCTTGCGGCGCTCGGCAATGTCGAGCTTCGATATGACCTTGATGCGGGCCACCACGGCGCGGATATGGCTCGCCGGGATCTTGAGCGCCTGCCGGCACACTCCGTCCACGCGCATCCGCACGGTGGCCGGCTGCTTGCCCTTGTTCGGTTCGATGTGGATGTCCGATGCGCCCATCCGGTCTCCGTCCAGGATCAGGCGGTTCACCACCTGCACGACGGTCGCCTCGTTTTCATCCACCGCGGAGGCGATGTTCAGGTCCCCCTCGTCCTGGACGACGCTGTCCTCCTCGAGCCGCCCGATCAGCTCCTCCAGATTGACGTTGCTTTCCTCGGGTTCCTGAGGCACTTCCAGCCCTATGCCCAGGTACTTCAGGATGTCTTCCGCCGTGCCGACCCTGAATTCATAGGCCTGGGCGTTCAGCACGGTCTGTATCTCCATGATGCGCTTCGTGTCGTTGGGATCGTCGATGAGCACGACCACCTTTTCCATGTCGCCGGCGACGGGAACCCACAGGTTGTTCCTGAGGTAGGACAGGTTGAGCTTCTTCATAAGCGACCTGGGAGGTTCGATCTCGGATTCGTATGCCATGAACGGCACCTGGTAGTAGTGCTCCAGGGATGCCCCGATCTCCTCGTACGAAATACGAAGCTCCGTCATCAGGACGTGGGCGACGGAAACCTTCTGCTTTTCGGCGGTGGCCTTGCACTCTTCCAGTTTCTCGTGAGTCACCCGCTTTTTCTGGATGAGCAAATCGAACGGAGCGTTCGTCCCGTTCAGGTCGTACCGGAATTTCTGTCCGATCATCTGGGCGACCTGCAGGGCGTCTCCCAGGTCCTGCTCGCTGAAGCTGCCGCCGATGCGGTTGATGATCTGGAGCACCCCGAGGAGCACCTCGCCGAACTTGATGGGCACGACGAGCATGGAACGGGTCCGGAATCCGGAACGCTGATCGTAGCTCGAATCGAACCTCAGGTTCGGATGGATGTGGGCCAGGTACCTGGTATCGTACACATCGTCTATGCGCAGCGGCTGCCGGCTCAGGGCCACATAGCCCGCAATGGATGTCGTGCTCAGGGGAAGCCGGATTTCCTTCACCTCGTTGCCGGTCTTGAACCTGGAGACTATCTCGCGGTCGGTCCGTCCGCGCTGGTACACCGTCAGGCGTTCGGCATTGACCAGGGCGAGGAGGTCCTTCTCCAGGTCCGGAAAGACGTCCATGAAGCTTTCCGCTTCGTGTATCCGCCTGTAAATGTCGTTTAGACGCGCCTGAAATTCTTGCTCTTTCATAGATTACTGTTTCTTGAGGAGTGCTGTGCTCTTTCCGCGGTAATACCGCATCCCGGCGTTGCTTCCAACCGGTCCTCCCGCCGGTTCTTCCTGTCAATCCTGATCATCCTGTTAATCCTGTCCAACCTTCCCGGCCTCCGATCATCGCGTCTTCCATTCCGCCCTTCATCCCGTCCCGTTTCCGTCCTGTATTCCGAGGGCTTTCATCTTGCGGTGCAGGTGGCTGCGTTCGACCCCTATCCGGGCGGCGGTCAGAGAGACGTTCCATCCGAATTCCTCCAGCTTGCACGTGAGGTACTCCCGTTCGAAGCATATCCTGGCTTCCTTCAACGTGGGGTAGCCGAAGGGGTCGTTGGTGGCCGGTACCCCCTGGACCTGGGCGAGGAAGTCTTGTGGAAGGTCCCCGACATCGATAACCGGACCCGGAGTCATTATGACCAGGCGTTCTACGAAATTTTTGAGTTCCCGTACATTTCCCGGCCATGCGTAGCGCTGCATGAGACCGACCGCCGCGAGCGTGATTTCCTTGCGTCCAAGCGCGCTCCCATAGCTCAGTTCGCCCAGGAAGTCTTCGATCAGGAGCGGGATGTCGTCGGCGCGCTCACGCAATGGGGCGACATGCAGGGGAATGACGTTCAACCGGTAGTACAGGTCCTGGCGGAACCGCCCCAGTTCGATTTCCTTCTTGAGGTCCTTGTTGGTGGCCGCGATGATGCGCACATCGACCTTGATGGTCCTGGAGCCGCCCACCCTCTCGAACGTCTGTTCCTGGATGATTCTGAGCACCTTTGCCTGGGTCTTGAGGCTCATGTCTCCGATCTCGTCCAGGAAGAGCGTTCCTTCGTTGGCCTGGTCGAACTTGCCCTTCCTCTTCTCGTGCGCCCCGGTGAACGCCCCCTTCTCGTGTCCGAACAACTCGCTTTCGATGAGTTCCTCGGGGATGGCGGCGCAGTTCACTTCCACCATCGGGCGGTGGCTTCGTTTGCTGTGGTGGTGGATCGCACGTGCGACCAGTTCCTTGCCGGTCCCGTTCTCGCCGGTGATGAGCACCGTCGCGTTGGTCGGCGCGGCCCTGTGAATTTCCTCGATCAAAGATTCGATGGCTGGGGTCTTGCCCGTAATCCTGATGCGCGGGCTCGCCTTCTGGCGCAGCATGATATTCTCTTCGGCCAGGCGGTAAAACCCCAGGGCATTCTGGATGGACACAAGGATGCGCTCCAGCGACAGGGGCTTTTCCACGAAGTCGAAGGCCCCCATCTTGGTGGCCTTCACCGCGGTTTCGATGGTGCCGTGTCCCGAAATGATGATCACCGGCAGCCGGGGGTGCGAGTTTTTGATTTCCTCCAGGAAGGAAAGACCGTCCTTGCCGGGCATCCAGACATCCAGCAAAACCAGGTCGGGCGGCTCCCTGCCGATTTCCTCGGCCGCGCTTTCCGCCGAGGAAGCCGTGTTCACCGAAT
>CAYOVG010000380.1:0-6424 GCA_964407285.1 uncultured Syntrophobacteraceae bacterium
TCTCCTACATCACCCCAATACCTCTATCTACCACCTGCTCAGCGGGAATTGCTGCGATCTTCTCACACGCCCCCTCGATTATTGCATTCACGCAACTCTCTTCACATTCCCCTGCCCGCAGCAGTTCCGTCCGATTCCGATAATTTGCTTCCCCTGCGCGTGTGCGTACCCGATCTCCCATGCCGTACCGTCATCGACTTGGGCACCGTCCAGCCAAGCAACCACAATACCGCACTGGTCGACGCCATCACGGCAACGTCGGAAGATCTCTTTCGGGGCCTCGCAACCGAGGTATTCGATTTCGCCGGGTTGAAACAACTCCCACGGCCATATGATGGTAAGTTCCTTCCTGAGTCGCCAGCCAAACGTCTCTATTTTGGTCTTAATGTCCTTCAGATACGCCCGTTCGGCTTCGGTAAACAGTGGGTCGGCAAGGTAAATTTTATCAGATACATGTAGTGCATTTCGTGTCATAAAATCTCCTCACGAGGAGAGACAAATATGGGAAATACGGATAGAAACAGTAAGTACCGCGATTATGGATGCTATGAACCGGTAGAGAAATTGATAGCCGGACTCAAAGGCAAGAAGGTGCTCCTGAGTTGAGGACATCCGGCGATCATCGGTGATGGTCGCAGCAACACTCTTATCGTCTATACTAACGGGACTGCGCGGTGCCACAATTGTGGCTACTGAGATGATCGAGTTCCAAAAAGTCATTCTATTACTGCTCCTGCAGTGTTCTGATGTAGGTGGAAACCTGGTAGGCAATACTCGCAACATCCTGTGATTCCAGAACAGCTTTCTCATGTTCCAGAAATCCGGGTAGGCCTTTCGGCTCGAGAACCCATACTTCCCTTCCCGTAGATTTACCCTCAATGTACCACCCGGGATAGAGCACCACGGGGCGAACTTTGACATCTTTCCCGGCTGATTCCTTGATGAAGTTCCGGAGCCATCCCGCCTGAGCCTTTGCCTGGACGATCGGGTCCCGGTCCGGTTTGAAGCCGTCAACGAGAATGGTCTCTCCGTCATACCGGATCTTCGCCTGTCCCTTCACCGGCTTGCTGATGGTCTTTGTCTCCACGGTGAAGACCCCGGACGGCCCCACAAGCACGTGGTCGATGTTGAAGCCATTCCCGACCACATCATGGAATACCTGGTATCCCGTTTCCCGAAGCCGCTCCAGGAATTGGCCAACGGCCTTCTCGCCGTCACGGGCTTGCTTCAGGGAGCGGAGTTGTCTCCGGATAGGGATTATCTTCCAGATACCATAAGCCAGCGTCCCAGCAGCGAGCACGGTAAAAAATATTGGCTGAGGAGGAGCCTTGAAAAAGAATCTGATCCACTCCTCGGCGGCCAGTAGCATGAAGATGGAAATAAGAACGATGTACTCCCTACCCTTATCAACCTGATCGTTGATCTCATCCTGGAGCGACTGACCCGGCAACCGGAGAGGAGGAGCTTTGAGCGGTGAGCGCTTTTCCACTGTCGTTCAGTTCTTTCCTTTCTTGATTCTGCCTACCATGAATCAGTCCATACCGGAACGGGATTCATTACTCAAATGGCCGGCCGAAATAGCTGAGCACCCATAAGGCCAGCAGATAGACGCTGATAAGCGACTGGAGGCCCGAAACGGTTCTCACCCAGCCGGTTGCGCGAAGAGCGTACTCCCGGCGCTGCAACCGGTTCAGCCAATTACCGACATTGAGGTCCTTCCAACCGATACTAAAGGCAGATACGATGCTGAAGTAGAGGGCGATTCGGAACACTCGCCACGAACACCTGATGCCCCGGATAATTCTCCGGATCACACCAGCATTTTCCGGTAAGCCGCGAAAAGGCATTGCCGTTGTCAGCCTGCGGAATTTAGAACGTGAATTCTTGATCAACGAATCTGATAATCTTATATTCCAAACCCCATACCGAGATTGCCTGGTCGTAATTCCGAATTTCATACCTCCCACCGCTCTACTGATTACGCTATCAGGCATTCTAACAACCCAGATCCCGGTACGGCGCGAACTCACCGGGCAACGCCCAAGAATTTTGTTAATCTGCATGACGATTCGAGTCGGAGTTCGACTCATCCTTAGTGCCACCATATAAGGCAGAGAAAAGAACAATATAAAATACACGATCATTCTTAGCAATCGTCCCGGCGTCATTCCGTAATCACACGTCACCTCAAACATGACATAGTTGAAAGATCCTTCGATCCTATCCCACATTCCTTTCTTCTTCTCCAATAACCTCTCCGTTTCACAGCTTTTTATGGCGCATGTGATCTTTCGTTCTTGCTCGCGAAATCCGGCATTTTTGAAGACCCCGCGGAGTTCCACCAAGGATCGCGGTGAATCGCGAAATCTTAATGATTCTAAACCCAACGCTGAAGCAATATGAGTTGTTACGGGTAAAGGCTTCACTTCAAAAATTGATCTATAAAGGTTGGCCCCGCTCAGGTCGGCACCGCCAAAGTTAGCCCTACTCAGGTCGGCCTCGGTCAGGTCGGCGCCGCTCAGTTTGGCCCCACTCAGGACGGCTTCAGTCAGGTTGGCCCCGTACAGGACGGCATCGCTCAGGTTGGCCCCGCTCAGGTTGGCCCCGCGCAGGTTGGCCCCGCGCAGGTCAGCCATGCACAGGTCGGCCCCGCTCAGGTCGGCCCAGCGCAGGTTGGCCCCGCGCAGGTCAGCCATGCACAGGTTGGCCCCGCTCAGGTCGGCCCCACTTGTCTCAACCCATATATTGTGCAGTTCGAGAGTATACATGAGGTCATCTTCTGTAATTGGCCTTCCATCAGTATACTTGCCCTCCCATTTTGCATTGGATTCTCCCTCCTGAGCCCAGATAAGAGAGACAAGAACAATCGCCATGAAAAAGCACAGAAGAAAAGAACCCTTTTTCATCTACCGCTTTCCCTCCATCGCAGTAAGGAATTCCGTCCCGACAGTTACTACTTTAGCAGCACTACTCCTCATCCTTCGCGACTTTCCCCTGCTTCTTCCCCGTCCGCCCCCGGTACGGCTCGCTATGGGCTGCGTGCTCTCTCCAGTTCTTGAGGTACTTGGCGGTCAGGTCCTTGTCTCTGATGATCAATAGATTCTCTGCGTTCCTCTCCTCGGCACGGGACGTAAAATTGAAGCTACCCGTTATGACGGTGGCCTCATCGCAGTTGCTTCGAGCGTTTCGACCTATTGTCCATTCTGAGTCTCCATTCCATGTGTTTTTCCTTTCTTCCAGTAATATCTTTACTGAACGACGTCATAACTTTGCGTATCGTAATTGCATCTGCATGAGGGTGCGGTTCTTTGGAACGACCCACTAAATGGGCTGTGGTTCTTTGCCGCCTCCAGACTTCCGCTTTCGGGCACTCTGTCTGGGTCGTCGTCGCAAAAGAGCCACACCCAATTCCGTTGCATCCCCCCTCCCCCGCTCTCACGGAGTTCATCTCTTTCGTCCAGATGAACTACGGGTAGATCCTGGCCATCGCACCACATGATGGGCTCTGTGTTACCCTTCGTGCCCCGGGGCGTTTCGTCTTCGTAAGCCTCAAAAAACGGTCGAGAGTGATTTTGATGTTTATATGGCCCATATGCTCCATCACACGGATCACTTTACACCGAAATCGTTCTTTGGAAATCGCCCCTCGATAGTTCCGACCGGCATCTTACCATTCATGATCACGTAAGCCCCTGGCTGAACCTTTTGGATGGAAATCTTTTGATTCTCGTCACAATCGTCACTCCAACCCTCCATCTTTAGATCTGGGGAGATTGTCCCGATGACCACTTGATTTATGTTTCGGACAGCAAAACCGCCACGATCGACGGTAATTTCACCAATGATTGCACCATGACTGTGCTTCTTACTTTCAAAATCTGCACAGCGAATTATGGCGGTTTCATAGCCTTTATGCGGTACAATATCGATGCTGATTTTTCCAAACATAATTTCGGCAATCTCACAAGCGTATATTGGTGAAAGTGAAAGAAATACCATGGCGATAGATACTAAAGCCATTATTCTTATCAGCTTCATGATTCCACTCTCCCTTCCAAAGTATTTCTATTGAATGAAGGACTCAATGCGCCGTCACAATGCCCGTTGCGGCAGCCGCATACACCCCTGTGGTGTGAGCAGCATCCCCGCTTGGCGAGCAGGTCAAGGAGCAGCAGGCTTATCCCTGTCACGGGTTGCTTGCTCATGCCGAACGGGCTGGGGTTGAAGCGTCTCCGACGTTTTACCGTAACCCTCAAGATACCGCACCCGCTCCTCGGTTCTTTGCACCAGGCAATCGGCTATGCAGATCCTCTCGTGTGTCCCTCCGGCGAATTCAACGCCGGCCTTCGCACACTCGGATTCCTTCTTCTTGATCCAGGCAAGCTGTTCCTTCTTGAGCGCCGACTTTCCCTTCTCGTCGAGCCTCGCCATCAGTTCCTTGTAGAGTCGGTTGAGTTCCTTGTCCGCTCTGGCGTATTTCCTTCCGAGGCAATCGAGAATATCGGAATTGACGGAAAGATCGAGATCGCTGCAAATCGAATCCTCGGATGCCGGAACCGCCTTCTCAGATTGCGCCGATTTGCCCGCAGCGACGGGAGAAGGGGCTTCGAACTGTATTGTGACAAAGGCGTCCACGGCGCCCATCTCTTCGCCTTCACCGTTTAACTGCCTACCCTTGCCTACCGTCACCTTGACCTTCTTGCCCCTGTAGGCGGCCGGCATCTCGGAATCGCTGTTCCACTCGTCGCAAGGGGCCGCGGCACACAGTCCCGTATGCTCGTTTCCCTTGGCATCCACGATGGTCAGATAGCAGTTGTCGCCGCACTCGTAGTTGGAGATGACGCCTTCGATGGTCTTGCTCCGGCCGGCTTCCGATGACGAGTACGACAACGACACTACGACAAGTACCAGGAATGCAAGAGATGGTAACGTTCGAAGTTTGCGCATAGGACCCCTCCCTCCTTGAGACTTCTTGTTCTCTTTTTAGTTGAAAGTTAAAGAACCACAACCCCTAAATCCGCCAGCGACAAAGATGGCTATCTTCATCCGGTACCCCTCCACCGCAAATGGGAAAGCCCGGCGCACATTCCGTGCCACGAAAGTGCAACGGGCTTCCCTGTCTTATGCCGGCCCACCGACGGCGGTTGGATTCTGAATTAATCCCTTGGTCGGCCTCGACGGTTCGTGGAAGGATGTCGTGGCGTTGCAGGAGGTGCTTTGTATCGTTCCTGGACACATAGATTTCGCTCGCAGTGATATTGTCTCTCAAGTCAATCTCGCTCAGAAATCTCGCTGCATAGAGACGCTCGGGGGCGATCTGAATCCTTGAGTGTGTCATGTGGAAATCCCTCTA
The DNA here is from genome assembly GCA_964407285.1 of uncultured Syntrophobacteraceae bacterium. Classification (GTDB taxonomy): domain Bacteria; phylum Desulfobacterota; class Syntrophobacteria; order Syntrophobacterales; family Syntrophobacteraceae; genus CAYOVG01. The sequence continues at coordinate 5,354 of CAYOVG010000380.1, forward strand.
CCAACGGCCTTTCAGAACCTGCATTATTCTTTGGTCGGAATATCCCAGCATCTTGAGGTGTCGGTATATTTTTGCTCCGTCAGACTCATCCTCATTGGAAAACATTTGTGATTGGGATGTGGCAGGATACGTTACCGCCTGAGTCTGAATCGTCGATGAAGGCAGATCCGATGAAAATGGCTCTGAAGATTGAGTGGATTGACCTATCCGGGAATGATCCGACAACCCGTCTTGTGGAGAAGTTGCTTTCCTCGAACTGGTCTCTGAAGTATCTGGAACGATGAGTGACGCAGGTGATAGTGTATAATCGGCTTTAACAGTTGCCGGTGGCGCTTGTTGGGACTGGGTGGAAGGAACGCTTGCCTCGACAATCTCTTTGGATGTAGGGGGCGTATTTGCCGGGGCGTTCGGCGAAACCACTGTCTCCGGTTGTGGCGGTGCAGCATTGTTGTTGTACTGCATTTCAACCAGCACAGAGTTTCTGTCAACTAATCTATAGCCCTTTGCCTGCATGCACTTAACAAATAACTCGTTTCTTCGCAAACTCTGATCGATTCCAGCGGCAACGGCAGCACCGAGGCCTAAACCATATGGAGTGTGAACCTGGCCGAACTTGGTGGATTCATAATCACACTCGTACATGGCCTGCTGGATCTGCGCACTGCTCTCCCCATATTTGTACCACACCTTTCCGTGATTCGTTGCGCAGCCACATAGCAACAGAAAAGCCAAGATCAAGCATCTTTTCATAACGCATCCACCCATTTAGATATCCGCAGCATTGCCCATGCCCACACGCAATCAACCAATACCCTCTTGCGAAATGGATACAGGAAAAACCAGCGAAATTGAGCACATTCTGTATTAACATGTACGCACTAACCAGGGAGCGGATGATGGACATCCTAGGTATCGAGCTACTCACCCTCATTGGAAAGCAGCGCCTGACAAGGTGAGGTATGCCGTCCGGATAAGTATGGTCACACCTGACTCTTTGAACTCCAAACCGAATCATATTGGTTCATCCGGCAAATGAGTACCTGGGATTGTAAAAATAGGATGGACATGGCA
>CAYOVG010000381.1:0-6411 GCA_964407285.1 uncultured Syntrophobacteraceae bacterium
CCCACGTGACCGAGCGCCTCGGCGATCTTAACGCGAGTTGCGCGCCATATGGGGAAGATCGCTGCGAGCAGGCCTATCCCCCAGCATATGCCGAAACTCAGAAACATGGTCTGCATGGTGATGTGAAAGACGGGAAGGAGAGTTCCCAGCGCTTTCGAGAAAACGGCGGCCGAGGGAATGCTCAGGGCCATCCCCAGGCCTCCCCCCAGCAGGGCAAGAATTACGGATTCGCCGGCAATGAGAACGGACAGGAAACCGTTTCCGAATCCCAAAGTCTTCAGCACCGCGTACTCGGACATTCTCTCCCGCGCCGCCATGGCCATGGTGTTGGCCAGGATCATGAGAATCACCCCGATCACCACGAAAGAAACCACGCGTATGGCCACCACGATGGCTTCCGTCATGGACACGAAGCTCATCTGGAAAGCCTTTTCCGTTTCCGTAAGGGTTTCCGCGAGGGAGTTCTTGAACAGGGCATCGACGGCCTTTGAAATCTCGCCCGCCCTCGAGGGATCGTTCACCTGGATAATATACCATCCCACCTGACCGGCATTGGCGACCGCGCTCTTCCTGACGGCTTCGTCCAGGTAGTCCCATCGAAAGAGGAACTGCGTTTCGTCCGTATTCTTCGTCGCCCCGTGATAGATGCCTCGAATCACGAAGCTCCATTCGCCGGGATAGATATTTCCCTTGATGGTGACGGTGTCGCCGATTTTCCATCCGTACTTGTCTGCAATCTTGCGCCCCACGATGCAGGCGTTCCTCTGCCGCTGGAAAGCCTTCAGTTCATCGGGGGAAACGACGAATTCGGGATAGAGGCTGAAAAAGTCCTCGTGTCCGACGGCGATTCGTGGAAAAAAATGGTGCTCGTCGATATAGACTCCGGCGAACCAGTTGGCGTAGGCGACCCTCTTCACTCCGGGGACCTGCAGTATCCTCGTTTTGTAGGTGATGGGCATCGTAAAGATCAGGGACACGGCGTTCCTCGTTATGAGCCGGTCGGGCGCGGAGCCTGCAACGCCCATGTACCACGCTTCCACGACGGTGCGCAGGAGGCAGAAGGAAAGGATCGCCACCGCCATTCCCACGAGGGTGAGTCCCGTGCGCAGTTTCTGGCGGAGTGAATTGCGGAGAATGAGTTTGAACAGGGCCATCGGGTTATTCCGTTAGTGCTTCGCTTACTTTCTGTTTCATATCCTTGCCGCTTCGTTACTGTTGCGTGTCGTCGAGCACCCCCTTGTCCAGGTGGTGGATGACGCCGGCCCGTTCCGCGGCCTTGGGGTCGTGGGTAACCATTATGATGGTCTTGGCGAATTCCTCGTTGAGCTGATCCATGAGGTTCAGGATTTCCTCGGCGGAATGCTTGTCCAGGTCACCCGTGGGTTCGTCGGCCACGATGATGACGGGGTCGGTCACGATGGCGCGGGCCACGGCTACCCGCTGCTGCTGGCCTCCGGACAGCTCCCGGGGATAGTGGTGGACGCGGTTCGAGAGCCCCACGAGTTCCAGCGCCAGCGCTGCATGCTCCCGGCGCGCTCTCCGCGTCAGGGCGCTCAGCATAAGCGGAAGCTCCACGTTCTCCAAGGCGGTGAGCACGGGCAAAAGGTTGTAGAACTGGAATATGAAGCCCACGTTCCTCGAACGCCATCCGGCCAGTTCCTTGTCCGTCAGAGTGGCGATGTCCGTGCCGGCCACCAGCAGTTTGCCCTGGTCGGGACGGTCTATCCCGGCGATCAGGTTCAGAAGCGTGGTCTTCCCCGAGCCGGACGGCCCCATGAGAGCGGCGAAGCTCCCGTTCTCGATGTCCAGGTTTATCCCCAGCAATACGGGAACGGACTGGGAACCCCGCTTGTAGGACTTGTACAGGTCCCTTATGCTGACGATGCTGTTTTCATTCGTGTTTGTGTCGGGTTGATTGCGCACAGCTCTTCTACTCGGCCGTTTTCACCCTGGCGCCGTCCTCGAGCTTCTCGGGCGGCTCGACCACGATCTGCTCGCCGCCCTGGAAAGGCGGCCCCAGGACGATGTAATCCCCGAAATACTTCACATCGGTCAGGGGGACCCATTCGGCGCGTCCGTTTTCAATCTTGAAGATTCCTTCCCGGTCATTTTTCTTCGCCAACGCATCCTTGTGAACGCCCAGGAACGGTTGCTCCTCGTGTTCCGCAATCGGGCGGGACAGAAAAGTCACCCTGGCGCTCATCTCCGGGAGAATGCGAGGCTCCAGGCTGTCAAAGCGGACTTTGACCATAACCGTGCCCTTGGTGCGGTCCGCCGTCGGAACGATGGTGTCCACCCTTCCCGGAAAACGCTCATCCGGCATGGAATCCAGTTGGATTACACAGGGTTGCCCGATGTGGACCTTGGGAAGCGATGCTTCCGCGACGTCCGCCTGCACCATAACGGATGCGGGATCGGCCATCGTGACCACCGCCGCCTTTGCATTGGTCGCCGATCCGAAGGGGGCCACGACCTCGCCCACATCGGCGTCCTTCGTGAGGATGACGCCGTCGAAGGGGGCGCGGATCACCGTGTATTCGATGAGCACCTCCGCACGGTGAAGATTCGCCTCCTGGGCCCTTATTGCGGCTCTGGCGGAAGTGACGGCGGCAAGGGCCTTCTGGTAACGGTCGGCGGCTGCTTCGTGGTCTAGCTGGGAAACCGCTTTCAGCTCGAGGAGCCTTTTGTAGCGCACCCAATTTTTCTCCGCCGTGACCAGTTCCACTTCCGCCTGGTTGAGCTGAGCGCGGGAGACGTTCAACTGGGCCTGGATCTGGGCGTGTTCAGCCTTGAGGTCCTCGTTTTCGAGTTGAGCGATAACATCGCCTTTCTTGACTTTGCTTCCTTCCCGCACTCCCAGGTATACCAGGCGGCCCGTCCCCTTGGATGCTACGGACGCCCTGCGTTGCGCCACGACGTAGCCGCTGGCGTTGAATTCGGCAAGCACCTGCGAGGCGTGCACCTTCGCCGTCGATGTCGACCGGACCGGTATGGAAGGCGTCAGAACGCCATTGCGGTAGAGCTGAAGGAACACGAAGCCGGCGATAATGAGCAGGACCGCCGGCAAGATCATCTTCCACTTCAGGCGTCGGCGGGGCTGTTCGGAAGCGGCGCCCTGAACGGGCTCCTTCCTTTCGATTCTGAGTTTCCCGAGTCTTTCAGGTTCCATATATGTCCTTAAGAATGCTGAGTCTTTCGAAGCTCGGTACAAGCAGCGCCATCTCGATAAGGCGCGAATGGGATGGTCTCCGGACCCTCGATCGGCCGTCCTTCGCTCCGGCGATGCCCGATGGAATGCTCGCAATCCTCATGTGCAACCGCGCGAATCTTTTTATTTTATCGTTCGTTGAGCGAAATCGCAAGTAAAATGCGAGAACGACGCCGGAATGTTCCGAGTGAAACGAGTCGTCAGGTGTGCCTATAGTATCCGCCCGAGGGCGCTCGGGGGTTTTCTCCCGCCAATGCGAAACATGAGTACGGCAAAGCAGACAACGTAGGGAAACGCCAGGAAAACCTGGTGCGGGAGGTTGGGCGACCTCACTGCCAGCCACTCCGAGCAGGCTTCGCCGAGGCCGAAGAGAAGCGTCGCCAGGAGCACTCCGCCCGGCGTCCACCGTCCCAGGATAACGGCGGCAATGGCGAGGAAGCCTCTGCCCCGCGTCATGTTCTCCACGAACTGCGACAGCTCCCCTATGGAAAGGTACGCCCCCCCGAGGCCCGCCAGTGCTCCCCCCGCCATGACGGCGAGGAAGCGCAACCGGGTGACGGAGATGCCCGCCGCCGCCGCCGCGGCCGGGTTCTCTCCGCACGCCCGGAGTCGCAACCCCCACACGCTCCACCGGAGCGCGCCCATGAGCGCAATCGCGACGACCGGAGCCGCCGGAGCCATGATGGAAAGACCTCCAACCGCGCTCGCAACGCCGTCTCCCACTACCGGAATGGACCGAAGCCAGGATTGCGGGACAACCGGGAGGGCCGTCACTCCGGGAGATGTGCCGTATACTTGGAAAACTTCGTTCAGCAGCATGCCGGTCATTCCGGAAACCAGCAGGTTCAAGGCGATCGAACTCACGATCTGGTTTGCGCGCCACACCAGCGCCGCAAGAGCGTGCAGGAGCCCCACCGCCGTTCCCGCCCCGGCCCCGGCCAGCAGACCGATCCAGGGGGAGCCCGTGACATGGGTGGCCCACACGGCCGCGAAGGCCCCCGCGAGCATCATCCCTTCCAGCGCGAAATTGATCACCCCGGAGAGTTCCGAAAGGAGCCCCCCGTAGGCGGCCAGGAGCAGCGGAGCGGTCTTGGCGAGGGTAAGGGACACGATGCCGCCGGTCATGGAGCCCCCCTCGCGATCTCGGCGACAGCCGTACCGCCGTTGTCCCCGGAACGCAGAAAACGCCTCGGAAGCATCGGCCTCCCGCCCCGGCACACCACCGTGAGCAGCAGCACGGCTTCCAGGACCAGGATGGCGTTGGGAGATATGCCCAGGGTGAGCTGAAGCCACTTGTCGGCGGACCGCAGACTTGCGAGCAGCAGCGCGCCGAGCCACAGCCGGCCGGGCGAGTTGTCCACCAGGAAGGAAACCGTAATGCCGTCGAAGCCGTAACCCGGTGAGAATGCGGCGTAGAAGCGGTGGTGCACGGCAACGACTTCCAAAGCCCCCGCAAGCCCGGCGAGCGCTCCGCTCAAGACGAAAGCCCGCGCGCGCCATGCGTCCACGGACACTCCGGCGGTCGCGGCGGCGGTGGGATTGCTCCCGACCGCCGCCAGTTCGAAGCCCCAGACGGTCCTCGACAACCAGGTCCGGGCGGCGAGACAAAGCAGTAACGCAACAACCGGGGCCGCCGTAAGTCCCTGGGTCCCCGTACGCCACAGCAGCGGCCACACGGCGTCCATGGGCAGCATCGGGGTCCTGGCCATGGCCGATCCGTCTCCGAGGGGGCCGCGCACCAGGTAATCCGCTATGTTGATGGCGATGTAGTTCATCAGCAGCGTTGCGATGACTTCGTGGACGCCGCGCTTTTGCTTCAGCAGGATGGCGGGGAGCGCCCAGAGCGCTCCCGCGGCCGCTCCGACCGCCACGGTCGAAGGAATGAGAAGAACCGCCGGCAGCGCCGCCGCCTTAACGGCGAAGACGGCCGAGGCCAGCGCTCCGAGGATCAACTGTCCTTCACAGCCTATGTTGAGAAGGCCCGCATGATAGGCGAAGCTCACCGCGAGCCCCGTGAGCAGGAGCGGGGTGAGTCTGGCCAGGGTATTCGCCGCCGCGCTTTGGTTTCCCCATGCGCCTTCCGCTATGGCCGAAATGATCGCGAGCGGCTCGTTTCCCGATACGGCGGACGCCAACGCGCAGAAAATCGCCCCGATTCCGAGGGCGAAGACCAGGGGCAGGAGGGTTTTCAGCTTCCGTGCAAGATTTCGTTGAATTGCCGGTATCGCCATTCCTAAACTGTCCACGAAAAGAACGAAAAGAAACGAAAACGAAAGGACTCTATCCAGTTCAAGCCTTTGCCGCGCCGAGCATCCAGCCCCCCAGTTCCTCGCGGCGGGCGGTCGCGCCGTCGACCACGCCCATGATGCGTCCCCTGTACAGAATGCCGATTCGCCCGCACATGGTCAGCAGTTCGTCGAGGTCGTAGGAAAGCGCCAGAACGGCTGTTCCCCTGGAATTCAAGTCGCGTATGAAGCCGCGCAGCCGTTTTCTGGATTGAATGTCGAGTCCTCTGCCGGGTTGTTCCAGTATCACCAGCGCCGGAGAGCCGCAAAGGACCCTCGCCAGCGCGACCTTTTGCTGGTTGCCCCCGGAGAGGGACTGTAAAGGGTCTTCAACGCTGTGGTATACCACCTTGTGAACCCTCAGAAGCTCTTCCGCCCAACGCGTAACGGCGTCCTTCATCAGCCGGCCGCGGCGCTGTATTCCCTCGTCCCGGCGATGACCCAGCAGGAGGTTCTTCCAAAGAGAAAGAGCGGGCAGCAGAGCTTCTTCCCGGGCATTGGCGGGTAACCACCGGATTCCGCTCTCGATCCTCTTGTTGATGGAAAAGTTCGTGATATCGACGCCTTTGAAAAGAATCCGTCCGCTCTCCACCCTGCCTGCTCCGGCCAGTATCCGCGCCAGGGTCCGATGCCCGTTACCCACGACTCCGCCGATTCCGAAAGTCTCCCCTTCGAAAATCTCCAGGCCGAAGTCCCGCAGATCGGATTCATGTCCGTCGGCCCTCGCCGTCAGCCGCTCCAGCACGATCAGCGGATTCGCATGAGTAGAGGGACGCTCACTCGCCTCCCCGGAAGAAGGCCGTCCATTGCCGTTCATGGTCGGTCCCGTAGCCCGGCTTGTGGCCGGGCCGGCCGGACCGGCGGGACCTGCGACCGCCGGCGCGGCGCCGCCGCCGGGTTCCCGAACATTATCGGCCG
>CAYOVG010000382.1:0-6402 GCA_964407285.1 uncultured Syntrophobacteraceae bacterium
TCTACCATTTCCCAAGCTAAATTGCGAGCTTACGCCTACCCAGAATTGTCAAATTTGAAGGGTATATCGATCCGCCTGTCGCCCGACATGAAACGCCGCCCTGTCAGTTGCCGCTTTGTAGTTGAAGCATGGTCCCGGAAAGCTATTGCGCTTCCCGATTATCAAGAAATGTGCCATGGGGGCGGGCGATTAATTGTAATCTCTCTTTATCCACTAATATCAATCCGATCCGGTTATCTGCTTACACGGCGGCGAATAGCCGCCGGCTTGATCAGTACGTCCATCCGTCCCATTTTTCAGGAATCCGGGAGACTCAACCGTATGCATGAAGAGGCCGTTGCAGCCGGATGAGGTTTCCACGCAAGGTCCCGCCGGATAAGGACGCGCGGGATGCGGGAAGCAATGCGGGTTTGGGGCGGTTGACCGCTCCGCCGCCGCGACACTCCGGTAGAGAAGGATTTTCTTGCGGTTTTTCGCATACCGGCAAAATTTCCAGGTAATTTTTCACATATCCGGGCGACTTGTTCATAGGCGGGGAGAAGATCGGGGCGACTCGAGGATTGCAGGAACGCCTTCGTTTCGAAAAATCCCGGAGACCGGAGTCACTTCGCCTCCAGGTAGACATCCACCGGTTGTCCGGGATAGACGTTCCTGCCGGCGGGGGGAGCGAAGCGAAACGACGCCCCGGGAGCACCCGCGCGTCCACCCGCTCGGTCCCCTGGTTGGACAGTTGGATCTTCGGGACCACGTGGGGCCGCACCCGTTCGAATTCCAGCGGGACGGCGACATCCGATCCCCTTCCAACACCTTGTCCCAAGCTTCGGAAAGAGCGTTTGCCGGAATTTATATACCGGATCTTCCCGTTGATCTTCATCGCCGGCAGAATCTTCTTGCCCTTCCGGGCGGAATCCCTTAATCTGGGACTTCGATTTCATCCGAGTGCCGCTGCTATAAGAATGCTTTGAGCGTCCATCCGGCGTTTTTGATTTCGGTCTTCAAACCAAAACAGCTCCTCGCGAGAGTGGCTCGCGCGATTCCCGCAAAACGAGGGAGAAACCAGGATTTCGCCCCGTCGGACCGTCCGATTGCCATGTGGAGCAATCCGGAAGAGGACACACCGCAGGTTTTACGGAACACCCATAAGAAGAGGGACCGAACCGCAACCCACGGACTTCGTCCAAGGCGCCGGAAAGCCCTCCGGGCAAGCCCATGCCGGTTTTCGCGGTTGATTGCCCGAAGAAGAATCGACGGCCGGTCGTTCGGGTTTTGAACGTTGAACGGCACGGCCCTTCAAGTCTATCCTTTTCAGGTGGAAACCGGCCAAATCAGAGAGGGGGGTTTATGTCCGCCATTGAATGGAACGACAGCTACAGCGTTGGTATTCCGGAGTTCGACAATCACCATAAATACCTGCTTGAATTACTCAATAAGCTGTTCGATGATTTCACCGGCGGCGTATCCAGGGAAGACATCGGAAGCATATTGGACGAACTGGTTGAATATGCAAGCTATCACTTTTCTGCTGAAGAATCCTGGATGAAGCAAAATTCTTATCCCGATCTGAGACGCCACAAAGACGAGCATGACGGGTTTGCTGCAAAAGCGTATGAAATGTTGAGTGAATACAATAATGGCAGGTTCGACTTGACCGAAGAGGTCCTGGCGTTCCTGAACAGCTGGCTCACGAACCACATTCTGGGGTCCGACGCCGAATACGGCAGGTATAATAAGTCCCTGATTTCCGAGGCCGCTAAGAAGGGACGTTTCACTTTCGTCCCTTCTGCCCTGAGATCATTCATGAAGGCGAGGCATAACTACCCGCTTCATATCCACATCTCCACTCTCTTGCTGATACTGCTTTTGCTGGTGGGCAGCCTGATCGGCGGATTCGGTTATAATCTGTCACTCAAGACGCTCGAGGTCACCGCGGCGGACTTGATGCAGCGCATCAGCCGGGAGACCCTCGGGGAGTTGCGCCGCACAATGGCCCCGGCGGAGATGGCGGTCAATTTGCTCAGCCACAGCGACCTGGCTGATAGTTCGACATGGGAGGAACGTTGGCGGCGCATCGGTTTGCTGAGGGAAGCGCTCGACAATTCGAGCGCCTTGTCTTCCATCTATGTCGGCTATGCCTCCGGCGACTTCTTTTTCGTCCGTCGTGTGTTTGACGAGTCCGAGCGCATATCGTTCAAGGCGCCGGAGAGCACCCGCTACATCGTACAGAGCATCGAGCGCGGCGATGATCCCGCCGCCTCTCCACGAGGACGCTTCGTCTTCCTCGACGCCACGCTGAACGTCCTTCGCGAGGACGACCGGCCGGACTATGCCGCCGGCTACGACCCCCGCGGCAGGGGCTGGTTCAAAGACGCATTGGCCGCCACCTCTCAGATCAAGACGGAACCCTACTTGTTTTTCTCGAACAGGAAGGTGGGCGCCACCCTGGCGACCCGGAGCCGCAATGGCCGAAGCGTCGTTGCCGCGGACATCTTGTTGGACACATTGAGCTTCGGTCTCGCCAGGCAGAAAGTGACCGAGAATACCCTGACAGCCCTCGTCAACTCGCAGGGTTTCGTAATTGCTCACGAAGATGTACAGAAATTGGTCACCATACCGGAAGGCCGTGACGTCAAACCCAGTCTCAGACGACTGGAGGATTTCGGAGTTCCGGTGATGGACCGGATCAGCGACGCGCTGAGAACGATGACGCCCGATGGGACGTTCAACCAACAAATCGAGTTGCCGGACGGCGACTGGCGGGTCTCCATAAACCCGGTCGTTCTCGAGGGGGCTCATCCGCTCTATCTGCTGACGGCAATCCCCGACCGGGAGCTGTTCGCGGAAGCCGTCATGCTTCGTTCCGCGGCGATACTGATTACGTTGCTCACCATCGCTTTGGCCATTCCACTCACATGGATACTGGCGGGAGTTGTTTCGAAACCGCTGAGAAAACTGGTCGATGAAAGCGAATCAATACGACGCTTCGATTTTTCGGAAAAGATCAGGGTTCGCTCCATAGTGAAGGAGGTCAATCAACTCGGCGAAAACATGGACGAAATGAAACGCACGATTCGCAGATTTCTGAGTATCAGCGCAGCCGTGGCCGCTGAAGAGGATTTCGACCATCTTTTGCCGATGCTGCTGACCGAAACGCTTTCCGCCGCTGACGCCGATGCGGGAGTTTTGTACCTGGTGGACGACAAAATGTTGGTTCCAGTTGCTTTGCGCCGCGGCGACGGCCTCAAGATCAGGGCGCCCCTCCCCCGGGCTCCGCTGGACGGAACCGGACCGCTGCTGGCCGCCGCCTTGCGTGGGGGCAAGCCTCGGGCCGGTGAGCTCGACGCCGATGACGCCCGCGCCACGGGGCTCACCGGCGTAACTGCCATGCTCGAAGCCAGGCACGGACTCGCGGTGCCCTTGCTGAACCGGCATCAACAACTGGTCGGCGCAATGCTGCTCGTGCGGAAGGCGCCCATCGAGGAAGCACAGGTCTCGTTCGTAACCGCTCTATCCGCATCCGCGGCCACATCCCTCGAAACGCGAGAGTTGCTCAAGTTGCAGAAGGAATTGTTCGAAGCCTTCATTCAACTGATCGCGAACGCCATAGACGCCAAGAGCCCTTATACCGGCGGACACTGCGCGCGCGTGCCGGAACTCGCCGGAATGCTGGCTCGGGCGGCCTGCGCCGAATCGACCGGTCCGTTCAAAGATTTTCACCTGAGCGAGCAGGAATGGGACGCCGTGTATGTTGCGTCCTGGCTCCACGATTGCGGTAAGGTCACGACTCCCGAATACGTCGTGGATAAGGCGACCAAGCTTGAAACGATTCATGACCGCATCCACGAGGTGCGGACTCGCTTCGAGGTGCTGAAACGAGACGCCGAGATAGCATGCCTGAAAGCGATTGCCGGGGGGGAAGACGAGACGATCGCTCGCGAACGGTTGGCAGCCGAGCAAGAACTGCTCGACAGCGACTTCGCCTTCGTCGCTGCCTGCAATGAAGGCGGCGAGTTCATGAGCCCGGAAAAACTGGAGCGGCTGAAGGCGATTGCATCACGCACCTGGCTCCGTACCCTGGACGACCGCATCGGCATCTCGCATGAAGAGAAGGGACGCAAGGCGCTCGAGCCGGCGGCGCCTCTGCCTGCCGTCGAACCGTTGCTCGCCGACAAGCCGGAGCATAGACTCCCACGCAGTCCGCAGGACCGTGTCCCCCCCGACAACAAATGGGGCTTCCGCATGCCCGTTCCCGAACTGCTCTACAACAAGGGCGAGGTCTACAACTTGTCGATCGGACGCGGTACGCTTACGGAAGAGGAGCGCTACAAGATCTGTGAGCACATCGTTCAGACCCTGGTCATGCTCTCGCAGCTTCCTTACCCCAAGCATCTGCGGCAAGTTCCGGAAATAGCCTGCGGGCATCACGAGAGGATGGACGGAACCGGATACCCGAAGTGTCTGACCAGGGAGGAGATGAGTCCCCTTGCCCGCCTGATGTCCGTCGCCGATATCTTCGAGGCGCTCACCGCCGTGGACAGACCTTACAAAAAGGGCAAGACTTTGTCGGAAGCCATAAAGATCATGTCATTCATGAAGAAGGACCGTCACATCGATCCCGATTGGTTCGACCTGTTCCTGCGCTCGGGAGTATACCGGGAGTACGCCGAGAAGTTCATGAAACCCGAGCAGATCGATCATGTGGATATCGAGGGCTATCTGAGCGCCCGGGCATGAGGCCGGAACCGCGAGAGCGCCTTCGTTCCGGATAGTCCCGGAGACCGGCGTCACTTCGCCTCCAGGTAGACATCCACCAGTTGTCCCGGATAGACGTTCATGCCGGCGGGGGGAGCGAAGCGAAACAGCACCGGGAGCACCCGCACGTCCACCCGCTCGGTCCTCTGGTTGGACAGTTGGATCTTCGGGACCACGTAGGGCTGCACCCGTTCGAACTCCAGCGGGATGGCGGTATCCGATCCCCTGAAAAACATTTTCGCCTTCATCTGTTCGGGCGCAGGGAGCTTCGCGATGAGGATCTCATCGATGTAGCACCGGACCCCGAGATAGGGGCCGGAAGCCGCCATGACGATCACCGGGGCAAAGCCCCCGGTATAGGTCCCGTAGGCTCCTTGCGGAGAGACGAAACCGCCGGGGGCGGCATTGACGGCAAGGATTACGCCGTCCACCGGGGCTGTGACGGTGTAGCGGTCGAGCACGGCCTTCGAGCCCGCATATGCCTTCGCGAGCGCTTCGTACTGGCGTTGCCGGCTCTGTATGTCGTACGTCCACGCGCCGGCCCGCGTCAGTTCGAACTGCTTTCGCGCCACTTCCAGGTTGGCCGCGGCCGTGGCGACTTCGTGCTCCGCGGTATCCAACTGGTCCCTGCTGACCGACCTGGCTTCCATTTGGTGGGTCTTTTTCAGTTTCTCATAATGGCTGCGGGCGGCTTCGAGCCTGGCGGCGGCATACTCCACCTGGGCCTTCGCCACTTCCAGGGTTTCCTTCCTCGGCTGGGCCTCGAGTTGCCGCAGATCCACCAGGGCGGCTTCGGCCTGGGCCTTCTGCTGTTCGACGACCGCGCTCTGGACGGCGTCGTCTATCTCGAGCAGCACCGCCCCCTTCCGCACCGTCGCCCCTTCCACGGCATGGATCTGCGTGATGGTCCCCGACACTTCGGGAAAAATGTTGATATTGGCTCCGCTCGACTGGTAGCTCTCGATGATGCCGTTGCAGTAGATCCCCTCGGCATACGGGTTCGGCGCCGGGTTGAATATCGGGGGCATCGGTTTTTTCTCCGCCCTGAAATAGTAGGCGCTTACGAGACCCGCCACGATACCCGCGACCGCCAGGAAGAACAGTATCTTACTTTTCACTCGCCCCCTCCGCTGGATTCCCCTCCGGATATCCCGTCCCGCGCACCGGGTTCCGCGTCCGACCCGGGGCCGCCGGGCTCCCCTCCACCGGCTTCGCGGCCCGGAGGCTCCGCGTTCGTCACCTTCACGATCCTGCCGTCCTCCATCATCACGATCCGGCTCGCATATTCGAATATCCTGCTGTCGTGCGTCACGATCAGAATGCACCTGTGCTCGTTCAGAATATTCTCCTTGACGAACCCGAGTATCCTCTTGCCCGTGTTTCCGTCCAGGGAAGCGGTCGGTTCGTCGAATATCAGGATGTCGGGGCGGCTGACGATGGCCCGGGCGATCGCCACGCGCTGCTGTTCGCCTCCGCTCAGCTTGAACGGCGGGAGCGACGCCCTCTCCCCGAGTCCCACCACGTCCAGGTATTCCATGGCCGTCTTCATGGCCTGCTTCCAGTTCTGCTTCCTCAGGATCAGGGGGACCGCCACGTTCTCCAGGGTGGTCAGTTTCGGAAAGAGGTGGTAATCCTGGAATACGAAACCGATGG
>CAYOVG010000383.1:0-6384 GCA_964407285.1 uncultured Syntrophobacteraceae bacterium
AAATCCCAGGTCGAGCAGCTTGGCGACCTTGTCGAAGGCTTCGCCCGCGGCGTCGTCGAGGGTCCGGCCGAGGAGGTCGTACCTGCCGTGGTCCAGCACGTTGATCAGCAGGTTGTGCCCGCCGGAGACGGTCAGGCAGACGAAGGGGAAGGCGAGGTCCGGATTTCCGATCAGGTTGGAGTAGATATGCGCCTCGACGTGGTGCACGCCCACCAGCGGAATGCCCCTGCTGAACGCGATGGCCTTCGCCGCCGACACTCCGACGACGATGGAGCGCAAAAGCCCGTGCCTGCAGTTGACCCCTACCGCGTCGATATCGGAAAGGGACGCGCCGGCCTTGTCCAGCGCTTCCTGGACGACGTGGGAGATGACTTCCACGTGCTTTCGCGCGGCCAGTTCCGGAACGACCCCACCGAACTTGATGTGGACGTCCTTTTGAGTCCAGATCACATTGGAAAGAATATTGCGGCCGTCCTCCACGACGGCGGCGGCCGTATCATCGCATGCGGTTTCAATTCCCAGTATCAGCATGGAAGTAGCAATCTAATCACGCGCCGCGCTTGCGCGGGACCGGTTCCGCGACGCCGCGCTGCAGGTAAAGCGGAGCCAGGAGCATCGTGTCGTCCGGTCCCGACCGCTCGAATTTGTCAACCGTCGCCTCGATGATGTATTCACTGCGAAGATAGGCGAGCCATCGCGGAGCGACGGCAATTGCTTCTCCTTCGGGATTCGAAGCGGCATTCGAATCCGGAGGAAGCATCTTCGCGTACTTCGAACATGCGTCGCCGAGCAGAACAGCAGGGGTTTCAATGCTTTCCAGGAAGCTGTCGAGCTTGAGCAGTCCGTATTCGGTGGTTCGCCGGGGGACGGCGCCCCGGCAGTCGTACCCGGCAAAGTAGACCTGGCCCCTGGAGCCGTCGATAATCGGGTAAACGGTCCTCCCTCCGACGTATCGGAGGTTGTGCGCAAGCACATCCAGGGCGCACAGGCCGATTACGGGTTTTCCCAGGGAGTGCGCCAGGGACTTTGCGGTAGCGACCCCGATGCGGATGCCGGTCCAGGAACCCGGACCCAGCACGACCGAGAAAAGGCCGACGTCGCCGATCGTCAGAGAAGCGCTGCGCAGCGCCCGGTCGATCATCGGGACGAGATTCCCGAGGTACGACCTGTCGGACCCCGCCGAAACCCGGGCGATGATCCCGGCCCCGTCCGACAGCGCCACGTTGCAGGTGTTTCCGGATGTGTCCATTGCAAGGATAAGCATTATTCCCTCAAGCGGCGGACCAATGCGCCGTACCTTTCCCCGACGGCAAGCACGCCGATCCGCCGTTCGTTCGCGCTCTCCGGCCCGTAGGATATCTCTATGCGAAGGTGGTCTTCCAGCAACTCCGCGGCGAACTTGTCGGCCCACTCGATGATGCACGCGCCGTCGCCGTACAGGTATTCGGCCAGCCACGCGTGGTCCTCGTCCGAGAGGTAATCGAGCCTGTAAAAGTCCATGTGGTAGGCCTTGATCCTGCCCCGGTACTCGTGGATCAGATCGAAGGCGGGGCTGTTCACGTATTCGTGGTCCGGCACGCCCAGTCCGGCCGCGATGCCCTTGGAAAGCCAGGTTTTGCCCGCTCCCAGTTCTCCCACCAGCGCGACCACGTCGCCCCGGTCGAGCATCGATCCGATCCTGGCGCCCAGGCCGAACGTATCTTCCGGGTTTCGGGTCGTTATCGTAATGGCGTGGTCATCGGCTTTTGCGCCGTTCGCTTCCGGTAATGCTTCCATCGGAAAACTCTCCCGCTATGCTCCTGGACGGCCTCTCGCCGGGTCCGCGCATTTTCCCCGGCCCAATCCCACGGCTCGTGATCCGAAACGACGTAAACGGCGTAATCAACGGATTACGGACTGCGTCGCAGGGAAGGGACCCGGCAAATGATGAATTCGGAAGACCGACACTCATGCAGAAAACAACAAATTAGAATATCATAAAGGGGGCGCCAACTCAACGGTTCTTTAGACCTGATTCTCGAATCGGCCTTTCGGAAGGGGTCAGTCGCTCGCTTGGTTCAACAGCTCGATGGCGTTCGGGTCCAGCTCCAGCCGGGTCGCTTCGATCAGGTCGTTCAACTGCTCCAACGTGGTGGCGCTCGCGATGGGAGCGGTGACTCCGGGGCGGGAGAGCAGCCATGCGAGGGAGACCTGCGCCGGTGTCGCGCCGTGGTCGGCGGCTACCTGGTCGAGGGCCCGGAGAATGCGAAATCCCCGATCATTCATATACTTCCCGACCATCCCGCTTCGGGCGCTCCCGGACAGGTCCCGCGCCGAGCGGTACTTGCCCGTAAGAAATCCGCTCGCCAGGGAGAAGTACGTGATAACGCCCAAACCCTCTTTACGGCAGAGAGGCTCCAGGTTCATTTCGAAGTCGGAGCGGTCGTAGAGGTTGTAGAGAGGCTGCAGGCTTCGGTACCGGGGATACCCGCACTGCTCGCTGATCCGCAGCGCCAGGGAAAGCCTTTCCGCCGTGTAGTTCGATGCGCCGACGGCCCTCACTTTCCCCTGCGCGATCAACCGGTCGTAGGCTTCCAGGGTCTCTTCCAGGGGAGTTTGCGGATCGTCCGCATGGGACTGGTACAAATCGACGGCGTCCGTCTGCAATCGCCGCAGGGAATCTTCCACTGCCCTCAGGATGTAGCTCTTCGAAAGTCCCTTCCTGCCGGCCCCCATCTCCAGGCCGACCTTTGTGGCGATGATCACTTTGTCGCGGTTCCCGCTTTGCTTCAACCATTTCCCGATGATCGTTTCGGATTCGCCGCCCGCATTTCCGGGCGCCCACTTCGAGTACACATCGGCTGTGTCGATGAGATTGAACCCGGACGACACGAACGCGTCGAGTATCCGGAATGAACCGGGTTCATCCAGCGTCCATCCGAATACGTTTCCGCCGAGAGCCAATGGAGAGACCTCCAGGCCCGAATTTCCCAATTTTCTCTTTTCCATTGTCACCTCGATTGTATTGCCATTGATAAGTGCTGGATACAAATAAGATAAGGCGTGGTCCGACGGGAATCCAGCGCAAATGGACGGCCCCCGCCGGTCGTGATGGTCCCGATGGATGGGAATTCCAGCCAACGGGAGTGATCTGTAAATACCGCGCCCTCCGGTGGAAAATACCGGTCCCGCCCTATTTGACGGAAGGTGAAAGAAGGTCAAAATGAACCGACACGATCGGTGAGAACCATGGCAAAACCCCGCACGAAGGAGAAGCAAGCCATGCCTACCTTTATAATGCTCACGCGGCTTTCAGTGGATGCCCTCAGGTCGCCCGGAACCCTGGAGGAACTGGAGCGCAAGGTCATGGAGCGCATAAGGTCCGAATGCCCGAATGTGGAATGGATAAACAGCTTTACGATTCTAGGGCCTTACGATTACGTCGATATCTTCCGTGCTCCCGACACGGACACGGCCTTTAAAGTAGCCACTATAATCCGGACTTTCGGGCACGCTTACACGGAGGTCTGGACGGCCACGGAATGGAGCCGATTCAAGGAGATGGTCCGTTCCCTGCCCGAGAACCAAATGCAGGGGCAGTGTTCGATCGGTTCCGGCAGCACGGTGTGCACCACTCTTGTGCAGGAGTTCGAAGAGCGCTGGTAAGTCTCAGGTTTCAGTCTCCGGCCGCGCCTTCGAGTCCGAGCCCCGGAGGCGGGAGGGCGCTCCCGAAGGCGTTGTGTCGGCCGGTCCGGACAATGATAGGGCGGGGTTTCGTCCCCGCCGCCCCTGACCGGCTTGAATCCCGTGGGACGAAATCCCGCCCCGCCGCAGGCCGATGCGAACCCTTGCGTTATGCCGTCATCCGTTCCACGACGCATTGCATCCCATTTTCGCCGCCGTTTCGACTTCTTGACGGTTGACATTTCGCCGTCTTCCATTATTTTGCTGGTTTAATAGAACGATTGCCGTTGCGTTTACAGCATTACGGGAGAGCTAAGCCGCGTCGGAGACCGCTCTTCTGTCCCGTTTGCCCCATATGGAGAGAAGATGCCGCCCGCCGCCCCTTGGCGCTTACACTTCGAAAGGAGAACCTCTTTGAATCTCAGATCGACAACGAAGAAAACAATGTCAATGGTGATGTTCCTGGCGCTCTGTTCACTTACGTTCCTATCCGCGCCTGCTTTCTCGGCGGACCTGTCCGCCCGCCCGTTGGACATCATCCAGGAAGGAACGAACCGGGTGCTGAGAGTGCTCAATGCCCAGCAGGCCGATACCCAGGCGCGGCGGCAGGAACTGCGAAGGATTTCCGACGAATACTTCGATTTCGAGGAAATGGCCCGCCGTTCCCTCGGACAGTACTGGAATCGCCAGCCGCCGCGGAAGCAGCAGGAATTCGTCACCCTCTTCAGCCAGTTTCTATATAATACCTATATCGAAAAAGTTGAGGAAAACCGGGGGGCCAACGTCACTTTCACCGAGCAGCAGGTACAGGGCGACACGGCCACCGTCGCGTCGCGGGCGGTCGTGCCCCAGAAGCCGCCGGTATCCATCGACTACCGGCTGCACAGAAAGGACGGAAAGTGGTCGGTCTACGACGTGGTCATCGAGGGGGTGAGCCTGGTCAACAACTACCGCAGCCAGTTCGCGTCCATTCTAAGCAAGGACTCGTTCGATAAGCTGCTCCAGCAGTTGAGGGAGAAGACCTGAGAATCGGGTGCTTGTGGAGAGAGTTCGAAAGGGGCGGCAATGGGGCCGTTCGCCCGGGGTATCGAAGGGCGAACGGTATGCCCCCATTCCTCATGCGCGCCTAACCGTTCCTCGATTTCCGGCTTCCGCCATCCGATTAACGCATCACCTTGGCGCGCGTTAGTAGTATTCGTGGGTGCCCTGAATGACGGGAATGCCCGTTTTGGCCGTGATGGCTTTCGCCATGTCCTCCGGCGTCGCATACGGACATCCGGGCTTCGCATTGACCATGCACGAACTGAAATACACGGCATCGGGCTTCATTTCGGAAAGCTTCACGGCCATTCCGACATTGGGAGCGGTGCTCCGGCCCGGACATTCGCACTTCACGAAGGCCATTACATGGGAAGGCTCATCGAATTTGCCCGTTCCCAGTCCGGCCGCCTTCAGACATCTCCATTCCCCGGGACAGCCGTAACCGCTATCCATGTACGATCCGCACCCCACGATGGCGACAGTTTTCATTTCCGCTCCTCGATAATCCGGCTTCCGGCAAGGCGGGCGACCGCGCCGGGGCGGCCGTCGCCCCGATCATCGCCGCTGTATGCCGGACCGCATAGTGTAAGATCAGTTGAATACGCAAAATACCTCTCACCTTCAACTCTTTGTTTCAGCCACCAGTATCTACCACTATATTGAAAAAACGTGAAGCATTTTCGAGCATCAGATTTCCGCGGGCTTGTTCGTCGAGGAGGTCCTCCCCCTGGAAAAATTCGAGGAACGGCGCGGAGAGGCTCTTCGCCCCATCGCTGTTGAGGATGAGCCGTTGCGACAGCGCCGGGTCCGCCCGGAGCATATCGATCAGTTCCGCAACGGACGCCTTTCCCTTCTGCAAGGTCAGGGCGACGGCATAGCCGGCCTCCGTGACCCGAGGCAGGACCTCGGTGTTGACGTGGTCCACCAGGATACGGTCCCGAAGGCGCGGATAGTCCGCGAGAAGGTCCAGTGTCAGGCGGGTGACGGCGGCCTTGTTCTCGCGCGGCGTATGGATGCCGATCCGCTTTTCGGGAGGCAGGCCTGTGGACGCCCATTCCAGTTGCCATCTCAGGACCCTTTCCTCCCGGTCACCTCCCGAATCGAGTCCCAACTCCCCCAGCCCCAGGCAGAAGGGATCGTCCATGCACCTGGACAGCGCGTCCGCGAGCCGCGCCGGCAACCGGGAGGACCCGGCGAGGTCCTCCGGGATTGCGCGAGGATGGACACCGGCCATGTAGAAGAACGGGACGCCCTTTTCCGCCAGGGACCGGCACAGCCTCTTCAAGGACTCCCAGTATTGGGGGTACTCGTCCCCGGTCTTGATGGCTTCGTTGTAGGAAAGGGTGATCCCGCCGATCCCGAATTCTTTGTAGAGGTCCGGAAAACCAGGATCGTTTTTCAGGAGCAAATCGGCGTGGCAGTGGGCATCCAGAGCGGAAACGTCCATGGGCGGTTCTCCGGTTCCGGTGAGGCTGTCCTTGTTGTGCGTTCCGGCTTTGCGACCGTTCCGGCCGTCCCGGTCGAATCGAGATCACGTCAATCGTACCGATGTACCGGTCGCGCCGGCCGTTTCAAGCATCGGCCGTTTCAGTCGATTCGATCGTTTTGATCGCTTTTCAGTCATTTTGATCGTGTCGATCGATCCTTCGGTTCTCTATCCATACGGCTGCAGGCGCCAGG
>CAYOVG010000384.1:0-6326 GCA_964407285.1 uncultured Syntrophobacteraceae bacterium
GGCCGAGATAGCGCGGGCGGGGACCCATGTCGCGGTGGGTCAGCTTGAACCACGCCCGGGCGAAGGCGTCCGCGAATTCCTCGGGGTTCTCCCGGTAGCGCCGCGCGATGGGTTCGTAGATGGGGTCGTAACGAAGGGACAGGTCCGCCGTGGTCATCATCGGCCGGTGCTTCTTCGATGGGTCGTGCGCGTCAACCACCATGTCCTCTTCGGCCACATCCTTGGCCAGCCACTGGTACGCACCGGCCGGACTCTTGACCAGTTCCCACTCGTATCTGAACAGCACGTTCAGATAGCCCATATCCCATTTGGTCGGGTTCGGCTTCCAGGCGCCTTCGATGCCGCTGGAGATAGTGTCGCCGCCTTTGCCGCTGCCGAAACTGCTCTTCCAGCCGAGGCCCTGCTCTTCGATGCCGGCGGCTTCGGGCTCCGAACCGACATGGGAGGCATCGCCGGCGCCATGGCATTTGCCGAACGTATGCCCGCCCGCTACGAGGGCGACGGTCTCTTCGTCGTTCATCGCCATACGCGCGAACGTTTCGCGAACGTCGCGGCCCGACGCCACCGGGTCCGGATTACCGTTCGGCCCTTCCGGGTTCACGTAAATCAGACCCATCTGCACGGCGGCGAGAGGATTCTCGAGTTCCCGGTCACCGGAGTAGCGCTGGTCGCCAAGCCACTCGGTCTCAGTCCCCCAATAGATATCCTCTTCAGGCTCCCAAACGTCCTCGCGCCCGCCGCCGAACCCGAAGGTCTTAAACCCCATGGACTCCAGCGCGCAGTTGCCGGCGAGGATCATGAGGTCGGCCCAGGAGATCATGCCGCCGTATTTCTGCTTGATCGGCCAGAGTAACCGACGCGCCTTGTCGAGGTTAACATTGTCCGGCCAGCTGTTGATGGGTGCAAAGCGTTGGGTGCCGGACCCCGCACCCCCACGGCCGTCGCCCATGCGGTAGGTGCCTGCGCTGTGCCACGCCATCCGGATGAAGAGCCCCCCGTAGTGACCGTAGTCGGCCGGCCACCAGTCCTGCGAGTCGGTCATCAGCGCATAGAGGTCCTTTTTCACGGCCTCCAAGTCGAGCTTCTTGAATTCCTCCGCGTAGCTAAACTGCTCCCCCATCGGATTGGACATGGAAGAGTTCTGGTGTAGAATTCTCAGATTTAACTGATTCGGCCACCAGTCCCGGTTCGACGTTCCTCTGCGGGCCATCTGCTTGTCGTCCTTGCCTGTTACCGGACATTTGCTGTTTTCACTCATACCGTTTACTCCTCTTATTGGGTTGTTTTTCAATAGGTTTATGGAGTTGTACTCCTGTAAGCCGCTAAATCCGGAAGAATTCCGGATCCCTAATCAAGAAGATTTGATGAAAAAGCCATTAGCGCCCACCGAAAGACGCGCGCACTTCCGAGTTTGTGATGCTTACTAAACATGACTAAAGGATCCGCAGTCTGAAGAAACGGGCTGACAGCAGCCGGTTGAAAAAAAGCATTTCGGGCAGGCTGTTCAAAAACGATGAGATGCAAGGCGCGCGAATCCTGAGGAACGAGGCGTACAACCCGTACGCCGCAATGACGAAGGATGAAGCGCAACACAGCAGATCGCGTTTTTCAACAGCCTGATAGGGAGACGGAAGTCTTGATCGGGTAACGGACTGCGGCCGAACCCGGTCAAACCGCGTTGACCATCACCGACTGGAATTCCGAATGCGGTGACCGGTTTCTTCTTCCCGTGTCCCACGATTTTCTTCCTATGGGTAGACTTGGGTTGGATGGACGGAGAAGTGGCCGCATACCGGCGTAGGCCGTCCATTCAAAACTCCGGTTCTTTACAAATAATTCTTCTCCATAGTCGTCCAAAAAAAATTGCCGGCATTCACCCTGTTCCTTGACACTCGGGACACAGGCCGAAAAAATCCAGCCGGTGAAACAGCACCTTGAATCCCGTCCTGTGGGTGACCTCCTCCGTCAGGTCCGTCAGTCGATGAAGATCCGGGTCCAGGATTTTCTTGCACCGAGTACAGATAATGTGAGGGTGGGCATAGGGTTTCGCGCCGTCGTAACGATTGCTCCCGTCCGGAAAACCCAGTTCGAGCACCTCGTTCAGCTCTTTAAGCAGCGTTATGGTCTTGTAGATGGTAGCCAGGCTCGTGGTGGGGAACCTGGATTTGACGCGCTCATAAACCTGTTCGACGCTGGGATGCCCTTTCCCGGATGCCAGGACCTCAATTACCGCAAGCCGCTGGGGCGTGATCCGAAACCGACGCTCCTTCAGTTTGTCCAGCATTTCCAGTACACGCTTTTGAGTTTTGGTCATAAGATTCGCATGTCAATTCGACTGAGATTCTAAACTCCAGGTTCCGGATTGGGAAACTCTGTCTCTTATAATACATGGTATCTGTTTGATGTCAACCTCCCGAGCCACAAAAAAGAAAGCTCCATTTGAACCAACTTTCTGAAGGCGGGCAGAGGGATTTTTGCAGCGGATACAACGGTTGCCCATCGGTCTTGCGGAGGGAGAAGAAAGCGGAGTGGTCCACCCTGGAGCCCGTTGGTAAGCAGGGCTGTGGCCGGCTGGCGAGAAACGATCGGATGCAAATACACCGTTGGCGAACAACAAGTCGCGTTTTCGGCGACCGGCTAATCGCCCGTGAGGGAAGCCTCCTTGAACTCTCGAAAGCACGCGGCCTTCTCGAGAGCGAGCAGCAGCGCATTCAAATCGAGCCCATATCTCTCCGCCACCCCGTGTAACGGTTCAAACAGGGCCTGACAACAAATACATTCACCGGCGGCGACGTCGTAAGATTTGAAGACGGCCTCCGTCTCCCGATACCGACTCACCACCTCCAGAACCGTCATGTCGGGTTTGATCCTGCAGGAACCATTTGTCTTCATGGAGATACCCCCAAAACATCCGATAGCGCTTTAGGAATCCAGCGGATGATCTCGGTCACTTGAGTAGCGGGTGTGGGACGACTGTAGTGGCCTGCAAGTCGATTAACTCGCGCGGCGGCGACGGCTGCTTCCTCCAGCCGCATCCCCGACGCCGCCAAAGCCGTCACGATGCCGGTGAGCGTATCCCCCGTGCCTCCAATAGCTTCCATGGCTTCTTCGACAGGCTCCTCTACGGTGGCCAGGATGCCTTCACCGCAGGCTATATAATCCTTCCGTCCTTTCACCAGAAGACACCGGGCCGCGTTGCCATCCCGATACGCTTGAGCGATCCGTTCCGGCGCCTCGTCTTCACGGTGAAGTATGAATCCACGTGTGTAAAACGGGTGCGGAGCCGCATCGTCGGACAGAAACGCCAGTTCCCCGATATCCGGAGTGAACAGATCGTACGTTTCGGCCTCCCCGCTCATCTTGGCCGCGTACATGAATCCGGCGTCGGCCACGAGTACGGGCCTCGGACGCATTTCCTCGACAGCGAACAGAACCCGATTATGCCAGTCTACATCGGGTTGAAGATAATGAAAGACGATCACCCCATGACTGCATCGTCCCAGCTCCTCGGCAAGAAACCGGTAGAGTCGGCGACTGCCTTCTCCCAATCCCGTATCCCCCACCAGGTATGCCGCAGGTAGCGGAATCCGCAAGCTCTCACAGGTTTTGATCGCCGCCGCAAGCAACGCCGGGGTGCCCCTGTGCACCGGAACTGTCCGCCGTTCCAGGACAATCCGATCACCGTCCAGGGCGGCGTCACCCATGACTATGGGCACGTCCGGGTCGGGAATGGTCCCTACGACGGCAAGGCGCATTTTCGCCTCATTTCCTCGTAGGCCAATTGCAGCGCATACGCGCACAATGTGTGCCCGATTTCCCGCGGACTGGGACTTTCCGCCAAAGTTCTTCCCACCATCTTCTCCGCAAGGTACGGAACATCGGGACAGCCCCCTCCCGAAATGTTCACGATCGTTTGCGTAACACTGTCGATGGTGATCTTCATGTTGGCGG
Organism: uncultured Syntrophobacteraceae bacterium; assembly: GCA_964407285.1. Taxonomy (GTDB): domain Bacteria; phylum Desulfobacterota; class Syntrophobacteria; order Syntrophobacterales; family Syntrophobacteraceae; genus CAYOVG01. The sequence continues at coordinate 3,952 of CAYOVG010000384.1, forward strand.
CCCGGACCATGAGGTGGGAACCGAAATCTTTGACCCGGAACAAGTCCACGGGCTCCAGTAGAGGGCCCTTGACGGGAACCGCCTTCAGAGGCGGCGCCCCCTTGCTCTCCAGCAGACGAAGGATGTTCAACTGTTCTATCAGGGGGAATTCGATTACCAGATCGCACCCCTGGCGCAATTCGGGAGGCGGACCCATGACCCGGACTTTCCAGCCTTGAGAATTGAGGACGTTTTCCGCCCGGATTACTTCACTGGTGTTTTCAAATACAAGGATTCCTCGGTCCGCGGAACTCCCCTGCGGAGAGAGATCCTCCATTTTCTTCTTCAAGGAACGAAAAAAACGCACTTCAATTTCTCACGATGCCGATCCGATAGCCGCTGCCCTCGGGTTCGACATACTCGACCCGCCATCCCTGGCTTTCAACGGCTCGACTGACATTCTCACGGGAAGTATCCGTATCCACAATGACACAGAGTTGCCCTTTGCCGAGCTTCCGGATTTCTTCCAGCGTCAGGATCACCGGTTGAGGACAGGACAGTCCCCGGGCATCCACGGTATGACTCATCGTATTCCCTCCCTATCTGCTTGCTGAAAACAGGCTTGGCGGCAGTCTCCCCCAAAAGCGTTCACTCCCAAGGTTCAAAGACGCCTGCTCGTGGACTGCGGTGGTATCCTCTTGGAGCAGGGCGGAAACGCCGTACCCCAATTGCATCCTCAAACCCGCTAAACAGATTTGGGTCGCATGGTGAACCCAATAAACAGGCACACCGCCAGCCCGATAAACACCGCAGCAATCCCGTATGGGCCTACCCCGGCGGGTGAACTGGCTGTTTGAAAATTATGCGCAAATCCCGCGCCCACAATCATCCCAAACACAAATACCGCGGCATCGCCGTCGCCTTCGCCGGCCAGAAACAACTGACGTCCAGGACACCCGCCACCCAGGGCGAATGCAAGACCCGCCACCAGCATGCCGGCGAAGTTCCACACGTGCATGGTATGGGCTACGGGTTGGTTCTCAAATCCGGGACGGAATTGACCCAACACCAGATTCATCAGAAAGGCGAAGACCAAGAGGGTCCCCAACCCGAGAAACAAATGGGTCTGACGGAACAGAATGAGATCCCGGATGGCGCCCATGGTGCAGAACCGGCTTCTTTGCGCCAGAAACCCAACGGCAAGGCCGATTACCAAGGATACCGCGAGAGGCGCATGCATGGCTCCGGGACCCTTTTCACTGTAAAACAGGATACCGCTTTGGGGACTTCCTTGAACTTGCGGAAAAATCAACGTAAGAATGAGGAACCCGATCATGGTCAAAGGAAGAAGCCACCCCACCGAAGCATACGTCGGACTCGTCCTGCCCAGGTTATACCCTTTCTTTAGAAAGATAGCTCCGATCCAGACACCGGCGACCAAACCGGCGATTCCCAGGATGGCGTTGGCGTCACCGCCTGCAAGCCTCAGGAGAGCTCTCCAGGGACACCCCAGGAACACCAGGGCGCCGATCATGGCAAAGGCGCCCAGGAAAAATCGCACGATGGGAGCGGACCCCGCTCTGGGTCGAAATTCCTTGAACAGATACGCCGCAATGAGGGCTCCCAGAACGAAGCCGATGATTTCGGGCCTCATATACTGGACCACGGCGGCGCGGTGGAGTCCCACGGCGCCCGCTATGTCCCGTTCCATGCAGGCCACGCAGATCCCCATATTGCCCGGGTTCCCCCAATTCTGAAGAAGAGAGGCGAATATGCCTATGAAGGCGCCCACGCTTATGATGCCCCATTTACCCGCAAAGAAATGCTTCACCCAGTCCATGCCTTCCTCCTCTTCGCACTCAGGAACATCCTGCGGTCGAGTTCATGTGTTCACTGTTTGCACCTCTATCAGGTCGTTGAAAAACCGCATTCCGGGCAGGCTGGTGAAAAACGGGATCCGCCGTGTTGCGCTTCATCCTTTCTGCCTGTGCGTCTCACGCAGACAGGCGTCGTTGCGGAGTACTCTTGTACGCCTCATTCCTGAGGATTCGTGCGCCTTGTATCTCAGCGTTTTTCACCCGCCTGCTATCCAGTAATCTGAAGGCCTTTCTCCACCCTATTCTGGACCCTATTCTGGACCCTATTCTGGAACGGGTTGATACCATATGTTTTATCGATATAGCAAATCGGATATATTGATATTAGGGGGCGCCATCCATGTGTTACGCCGATAGGAGAGCAGCGACACGAGGGTTCCGGGAACGGATACCCTGCAGGTGGAAGGCGATCGGCGGGTATTTGGCGTCTCGGTTCAATGGAGGGAAGGATGGAGAAATCCGGACTGTAGAGGTCCACAATTTTTTAGACACCGATGGGATTTAAATTAGGCGGCCCTA
>CAYOVG010000385.1:0-6324 GCA_964407285.1 uncultured Syntrophobacteraceae bacterium
ACTCTTGCAAGAAGACCCCCTAACAGCAGGCGAGAATACCTTAAGCAGATTATTCGCTAGCGCTATTCCCTCACGTTGTCGCTCGCGGATCAGAGCGCGCTCGAACTCCGCGAAGGCCCCCATCACAGAGAGCAACAGGTTGGCCATCGGTGAGTCCTCGCCGTTGAACGTTAACTGCTCCTTTACGAACTCAATACGAATTCCACGTTGCGTTAACCCCTGCACCAGGCGTCGTAGGTCGTCGAGGTTTCGCGCAAGGCGATCCATACTATGGACCACCACAGTATCACCCTCTCGCACAAACGAGAGCAACGTGCGCGTCCAAAGGCCTCGGTGGTAGGAACTGATGGCCGTTTGCACATCGCCAAATTCCCAAGCACAAGTGACAAGTGGAACGTGGTTGCCTGGGAATATGTCTGCCTACAGATGGCAGCACTGGCAGGTATTACAACACCTGGCTTCAGGCTGGAGAAGGTGGGAGAATCAGACGTTCTAATTTTGAACCGCTTCGACAGAACCGAGGAAGGGTACCGCATCCCCTATCTTTCTGCCATGAGCATGCTGAACTATTCTGATGGAGAGCATGGTTCTTATCTGGAGCTTGCCGAGATCCTGAGAGAGAATGGCGCGGCCGCGAATGCGGACCTGAAGGAACTTTGGCGACGGCTTGTGTTCAACATCATGGTCTCCAATGTGGATGACCACCTGCGCAATCACGGTTTTCTCTACGCAGGTACTGATGGATGGAGGCTATCGCCCGTTTTCGATCTTGAGTCTACCCCGACAACGGAAAAGGAGCGAGTTCTTCACACCACCATCGACATGTACGATGGGACTGCTTCTCTCGAACTTGCCTTGGAAGTCATTGATGAGTTTGGATTAGATCTGGATACCGCTCGGGGAATTGCCAAGGAGGTAGCGACAGCAACCTCACGGTGGAGTACCTTGGCGGGGCGATGCGGGATATCAGCTAACGAGATTGAGTCCATGCGTACCGCCTTCGATCACGAAGATCTGAGTATATGCAACGTTGATGGTGCCAACTCACGCTATCGGCACCACCTTGCTTTGAAACCGGGCAGCCTAGGGCGATTGTGGAGCACATTTGAGGAGATTCTGTCCGCCCCAGCACCCGTAGCCATCATAACGGCGGTGGAAGCCGAAGGCTGGGCGCACTGGACGGTGGTGGAATCAATAGACGCAGACACCCTTTGGCTTGCCGACTCGGACAAGCTGAAGAACGTACTGCGGAAGGAGGCAAGTATCGTGAAGATAAGCGATCAGCGTCCGGTGATGATCCGATGGAAGGATACGCTGGTCATACGCCGTGATCCGGCGGTGGCAGGGGAGATAGGTGAAGTTGAGGGAAAAGAAGAAAATGATGAGGGATGGGAAGCGGAGCTAGAGTAATATGGATGTAAAAAGCTAATTCGCATGAGAAGGAAGCACATATGCGTCCCCGGTGAAACATATGTGCCCCGCCAACACCTCAATCTCGAATACTAATGCAATCTCGCCCACTCTCTTTACAATAATACAATTCAGAGTCAGATCTGGCGACAACCGACTCTGGAAGCTCCCCCTTCCTCACTACCGTGCCACCAAATGAAGCATTTACACGAATAAAGTCGCCACGGTGTGTAATCCAACTATTTTTTATGAGGATGCGTATACGCTCAGAAATACGTTGCAAATCATCACAATCGACACTTGGGAGCATAATCAGAAACTCTTCCCCACCCCATCTGCATACCACATCGAGAGCCCTCAATCCCGCCGCGATTGTATTGGCCACCATGGTAAGAACCATATCCCCAACCCCATGCCCCCATGTGTCATTTACGTTCTTAAAATGATCAATATCAACAAAGATAACGCCATAGGGAAGCCCGTCTTTGACGAACATATTATGTAGTCGTTGAAGCGTGGATTCGGCATATCTCCTATTTCCAACGCCGGTAAGCGGATCTCTAAGCGCTTCTTTTCTGAATTTTTCCAACTCTTCAAGCAAACTCATCGGGCTGGTTATCACTGAAAAAGATTCTACAGCCCCATAGACATTACCACTACCATGACGCAATGGAGACGCTTTTACCAGCACCGGCACCCTGTGCCCGTTCTTGTGATGTAAATAGACTGAGGCTTCATGAGGCTTACTATCTGTCATAGAAGCAGCCAAAGGGCACCCATGGACGCATATCTCTGTGCCCAATGAGTCAATATGCCGTAAGATGTTATCGGCACAGGTCTTGCCGATTACTTCTTCCGCAGTGTAGCCAGTAATTCGCTCAGCACCCTTGTTCCAATAGGTAATAACCCGCTCTAAATCGACGCAATATACCCCTTCAGACAAGGAATCTAGAACCTCGCGATAAAAATGCCCTCGCATCATCTCTATTTCTCCGTAAGCGTAAATTTTCTTAGCCTCTTCCAATCTTCACCATCCTGTTATCACGCCAACTCTTCGGCGGCAAGATACTGCGGCAACAAGCGTCTTCTTTCGTCATCCGACTTCATGCCCGGTAGTCTTTCAAAAAGGAAATGCAGATACCGCAGCGGCTCCAGCCCGTTGGCCTTCGCCGTCTCGACCAGGCTGTACAAGGCCGCGCTTGCCGCAGCGCCTCTGGGCGAGCCAGAGAAAAGCCAATTCTTCCGACCGACAGCAAAGGGGCGGATGGCATTCTCGGCCAAATTGTTATCCGGCAGCAAGATGCCGTCTTCAAGATACGTTTGAACCCGTTCCCACTGCCCCAAGGCATAAGAGATGGCGCGACCGAGCAGGCTTTTGGGCGGCGTGGTTTGTCCCCGTTCCAGAAGCAAAGCCTTGATGGTATCCATGATGGGACTGGACTGGTTCTGACGCATGGCCAGGATGCGATCCGCATCAAAGCCCGCTTGCCGGGCCTGTTTTTCCAGTCCGTAGAGTTGAGCAATGAGATCGACCACCTCCTGAGCCGTGCCGCGTTTCTTTGTCCCGGCCTTGAGCACGTCCATGAATTTGCGCCGCACGTGCGCCATACAGCCCACATGGATGATGCCCTCACGCTCACCAAGGGCGTTATACCCCGCATACCCATCGGTTTGCAGGTAGCCAGAAAAGTCACGCACCAGCTCCTCGGCAATCTTGCCGGAACGCGAGGGTGAATAATGAAAGAGTACGCCGGGTTTTCCAGGAGGTCCGCCTCGGGCGAGCCACATATACGATTTGCTCGTGTTCTTCCGGCCAGGTTCCTTCAACACCTGCACCGTGGTTTCATCAAGATTCAGGACCGGCCCAGACAAAATCTCTTCGTGTAAAAGGTCCATGATCGGCTCACAAGCCTCGGCGGCCCGCAGGGCCCAGCCGCACATGGTGCTCCGTGAGACATCCAGGCCCAACCTGGAGAACATGCGCTCCTGACGATAGAACGGCAGCCCGTCCACAAATTTGGAAGCCAGGACATAGGCCAGGAGACCGGGTGTGGCGATGCCCTTGGGAATGATCTGCGGCGGCATGGAAGCGATCTTCACGGTGGGGCCGTCGTCCTCCACGCCCTCGCACTCGCGGCAGGCGTACTTGGGCCGGACGTGGCGCACCACCTGAATCTTTGCCGGAATGAAGTCCACCTTTTCGCTGACCTCTTCACCGATGCGGGTCAAAGGAGAACCGCAAGGGCACGTCTTGTCCTCTTCGGGCAGGTCGTGAACAACCTCCACACGGGGTAAAGCTGGCGGGATGGGACGCCGACCTCGCTTCCTGCGGGTATGACTGGGTACGGAGACGCTGCTGTCGTCGACTTTCAGAAATTCAGTCGCAACGGCTTCCGCCTCGTCGAACAGTGAATACTGTCGCTCATTGGCCGTGGGTTTGGCTCGACGCTCGGAAGATGCCGCATGAATGACGGCTTTGAGCCAACGGACCTGCTCCTGCAACTCGGAAATGTATTCGTCCCGGTCGGCAAGGATGGCCTTTAATGCCTTGGGATCATTTGGCAGGGCTGCGTTGCTCATGAGGATTTTTTACACATAATGCATTGAAATGTAAAGAGAATAATCAAAGAATCGTCGAATATTTCAGGCTCGGATGGCCCTGCATCTGCATGGGGTCGAGTCCCTCAAGAAGCCACGAAAGCTCACGCGGCCCAAGCTCCAAAGCCTGCTCCCTGGATTCGGGCCAAAAGAAGCGATGCTTTTCCAATCGCTTTTGCCACAGGCAAAACCCGTTGCGATCCCAGTAGAGAACTTTGATGAGCGTCCGGCTTTTGTTGCAGAAGACGAACAGCTGCCCGCTGAAGACATCCATCTCTGGAATGTCGGTGACAAGGAGAGACAGGCCGTTGATGGCTTTGCGTAAATCCGTCGAGCCCAGCACGAGGTAGACCCGTGTGCTTGAAGGCAAGATCATGCGAACCGGCCAAGTGTTTCAAGGAGCTTGACGAGTGTGGCCTGGCAAAAGTCGCCCGCCAGTTCTACCTGATAGCCTGATGCATGCAGGATGATCGGCTGCGGGACTTCTTTGATGGTGAACTGCACCGGGATAGGCACGATGTCCGGCTTGTTTATGGGGGCGGATTCTTCGCCTTGATCAAGGAAACGCCGCTTCCAGTGCCAGAACGCGCCTGACGAGAGCTTGTGCCTGCGACAGTATTCGGCTTGCGTCAGCTTGCTTGCACGCCAACCATCGACATGTTTACGCCAAAAGTCGGCTGAACGGGGTTTCTTCTGTTTTCGGGATGCCTTGGCCATGAATGCTCCTCCTTGATCTGAAGGGCATCATGGCATTGATGAGGTGCTGCTGTAAGAAGGGGTTTATAGTGCGCTTACGTCTCAAAGCAGAAGACGTCCAACACGTTCCCGGCCGCCTGGGCAGTGACCCTGGCCAAGGAATACGGTCTCGACCTGAACTACCTGATCTTCGGCGGAGACTATGTGAAGAAGCGGCGGGGCGTCGATGACATGGGCCGATTCCTGAAGGATCATCTGGAAGGCCGATACGGCGTCGACATGGACTCGCAGGACCCTGCCTTTAAAGTCTTGAAGGGAGAGCTGACAGCGCTCATCGAGCGCTTCCTGGGCCACCTCCGGGCCTAGGCCCGGGCTGTTGCCAGACGGCAGGATATGTGCGATTGGCGCACATCGTTTTTTGTGGACCTGTAGCTCAGTTGGCTAGAGCCCCCGGCTCATAACCGGATGGTCCTTGGTTCGAGTCCAAGCTGGTCCACCACAAGAAAAGCAGGACGTCCCCTATGTTCCGGAAGTCGCATTGCGCCCGGGAACCTCTTGGCGACGTCCTTTTTTATTGATCAGGACTAAATAGAAAATTTGGGAAGTTTGGATCGAGGAATAACTTTGCGGAAAAAATCTGGGACAATCTGGCCGCAGAGTTGCCGAGCTTCTTCTCCGGGCGGGAGGACGTCTAAGTCGGCAAGTCCAATATCTAGCGAGCCATCTTTAATGCGCTTCAAAGTTTGCTCTAATGCAAACATGGATTGTTCTGGATGGTTATCACAAAACACAGCCAGATCTTCCTCGCCACCATTGAGTAGTACCACAGCTTGGTCGAAAACGTCTCGAACTCTAAAGTCTTCGCTTCGATAGAATATTTTCTTGGCAACAATTTCTACGGGCGAGTCCGTGTAGATGACCCTGCTATCAAATTCAAGAACATTCGGTTCGAGATTGGTAACAGGATTCCCTTTGATAAAATCAATTTTTCCGTCAGGAAGGACATATCGCTTAAAGAGGTGGTCGTCGACATAGTCCGCCATCACGTCTTCTAGCGCATCGTTGACGACAGGAGAGACATATTGCAATAGTTGAGGATCTGAAAAGAAGAGATCGATGTCTTTCGACATTCGATGTCCGTATTGGATCATCAATATGGTTCCGCCTCCAAATCGCCACTGGTATGGCGAAATAGAGGCGGGAGATCGATCAATAACGGAAAGTGCTTGTCTAAGCAGGGATTGCCAGATCATCTATTTTCGCGACGCATTCGTTAGCGTATGAGTCTGGCATAATGGAACATACGGAGTATAGTTGTTTTTTCTTGAGCCCATACTCGTTGACAAGTTTTTTCAAATGCTGAGACGGTAGCTCGGTGATGAGACTATGGATATGAGATATCCACGGTTTGGCGTCCGCGCAGCCGCAAAGCACATCAATGATCGTGTTCTCATCGATCTGCTTTTTAAACCGGATGTTTACCTGAATGGCTACGCTTTTTATGGTACTCAGCATGTGACGCTCCTTAAACCATTCTTTAATCGTCACTATTTTGAGTGTCAACGATAATCGTCGTATTTTGAAGCAACCATCAAGATTGCTCAATCCTCTCGCTCGCTT
>CAYOVG010000386.1:0-6314 GCA_964407285.1 uncultured Syntrophobacteraceae bacterium
AGGGGATTGAGACGCTCGTCTCAATGCCTTCTCTCCGACGTCGGCAGGCCAAAGTGCCCACCGGGCGGGTGAGGGATCAAGCCTCCCAGGTCTCAATGCCTTCTCTCCGACGTCGGCAGGCCAAAGGGCAGGGAAACCGGGCACTCGCGGGAGTGGGGGCAACCCGCCCGAAAGGGTGTGAGCATACTACCACTTCGGATTTGCTCTGTAAACGGCAAAGACCCCAAAAAGTTTGAAGATCTCCCGTTTGAAAATGCCGACTTCGCATGTTTTGACCCCATGGTATCCCACAACAGCGCCAGCGACTGGTCCTGGTGGCATCGAGACTCGGTCCGATACGGCTGTCGACGCCATCGGAGTTCGGCGCGACACGGCGGACCGTCCGAGAGGTAATCGGCGGCCTGCATCCGCTACAGGCCGGTGAAATCGCTGTGTCCGACCCGTTGCATCGAGCCGCGATGCTCTCTCCAATGAACCTGGCGCGCATCGAGTCGTCGAGTCCCGGCGGAACATGGAGGGAATGGAAGGATTTACTCGTGGCCGATTGCCACAAAAAGGAAACCGGCAAGACCTATCCGAGCGTCTATGGGCGTATGTGCTGGGACGAACCGGCTCCCACCGTCACGACCCGGTTTTATGGATTCGGGAACGGCCGTTTCGGTCATCCCGAGCAAAACCGGGCGATCTCGCTACGAGAGGGTGCGATTCTCCAAAGCTTTCGGAGAGACTACAAGTTTTCGGCACCCGACGAACCGATCCCCAAGAAAACGGTTGGGCGGCTGATCGGCAATGCCGTTCCACCGCTGCTTGGGGAAGTCATCAGCCGGAGCATATCGGCTCATGTCCAGGCATGCACGAAACCGAGTCGTGAAAAGGCGTGAATGGCAATGGATACCGTAGACAAAAAGACGCGGTCGCGAATCATGGCCAGTGTCGGTCAGCGCGACACCGGCCCGGAAATGTGCATTCGTCGCACACTGCACCGGCTCGGTCTGCGTTATCGACTGCACGATGGAAAACTTCCCGGATCTCCTGATTTGGTTTTCCCTCGTTCCACGCCGTGGTCTTTGTTCATGGTTGTTTTTGGCATGTTCACGAGGGATGCAAGTTTGCGACGAAGCCCTCCTCCAGTAAGAAGCTCCGGAGCGACAAATTCGAAGCCAATCGGAAACGCGACAGAAGGAACCGTGATCTCCTTCTCGCGAATGGATGGCGTGTGCTCGTCGTCTGGCAATGTGCGATCGAGACACGAAAGGGCGCCGGTCTGGAAGGCTTGGGCTCCGATATAGTGAAATGGCTCGAATCGAGTGAGCGATATTTGGAAATCGGAGGTAATCACGTCAACTGGTCCGTTCTCGAAAGGACGAGACACGGCAGGGCTGTATCAGCCCGAATTCCGGGAGGGGGCTTTTTAATGAGCGCGGACGATCGACCTATCGCATGACCATCGATCTTAATGTTCTGGACCATGTGGGCATCAATCTCTATAGCAACGTGGCGGCCGTGCTGACGGAGGTAGTCGCCAACGCATGGGATGCGGACGCGGAACTCATCGAGATCGCTTTCGATCTCGACAACAATACGATTCTCGTCAAGGATGACGGTATCGGTATGTCCATTCAGGACATGAACGACAAATACCTCAGAGTCGGGTATCGACGAAGAGAATCCGAACCGACCATGACGGGAAAGGGCCGCATGGTGATGGGACGCAAAGGGCTCGGTAAGCTCTCTCTTTTCTCCATCGCGGGTACTGTCGAAGTCCAGTCCTGCAAGAACGGTGAGGTGCATGGATTGCGCATGCATTCCTCCGGGATTCGAGTAGCGATGGAAGGTCGGCTTTCCGAATATCATCCGGACGTCTTGAGCCAACAGGAGATCGCGGTATCCAAGGGAACCGTCATCCGGCTCTGCAACCTCAAGAGAAACCGCCTGGGAGTGACTGGCGCCGCTCTTCGCCGTCGCCTGGCAAGGCGGTTTTCGGTGATCGGCAGCGATAGCTTCAGAGTGTTTATCGACGACGTCGAAGTGACGGTCGGAGATAGAGGTGACCTGGGCGTGGTACAGTTTCTCTGGGACATTGGAAAAGATGTCGACAACTCGCAATTCTGTCCTCATCTAAAGGAAAGAGAAAAGAAAAGCGGAATTATGGACGGCCGCCCCCTGGATTGGTCGACTCGAGGATGGATCGGTACTGCCGCCAAGCCAAAACAACTCGAAACGGATGCCGGCAACTTGAACTCGATCGTCGTCCTTGCCCGTGGGCGATTGTTGATGGAAAACGTTCTCGACAAAGTCAACGACGGTCGCCTTTACACGAAATATCTCACCGGGCAGATCGAGACGGATTTCCTGGACAAAGACGAACTCGACGATATCGAAGTCTGGTCGATGATAACGCCAAGGAAAAGGTCTTACAGGAATTCCTGTTCAAGGACTTGTGGCTACTGGACCCATCGTGGGAAAGAGCCATGGGTAGCGAGCTGATGGAATCCCGGCTCAAGGCCGAAGGCGTCATTGTCGATGACTTGACGGAAAAGGAGAGATTGGGCCGTGTGGACATCGCGTATCGCACAACGGCTGGGAAACACGTAATAGTCGAGCTGAAACGGGCCGGACGGCAGATGAGATTGATCGAGTTGGTCCAACAGGGACAGAAATACATCGATGCGCTGAGGAAGGTATTGGCGGCCCAAGGCTCTTCCACACCGAATATCGAAGCCGTCTTTGTGGTAGGGCTGCCTGTCGAAGAAGAAACCACAAATCCCTCTCGGCTGAAGTCCTCGATGGAATCGATCTCGCCGGGATCGAGGATCGTCCATTTCGATGGATTGATTCGTTGAGCACTCGAAGCGTATGCGGCGTATCTCGAAGCGAGCGATGCCGCAGACCGCATCGGGAAGCTGGCCGAAAGGCGTTGACCAAACGACGGCTGAGGATGTATAGGGGCTTTATGCCGAAAGCGCAAGCGGAATAAGATAGTCTTGTTCCGCTTTTACCTCCCTCTTCACACTACTATCCATCACACGCCGGGCAAGTTCCAAAGAGCCCCCTTCGCGAGTTGCATAGACAAGCCGGATGAGTAGGTCCATGGCCGGTGTTATTTTCTCGTTTCCGCTTTCCCACCGGGAAACCGCCATATCGTCCACGCCGAGAAGGGCGGCGAAGTCCACCACTTTCATGTCGAGATCTTTACGCAGGTACTTGATTTCAGCGCCGGTCAGCAGTCCCGGCTTCAGCACCACAGCCTCGTTCAGCGCCTGCATGAGACCCGGCGGGACAGTGACGGATTTGTCGCCGCACGAACGGCAATACGAGACCTGCATGTTTTCAACGTACACATTGGGAAGACCGCTCAACAGGAAATGATGGAATTCCCTTCGGGTTTCCACGTCGTTGCTTCCGCACATCAAACACTTCGCATGTTCGCTCATGAAGCCTCCTCTCTAAAGAAGACCGTTACGATAAAAACAGACCGCCGACTCATTATGACAGTCACGGCAGTGCCCTCATCGTCCACCGTCCGGCCCTCCACACGATACTTCCAGTGACGTGTTCGAGGGTCCTGCTCACAGCTCTTCGCGGTCCCCGTTAGAAGAATGTTCCTTACGTCCTTTTGGGATGCGTTTCTTTGGAGAAGTCTCGTTATGGCATGGCCGGAAAATCTCATTTCTCCAAGTCTCGCTATTCCCCGGATAATCTCCGTTGCCTCGTCCAATTCAAGAGATTCATCGGCATACCCCACTTTCCCCTCCACATTAAATTAGCATTTTATGTGCTCATTTGAAAGCATCCCGGATTGCCGTTTTTTACCACGCACAGGAATGTGATGTACAGATGGAATGGAGATGTTGTGGCGCGGTCGGGAGACCGCGCCACGGTTGGTTTACTCATCCGCTACGCGATGATCGGGATATCGACCCTTTCCTTGAGCCAGTATCTGATCCCATGGACGGCGTCGATTTCCCACGCGCCGCCGTCGGCTTCGAAGAAGGCGATGGCCGGCTTTTCAGCCTTCTCCTTCAGCCGAATGATGAACGGGGATGCTGGTTACTCGACTTCCGGGAACGTCCTGTACGGCTGGAGAAGCACCGGGGTCGGAATCGTCTGCCAGTCCACCAGCTTGATCCCCTGTTTGACAACGACTTGTTGCGTCACGCCGTCGTCGCTGGAGGTGCGAACCTCCTCGCTGCTGATGTTGCCGAAGAGCTGAAGCAGCCTGTCGATCACCTCCGTGCGGACGAAGTTCATCTGCAAGACGATCATGAACTCGTTGTGGGATAGAAGTAGCCGGGGGAGAATTTGGGAAATTCTGCTTTCGAACGAAGCACGACGGGCCTGTTGTAAAAGCCCTCCGTCATGGGCATGCACAGACTTACCCCCGTTTGCACCCCCATCCAATCCGGCGATATCGCTCATGAAAATTTCGGCCCAAATCGCCGTTTCTCAAAAAGTTTGAATATCTCCTCCGACCCACCCTCCAAAACCTCATCTTCAAACTTTTTCAACTCCCCCCGAAAACCGGGAAAAACGACATAACCCAGCACCACCACGGGCTTTTCCGGAAAAAACGGCCTGCTTTCAAAAAGTTTGAATGAGATCGGACCCCCTCCCAGTGTTGTTTATATACAAACTGTGTACAAAGGCGATCAGCGCGCCCGCCGATCTCGAGGGGTTGCATCCGGATGAAGCCGGAGGCCGGGAGATGAAGCCATAAGGCAGGAGGGGTGGATGGATGGACTTCCGCCGGAGGCGGCATCGGAAAAATTAACGGAATCTGGGAAAAACACGCTAATGGTAGTTGTCGTTTGAAAACAATTCACTAAACACATGGCCCATGAACCATGCCCAACCGTGAATCATACGTCCGCGGTTCCACCCGGGTCGGGAATCGGACTGCAAACCGGCCCGGACATTGAAGGGGACCCCGCGGTCCCGCGAACCGGAATCGCTCAGGCCGCGCTCTTCCCGGACGGGGGGCCTTCCGCCGGCTTCTCCGCGGGTCCCGCTTCCTCGGGCATCATCGCGCATTCCTTGAACACGCGGCGCTTGCAGAACCGGCACCGCTCCGGATCGAGACCGGGAACGATCCGCTCGATCGCTTCCTCCCTGGAGGGAAAGATGTTGCTCACGTGGTCCGCCCACTTGCCGCGCATAATGATCCCGATCACGTCTTCCTTGAGCGAGCACAGGTACAGCTTCTTCCCCCAGAGATTGAAGTTGTGGCTCTCGTGGGAGAGCATTTCGCATCCGGACACGTCGATGAAATTGATCCCGCTTCCCACGATGAGAAAATGGCCGTGTTCGGGATGCTGTTCCACGATCCTGTGCAGCTCCTCCGAAATGTGGTTCACCGCCCCGTAGAAGATGGAGCCGTCTATCCTGATGATCTTCAACTGGTAGCACTCGGGAGGGTGTTCGCCCCGCTCCTCCCTTACGTCCATGAAGTGGTTCCTGCCGTTCCCGCGGCTGACGGCCACGGTTATGAAGTGGGGGTGCGACGTGCGGTTGAGGTAGAGCAAAAGGGAGAGCAGGACGCCGGCAAAGATGGCGAATTCGAGTTCCACGAAGAGCGTCGCCAGGAAAGTGCACGCCAACACGACGGCCTCGGCCTTGCTGGTGCGCGCGATCGCCCCGATGTCCCGAAAGTCGATCAGGTTCCAGGCCGCCAGGACCAGGATGCCGGACATGGAGGCTATCGGAAAGTACGCGGTCAGCGGAGCGATCCAGGCGAGGGCGAGCCCCAGGACGAGCGCCGAGCACACGGCGGCGAGCGGCGTCTTCGCCCCCGCGCTGTAGTTCACTCCCGTTCGGGTGAAGGAGCCCGAGGAAGCGTAGCTGGAAAAGAAGCTTCCCACGATATTGGAAAGCCCCTGGCCGATGAATTCCCGGTTGTTCTCGATGTGCTGATGGGAATAGGTGGCGACCGAGCGGGCGATGGATACCGCCTCCGCCAGGCCGAGCATCGCCACCGCCAGAGCGCCGGGGATCACCTTGCGAACGGTTTCCCCCGAGAGGTCGGGGATGGAGAATGGGGGCAGGCTCCCCGGTATGGCTTCCATGAAGACGACGCCGTGCGCCTTGCCGTCCAGGAGCGCGGCGCAGACGCCGCCGGCGATCATGGCCGCCAGGAGCCCCGGATAGCGCGGGAACAACCGCCTGAAAACCACGCCGGTAAGAAGCGATGCGCAGGCGACGGCCAGCGCGTGGAACTTCTCCAGCTTGGCTGTTGCGGCGCCCTCGTCGAGCGCCGGGTCGAGAATGTAGACGACCTCGTAGAGCCGCATGTTCCGTTCCCTCGGTCCGTTGGGTTG
>CAYOVG010000387.1:0-6288 GCA_964407285.1 uncultured Syntrophobacteraceae bacterium
CGGGGGCCGGGAGACCTTGATTTCCGCTTTCGCGGGAATGACCATGCGGGTTCAGTTCAACAGCATTGCCGGTCAGGGGTGGCGGGGACGAAACCCCGCCCTACCATACACCGACTCACCCATTCACCCATTCACCGACTCACCGTTCCCCCGCTCCGTTATCGTCGGGCTGCTGCTCCTCGTGGGACGACTGCTTCCCCCTCTTGACGGGGTAGATGACCACACGTCGCAAACTTCCTTCGCCCTTGCTCTTTGTCCGGACATCGTGGTCCTCCCGCAGGGCTACATGAATGACTCGCCTGTCCTGAGCATTCATCGGCCCGGTGGTCAGAGGCCGGCGGGTCTTCTTGACTTTCTCGCTGAGTTGATGGGCCAGTTCGGTCAGGCTCGACTCTCTTTTGCTCCGGTACTGCTCGGTATCGACTATTACCGAGATGCTCTCGCCCATTTCCCGGTACAATATCCTGGCCACCAGGTATTGGAGCGAGTTGAGCGTCTTCCCGTGCTTGCCGATGAGAAGTCCGGAACCGTTGCTGACGATGTTCAGGTACACGTGGTCGCCCTGCGCCTCGGCCTCGATGACCGTGGGCAGGTCCACGTGCGCCAGGATATCGGAAAGAATGGCCTTGGCCCGTTCGGCGGCGGGCTCCAGCGGCATCGATTTGGGTTTGACGCGAATTTTCGCCTTTCGTGCACCCACTATCCCGAAGATACCTGAAGATCCCTTGGAGACGACTTCTATTTCCAGTTTTTCTCTCGGGAGCTGAAATCGCTCACAGGCCTGCTCTATGGCCTCATCCAACGATTTTTCCTCGATTTCCACTTCCAGGGTCGGCATGCTCTCCTCCGTTAGTCTTCCGAATCGGGTGCTTCACCATGCGCATGCATCGGAGAGGTGAAATGACGGTTACGCATTGCGGTTGGTCCAGTACTGCTGCGCGATGGACAAAACGTTGTTCACAAGCCAGTATAATACGAGACCGGAAGGAAAATTGATAAAGAAAAAGGTGAACATCACCGGCATGAGCAGCATGATCTTCTCTTGCGTCGGGTCTCCGGCGGTAGGGGTCATCTTCTGCTGTATGAACATGGAAATCCCCATCAGGATCGTAAGGACCGGAATACCTCCCAGGTAGGGTATGTCGAAGCCCACGTAGAGACGGTCGGGTGCGGTGAGATCGTCCATCCAAAGCGCGAACGGCTGATGGAGTAGCTCCACCGATCCCGAAAGCATGCGATACAGGGCGAAGAAAACGGGGATCTGCATCACCATGGGCAGGCATCCCCCCAGGGGATTGACCTTGTACGTGCGGTAGAGCATCATCAGTTCCGAATTGAGCTTCTCCCGGTCATTTTTGTACTTCTCCCGCACCTGGTTGATCTTCGGCTGGAGCTTTTTCATCATCTGCATGGACTCGTAGCTTTTCTGCGTGAGAGGCCAGAACAGGATCTTGATGATGACGGTGATGATGATGATGACGACGCCGTAGTTGTGAACGAAACCGTACAACCACTTCAGGACGAAGAGCATGGGGCGCGCAATGAACCCGAACCATCCGAAATCGACGGATTTTTCGAGGTTGTGGCCCTGGGCCTGGAGTCTCTCCAGTTCCTTCGGCCCCATGTAGAGTTTCATCTTCACGACCTTCTGCTGGTTGGGAGGCAGGTTGAACTCGTCGCTGAGATACACGGCCTGCACCAGTTTCTTATCGGCGTCGAGAAGCTTGGCGACCACCTGGCCGCCCTGTTCCCCGATCGGGATGAATGCGTCGAGGAAATAGTTGTCCTGGAATCCCGCCCATTCGAAAGGCGGCGCAACAACCTGCGCCTTCTTGGCAAGATCACCTGTTGAAACGGTTTCCAGCGCGCCGTTCTTGACGAAAGCCAGGAGGGACTCGTTGTAGGAGCTTTCAGCCTCGGTACCGAACGGACGATAGTAGAAACTCACTCCGATCTGGTCGTTTATCGGGTTGGCTGAAATATTCTCCATCGTCACTTCCACATCGACGTCGTAGGTATTCGGGGCGAAGGTGAAGCTCTTGGTCAGCCGGACCTGGCCGGGCACTTCCGTCTTGAGGGTGAGGGTCTCCGGTTTGCCCTCGGGGGAGAGCGTCACCGCGGCCGGTCCGGTATTTTCGAAGGATCGGGTGGAAAGGTCCCACTCGGGATGACGAACGGAATCCACCGCGAACGGCAGATAGCCCGTGGTCCGCGCCGGGACGAGGTCCATGGGGCGGGCGTCTGCGTTGGCGCTGGTTTTGTACTGTTTCAGTTGAAAATCGCGGAATCTCCCGCCGGCCTCGTAGATTTCGGTTTTGTAGAGAGGCGATTCCACCGTCCACTGCTTATACTGCTTCCCTGTGTCCACGGGCGGGCGGGCGCCGGGCAGCCCGTCCGCCGGCAGGGAAGGCGTCGCCGGGCCCGTCTGGGAAGGGGCGGCGGCAGGAGGGGGAGCTTCTTGTTGTTGCTGTTGGGCAACCTGGTTTTGAGGAACATTCGTCGAGCCGAAATACATCTCCCACAGGAAAAGAACCAAAAGCGACAGCGCAAACGCGAGCACAACCCGTTTTTCCATTTAGGAACACTCCATCTAGTTATTTGAGGAACGTTTAGTCACCGGATCATATCCTCCCGGATGAAAAGGGTGACATCGCAGCAAACGCTTTATCCCCAGGTACGAACCCCTGAGCGGTCCGTATATCTGAATGGCTTCATAAGTATAATTGGAGCACGAAGGGACAAATCGGCAGCAGGACCCTAATAAGGGAGAGATAATAACCTGGTATAGACGGATCAAAGCTAAAAGCAGGTTTCTAACCATTAATTACAGCCATTCCCTCCGGTGATGACCGGGAGAATCTCACTCGATATATCTACAAGCGAGAGATGCTCCGCTCCGGGACGGGCGATAATGACGATATCGAGACCCGGCGAAGGTACGCGGTCTTTATTTAGCCGGAACCACTCACGCAAAACGCGCTTCATCCGGTTCCGGCCTACAGCATTCCAATACCGCTTCAGTGCGATTAAACCGAGACGATGATGGGTAAGACCGTTTGGTGCGAAATTTACCCCAAAATGCGGTGTCCGCCTGCGCCTGCCCACTGCCTTGACCCGCTGGAAATCACGGGATGCGCGCAATTTCTCATGGGGACGAAAACGATGGCGGTCCCTGAACAGATCCATGCCTCCGGCATTCCGGTTCGTAGAACTCAAGGGAAGACGATGTATCAAACGGCCAGTTGCTTCCGGCCTTTTGCTCTGCGCCTTCTCAGTACGGCCCTGCCGTTCTTGGTGGCCATTCTGACCAGAAATCCGTGAGTCCGCTTTCTCTTCAAGTTACTGGGCTGGAAAGTCATTTTCATAGCAGTTTACCTCATCCCTATTATAATAAAAAAATCGAAATCGCCACTCATTAAATACAAACCGCCGATTCATCAGGACGCGCGGCAACCCTTCCCTGATATCGAACGCACCCATCAGCCGTGCACGCAACCCTGCTGTTCACATGCCAACGTGAATTTCAATTTGTAAACTGTGCGGCGGGACTTTGTCAAGCCGCAAATGCAACTTACGGCAAATCTTGTGCTCGATCGCGCGCCGCCGGCTGCTCCATCCGCTTCCCGAAATCCCGCGAAAGCTGGACATCCGGAAGGCTTCGACCGCGGTCAATGCCTTGCGTTCAATATCCGGCGCACTTCCCTGAGGTCTTGCCAGGTAGCGGCCTTCTGGGCGGGAGTCCTCAACAGGTATGCCGGGTGGTACGTGACGATGAGCGGGATTCCATGCCGATAATGGACCTTGTTGCGAAGCGCCCCAACGGCCTGAGATGTCTTGAGGAGGGTTTGCGCCGCGCACGCCCCGAGAGCGCATATCACGCGTGGCTGAATCGCCTCCAGTTGCCTGAAGAGGAAAGGGGAGCACGAAGCGATCTCATCGGGGTTGGGGGTGCGGTTCTTGGGAGGGCGGCACTTCACCACGTTGCATATATAGACTTCCTCCCGCCGCAGTCCGACGGAACGGATCATTTTGTCCAGGAGCTTTCCCGCCCTTCCGACAAAAGGCCTTCCCTGCCGGTCCTCGTCAAAACCCGGGCCCTCTCCCACAAACACCAGTGACGTCTCGTGAAACCCTTCCCCAAAAACGAGGCGCGTGCGCGTCGAGTGGAGGCGGCACAGGCTGCAGTCTCCCATCTCCAGGCGTATGGCGTCCAGGGACGGCCTGCAGGGCCGGGCGAGACGCGGGGTGAGGAGGCTTTCTTCCGGAGTGGATACTCCTTCCGCATCCCCGCTTTCCGCCGCCTCCGGCGGAAAGCCGGAACCCGTATCATCACCGGGCGCATTCCCGCCGCCATCATCCATGGCAGGCTCTCCGGCATCCGGTTGCAGGGGGGGCGATACGGCTGAAGCCTCGCTCGCCGCGGTCCCGTCGGTTTGCGCGGCGCCGCCGGTTCCGGGCGGCCGCGCAAGCCAGGATTCCACCCCGTTCGCACGAAGGCCGGTCAGCAGCCATCGCAGGCCGTGAATCGTCCGGATCAGTTCTTCCAGGTCTCTCTCATCAGGTTCCACCGCACGCCCCAACCCGTCTCAGCGCAGAAGGCGCTCCACCCGGTCCATTATCCGGTCCGCCACTTCGCCTTTATCCATGCACGGGAGTTCTTCCGTCCTCCCATCCCGATAGATGATTTTCACCTCGTTGGTGTCGACGCCGAACCCCGATCCTTCCCTCGTGAGGTTGTTGGCGACGATGAAGTCGAGGTTCTTCCTTGCGAGCTTCTGCGTAGCGTGTTCGATCAAATGCTCGGTTTCGGCGGCAAAGCCGACGAGGACCTGGCCCGCTTTCCTCTTTTGTCCCAGCAGGAACAAGATGTCGGGGTTCTTGACCAGCGTGATGTGAAGTTCGTCCGAAGCCTTCTTCACCTTCTGGGGCGCCGTTTCGGCCGGCCTGTAGTCGCTCACGGCGGCGGCCATGATTATCGCGTCCATGTCCGGCGCCCGCCCCTCGACGGCGTCTTTCATCTCGAGGGCCCCCGTCACCCGGACCGTATGCACGCCCGGGGGAGGAGCTATGGAACACGGTCCCGTAACCAGGTGGACTTCCGCGGAGCGCCTGGCGGCAGCGGCCGCCAGCGCATAGCCCATCTTTCCGCTGGACGGGTTGGCGATGAAACGCACCGGATCGAAGAACTCGCGGGTGGGGCCGGCGCTAACGAGTATTCGCCGTCCGCGAAGCGTCGGAGGCGTAAGCAGCCGATGCGCGGTTTCCACAATGGCCGCGGGGTCGGGGAGCTTCCCCTTGCCCTCTTCACCGCAGGCCAGCACGCCTTCGCACGGCTCCAAAATAGTATGTCCGAGGTCCCGCAGGGTGGCCAGGTTGCGCTGTGTGACCGGGTGCTCGTACATTTTGGTGTTCATGGCGGGACACACCAGAACGGGGGCGGTTGTCGCGAGCAGAACGGTGGTCAGGTAATCGTCGGCGATGCCCGCCGCCATTTTGGCGATGAGATTTGCCGTGGCAGGAGCGAGAATGACCAGTTCCGCGGCCCGCGCCACTTCTATATGGCCTATGAGGGATTCGGAACCCAGGTCGAACAGGTCGGTAAGGACCTGTTCTCCCGACAGCGCCTGCATGGTCAAAGGCGTGACGAAGCGCCGGGCATTGGCCGTCATGGCCACCCGCACGCCGGTCCCGGCCTTTACGAGCAGGCGCGCGAGGTCCGCGGCCTTATACGCGGCAATCCCGCCGCTCACGCCCAAAAGTATCGATTTTCCCTTCACCGAACAACCGCCTTCCGAACCATGCAGGCTCTAACTTCCGGTAGGAACGACATAAATCTCCACGTACGTGAAAACTGTTTTCTCGGCAACATTAATGATACACATCCTATCGGATTTTTCATAGATGAGGATAGACCTCAAATGCTGAAAGCCGCCCTTCTGGGTCCAGCCGCCCTGGGTCATGGACGCCTGAAAGAAATTGTAGAGCGATATGGGATCGACCCGGCCTCTGAATACGAGAAGCCCGACCCGGTTCTGGCCGTTTTGAACCACGAACGAGTCGCCGGACATCAGGGACATTTCAGGCGGAATGGCGATGTCCGGGAAGTTGTAGTAAGTGGGGCTGGAAGGAGCCGGCGCAGCCGGCGCCTGGCTCGATGGAGACGATTGGTAGGGAGCCGCGTACGGCTCCGGGGGAGGCGCCTGTTGCTGTGATCCTTCAGGCGCGGTGGTTTGAAAGGGGTTGATCGCCTGCTGCCCGAACGTATTGCACCCGCCGAGAGCCGCAATG
>CAYOVG010000388.1:0-6184 GCA_964407285.1 uncultured Syntrophobacteraceae bacterium
ACCCGCAACCCGCAACCCGCAACCCGCAACCCGCAACCCGCAACCCGCAACCCGGCTAATCTTGTTTGTGGGATTTGTTGAGTTCATGGATCAGTTCATCGAGCCGCACATCTTCTTCAATGACATAGTAGCCGTCGTCGGAGCGCCGATCGATATGGGGCTGGGGCATGGGGGGAACGCCCGCGGCATCCCTCACGGCATAGTTCATCGTTCTTCTCGCGGGCATGCGGGCCGGCTCGACAGCCGGACTCAGGAGAGGAGAATGATAGACGGGGTCCGGGCTCGCCTCGGCCGACGGCTTGAAGCTGATGTGCGGAGGAATAATGTGCTCACGCTTGCTGAGGTAATCCTTCCAGTACGCATCCATGGAAAACATTCCTTCCGACCGTCCCATCTGCATTGTATTCTGGATTTGGGGCATTTTGTTTTCCCGGATGAGCCCCTTTATGGCCTGGTTGATCTGGAGAATCGAAAGCACCGGCACTCTGCATCCGAACTTCTCCATGTAGACCAGCCGTTGAACGACTATCCACGAAAGAGTGGACGCCAGTTGTATGCGGGCCATCTCCTGCACTTCGGAGGGGAAGGAGTTGCAGAACCTGTGGAGGGCATCCTCCGTATTGGAGGCGTGGAGCGAGGCAATCACCAGGTGTCCCGATTCGGCCGCGTTGAGTGTAAGCCGGATGGTTTCCGGTTCCCTGATCTCCCCGACGACGATGACATCGGGGTCCTCCCGGAGCGCATCGATCAGGCCCTGTTCGAACGAGGGAATGTGGGCGCCGAGTTCTCTTTGTTCGATCAAGGACTTGTTCGACGCGAACCGATATTCTATCGGATCTTCCAAGGTGATGACATGCGTGGCGCGCGTGCGGTTTATCTCGTCCACGAGCGCCGCGATAGTGGTGGATTTACCGCTGCCGGAGGCCCCGCATATCAGGACGAGGCCGCTTGTTCCCTTGCAAATACTTTGCAGACAGGGATGGAGGTTGAGATTTGCGATGGTGGGGACCACTCCGGGCAGGAGCCTGACGGCCAGGCTGAGCCCCTGCGTCGTGGCGAAGACGTTCATGCGGACGCGCACGTGCTCGACCGACATGGCGAGATCTACCGACAGGCGACTCCCGAGCAACTGCAACTGCCTCGCCGTCAGCATCTTTTCGACCAGGGCGTCCACTTCCTTATGCGCCCATTGGATATGATTGCCGAAACTGATGGTCCCGTTCTTTCGGAAAACGGTCGGCCGCCCCCCCGCAATGAATATATCGGAAATCCCTTCACGAACACCGGCCTTGATTACACTGACGAATTTCTCCACTCGATCGATTCCTTCCATTCATTCCCGCATTGAAACGGCATGCCCGTAAAATGCGGCCGCATCCTTGAAGAGCTTCTCATGCGAGGGTTTGTGAGTGTACATCTGGTGCCCGGCCTCGTAGAAGGCAAGGGTCAGGTTGCCGCGCAGCGAAGGGGGAAGCCCCAGGTGATTGGCCGAATAGCGGGCGGCGTAATAGGGAGTTCCCAGGTCGAAATACCCCCCGGCCATCAAGACATGCAGGTTGGGATTTTCCATCATGGCTTCACGCAGGTTGTCGGTAACGTACACGTAGCCCTGCCGGCCTCCCATTCCCGAATGCCAGTCCCAGTTCCCGACCACCTTATCGTTCAGCGCTTCGTAAGGTATGTCCGTCTCAAACCCGAGATCGCGGCGCACGTAATCCCTCATGACCGTCCCGTATATCCCGGCAGTCGTGAAGAGAATGGGGTCGTACGTAGAACCGCAGTTCGTGGGATTGCTATTGTCGTATGTAAAGCGGCTGTCGAGCCTTCCGACGATCTTCCGCTCGCCGGCAAGGAGTTCCCTGGCGAACAGGACCTGGTCGATCCGAAGATTCGCTTTATCGACCGTAGCCGCGGAAATGCCCGTAAGGCGGGACAGCTTTTCCACGACCGTTTTCCTCACCTCCGGAGAAAGCGCGCTCCCGGCGGCAAGGGCGGTGAGATAGTCCGAAAGGGCCCACTGCTCGGCTTCCGAAAGGGCCTTCTCCAGGTCCGCCTGCAAGTCGGGCGGCAGCTTCTTGTGATACCACGCCGTGGCGGTATAAGCCGGCAGGTAGATGAAATAGACGAGATCGTTGCCTTCGGTGAAGAGAATCGTCTGGAAGTCCAGTACCGGGGAGACGAGCACCACCCCGGTAAGGAGAATATGATGCCTGTCCTGGAGGTGGGACGCCAGCGCCGCCGCCCTGGTGGTCCCGTAGCTTTCGCCCACGAGAAACTTCGGGGAAGGCCATCTGTTGAACCGCGTGCAGTACAGCCGGATGAACTCGCCGACGGATTCGATATCGTTCTTTACGGAATAGAACTGCTTCGCGTCTTCGCCGCTCGCGGGGCGGCTGTACCCGGTCCCGACCGGATCTATGAAGACCAGGTCGGTAAACGCCAGCCACGAAAAGGGGTTGTCGGTAAGCTCGTACGGTGGCGGAAGCAGCCGGTCATTGCCTTCCACGGCCGCCATCCTGGGTCCGAGCGCTCCCAGGTGAAGCCAGACGGACGCGGCTCCGGGTCCCCCGTTGAAGGCGAACGAGACGGGCCGCGAAGCATCCCGGACCTCCCCGCGCCCTTGCCTTTGCGCCGAAGCGGAAGCATCGGTTTCTTTCACGTATGCGGTGAAGAAGATATCCGCCTTGTGCTTGCCGTCCGCATCCACAATCGGCAGGTACCCGGCCGTGGCCCGGTAGTCGATTACCTGGTCCCCGATTTTGATGCTACGCCGGGTCGAGGACAGTTTTCCATCCGTGGACGATCCGTTCCCGGCGGTTCCGGCCGCGCCGGCTCCGGCCGCGCCGGTTCCGGCCGCGGCGGTTCCGGAGGCGCTGCCGCCGTCATCCCTACCCGGCGCACCGGAAGTTGTCCGTTCCCCGGCGGTATCGCCTGTTGCAGCGCGAACCTCATTGGAGGGTTGCCCCCGGCCATGAACTCCACTCCCGGCGGGCTCGCGAGACGTTTCTTCCGCACCCGCCGCAAAGGCGGCCCCGTACAGCAACAGCACACACAGCAGCGCAATTACCGCGCTCATGTCACTTGAAAACCTTCTGATCGACATATCTTCGCTCCCCTGGTTTCGGGTTCAAGATTGGACGGGAAAAAACACGCAGATATCGACCGTTTAATACAAACCGATACACGGCGCATTATGCGGCAGTCTTCCGGAGAACCCGTCTTTCCGTTTTTTATGCTTTATGCATGAACATATGCAGGGGGTAGGAACTTCGCCCCTCCTTATAGCACATGTATCCGCACAGTCCAAGGTAATTCGCGCCATTCCTCGCGCCTTGCGCGCAACCGGGCGGGCGGGCCGTTTCTCTTTTGCTTCAGGACTATAGGATAAGCACCTGAACGGACTTTTGCCGACTTCCCGCATTTGCATGAAGAGCGGGCGCTTGACAAAAGCGACTCGCAACTTACCAGTAAGTACCGGTAACTCCTAACTTTTTCAACCCACCTACTATTGACTCTCTCCGTATTCGTATGCATTGTTATTGTATGACTCTAGGATGCTGGCATTCATAACGCGGAGGACATCAAAAGTCTTACACACGAACGAGGCACACCGAAAACGCAAGGAGACATCATCGGGCAATTTTCCATTCCAACCGGATTCCAACCGGATGTACGTGATTGATTGGGTTCGTCTCAGAGCTTCAACAACAGGCGAGGAATCCACGGGCATCCTCCATTAACGAGCATTTGCATGCTTTCAGGTTCCATTCCGCTTCCCGGATGTCAATCCACGCGAGGCGAAAACAAGGATGGAACGACTGCCGGTGGTCCGCCATTTCCATTGTCAAGGTGATTGTTGCAGTGTTGTCGGTTAGTTCAGACTATTGGAGGACCAGGGAATTGAAAAACTTCGACCGTGCCGGGCGCAATCATCCTCATGGAGCAATTCCATGCCCCAAGCCCCCCGGTTCACCAGGACCGAGAAACCCCGGTTGGATAGTCCATTCAATCCAAAGTCCATTTCCCGGCATCAAAGAAAGGGACAAGCTATGAGAATCAGAGGTATTCCATTTCCGGTAAGCATCTTTCTGTTCACGATCGGCGCGGTACTTCTTCTATCGGGTCCGGCTCTTGCGACCGTCTTCGTTCCCGACAACTATCCCACTATCCAGGATGCGATCGACAGCGTTCAGGACGGCGATACAGTAATCGTGAGAGATGGGACCTATACAGGCACGGGAAACGTAAATATCGACTTCAAGGGGAAATTGATCAGCGTCAGGTCTCAAAACGGCGCTCAAAGCACGATCATCGATTGTGGGAACCAGCAAAACACGAGGGGGTTCCACTTCCATACTTTTGAAAACCAGAAAGCCGTATTGGATGGATTCACCATCAAAAACGGCAACGCATCATCCGGTGGCGGAATCTACATCGAGAATGCCTCCCCCACCATCAGCAACTGTATCATCACCAGCAATACGGCTTCGGCCAACGGCGGCGGAATATACACCAGCAATTCCGCACCGTTTTTGAGCGACTTGACCATCAGCTCCAACTCCGCCTCGGGCGGCGGAGGGATCTACAGCACGGGAAGGACCTCACTGACTTCCGTATCAATCAAAAACAGCGTCATATCCGGTAACTCGGCGCCCTACGGCGCAGGCATTCACTACGATGCCGCGGGTTCTCCCACCATCATCTATTCCACTATCGACAGCAACACGAGTTCGAATGCCGATTCGTACGGCGGCGGGGTGTATTCCAGCGGCACGGATCTTTCGATCAGTTCCACCACCATCACGGGGAACAGCAGCGCCAACGGTGGAGGACTGGCGATCAGGTCCTCCAGTCTGGCCGGTACGAGCATGTTCGTGCGCTCGAATACGGCTCAGACCAGCGGAGGCGGGCTATACTCGGACAATTCGTCCACCAGTATTTCCGGTTCGGTTTTCAGCAGGAACAATACCGGAAGCCCCGGGGCGTCCTCCACTCTCGGAGGAGGCATGTACCTGTCCGACAGCACCTTCAACCTGACGAAGTCGCACATCAGCAAGAACAACAGCTATGGCGGCGAGGGAGGCGGCGTCTACGCCCGGAACGGGACCGTCAACCTGACCAACACCGTGGTCGGAGGCAATTACGCGAACACCTATGGCGGCGGCATTTACAGCGACAATTCGTCATTGCGCGTAGTGAACTGCACCCTGGCCGACAACAGCACGAACCTTTCAGGAGGAGCGCTGGGGACATCGGGCGCGACCCCTGCCGTGACCAACTCCATCCTGTGGAATGATCTCCCGAATGAAGTCTTTACATCGAGCGCCGTCTCCATCACCTACAGCACGGTGCAAGGCGGATACACGGGAACCGGCAATACGCGAACCGATCCGAAATTCCATGGAACCGACAACTACAATCTGCAGGAGGATTCCCCCGCCAAGGATCGAGGCACTCCCACCGGAGCGCCCATGGACGACATCAATGGCTACCCTCGCCCGCAAGGAGCGGGAGTCGATATGGGGGCTTTCGAAGCGGTGGAGTTGACGGTCTGGAACGATTGGTTCGCCGTGGATTCCAGGGAAACCCCGATGGTGGGCGACTTCGACGGTGACGGAAGAAAGGACATCATCACCTTCACCAGGGAAAACCCCAATGCCGTAGGGGACGTCTACGTCGCTCTCTCGCAGGGGAACAAATTCGGAAACAGCGACAAGTGGAACGACTGGTTTGCGATCGATAAGACCCAGACCATCGTGATAGGCGATTTCAACGGCGATGCAATGGATGACATCGCCTGCTGGCTCGGAGAGGACACAAAAGAGGTTTATGTGGCCACTTCGTATGGAGGGGGCATGAACCCCACGGGTCCGCCGTGGCTGGGCTCCATCGGCAGCGATTCCGACGACGTGATCAAAGCAGGGGACGCCAATGGCGATGGAATGGCCGACCTCGTGCTCTTTGCCCGCAAGCAGGGCAAGGTCTACGTCGCCCTCTCCACGGGGAGAAGCTTCAGTTCTCCCGTCATCTGGCACGATTTCTTCGCCGTAAGCACTTACGAGCGGCCGGATGTGGGTGACGTCGACGGAGACGGAAGAGTCGACATAATCACCTTCGCCACCGACAGCCCGACAGCTACCGGGGATGTGTATGTGGCGCTTTCCACCGGCGTCCAGTTCTCCGA
>CAYOVG010000389.1:0-6178 GCA_964407285.1 uncultured Syntrophobacteraceae bacterium
TGGCCAGGGGCCGGGCGAAGGCCCGCGACGCCGCGTACGGCGTGCGGTCGTCCTCGGTCGGGCCGAGGCCGTCGGAGACGATGATGAAATCGTATCCCGTCGCGGCGCCGGAGAGGGTCCGGACGATCTCCTCTTCCGCGTCCCCGATGGTGAGCATGCTCCCCAGCCGGAACCCCTTCGAACGCAGTTCCACGGCAATGTGGAGCGAATTGCCGTTGGGGATGTCTCCCAGGAGCAGTTCATCCCCGATGGTAACGAGCAACCCGACGATGTTTCTCGATTCCTCTTTCATTGTTCTCCGCTCCCCTCCCCATGCTCCCGGCCGGCCTGCAGGAGGACGTCCTCGTAAATTTTTCGAATCGGCAGGCGATGCTCGCGCGCCGCCCGCTTGCAGTCGTCGTATTCGGGCGCGCATCGCTTCCGCCCGTCCGGAAGCTCGATCCATTTTACCCGGAAAGGACCATAAGGAGTATCGATTTCTTCTATTTTTCTCGGGACCTCCAGCCGTTCGACCTCCTGGATACGAACCCCGAGGGAAGTGGTCTCCCGAAAGAGGATATCCACGATCGCGGAACGCAGGGAGGGGTCGGCCAACACGCGAAGAAGCGCGCCGGGGCGGTTTTTCTTCATCTGGAGGGCGACGAGGCTCACGTCGAGCGCGCCCGCGTCGAAGAGCCGCTCGAAGACGTAATCGTAGAACTCGGGGTTCATGTCGTCGATGTTGGTCTCGATGAGCATGAGGCGCTTCCGTGTGTACGCCGTGCGGGCGTCCCCCAGCATCACGCGAAGGAGATTGGGAGGGTTGGCGGCGGAATTGCTCCCGACGCCGTACCCCGTCCCGCGGAGGACCATGTCGGGGACCGTGCCGTAGGAATCGGCGAAGGTGGTGAGGACCGCCGCGCCGGTCGGGGTCGTCAGTTCCCGCTCCACGCCGTTGTCGTACACGGGGACGCCCTCCAGGAGCAGGGCCGCGGCGGGGGCCGGAATGGGCAGGAGGCCGTGCTGGGTCTTGACGAACCCGCGCCCGACGGGAACCCTCGATGCGCACACCCGCTCGATCCCCAGGTGGTGGATACAGATGACGCTTCCAACGATGTCGAGGATCGAATCGAGCGCCCCGACCTCGTGGAAGTGGACCTCCTCGAGGGAAATCCCGTGCACCCGCGATTCCGCCTTCCCGAGGCGTTCGAAGACGGCCATGCTCCTTTCCCGGACGGCGGGGTCGAGGCTGCTCTCCCGGATGAGCTTTTCGATATCGGAGTAGCGACGCGCGTGCTGATGCCCGTCGATATCGATACGGACGCGCGTGCCGCCGATCGCCCCGCGCCGCTCCCTGCCGATCTGGAACCGGTAGCCCTGGACGGGGAGCTTTTTGAGTTCCTCCAGGAGCGTCTCCCGAGGCATGCCCAGGTCCAGCATCGCCCCCAGGATCATGTCTCCGCTGATGCCGGAGAAGCAGTCGAAATACGCGATTTTCATGGGAAGCTCCTCATGTCCGCCCTGCCCGCCGTATCGCGGGCGACCGGAAACGGGAAAGACAAACAGACAGATCGAGGTTTGAGTTCGTTGTCGGTCAACCACATGTTCTTACATCCGTTATCCACGGTCGAATCGCTCATTGCGCTCGTCATCGCGGCCGGCTTCTTCGTTTCCGGGCAAGGACGCCTGATCCATGTGAGGTAATGCCGGATTCCCCCTCGGCCCGCTCTCCCGGAAGAGATTGCCGATGCCCCCGAGCGCCCCGAGGATGCCGGTCGCCTCGTAAGGCAGGTAGACGACTTTGTTGTTCTTCCCTGAAACCATGTCCTTCAGGGCTTCGATGTACTTGACCGCAATAAG
Source organism: uncultured Syntrophobacteraceae bacterium (assembly GCA_964407285.1). GTDB lineage: Bacteria > Desulfobacterota > Syntrophobacteria > Syntrophobacterales > Syntrophobacteraceae > CAYOVG01. Next base: position 1,840 of record CAYOVG010000389.1, read on the forward strand.
ATAAGTCGTGGGTTCCGCTTTGCCTTGCGCCAGGGCGTCGGTGAGAAGCTTGACGGCCGCCGCTTCCGCCTGGGCCACCTTCACACGGGCCTGCGCCTCGCCTTCCGCCACCAGGATCTTCGCCTGCTTGATTCCTTCGGCCCGACTGATTTCGGCCGAACGCGTTCCCTCGGCTTCCAGGATGGCCGACTGCTTCAACCCCTCCGCCTCGAGGATCGCCGCCCGGCGGTCGCGCTCGGCGCGCATCTGCTTTTCCATCGCATCCCGGATCTCGGGCGGAGGCGTGATGTCCTGGAGTTCGACGCGATTGACCTTAACGCCCCACTTGTCGCTCGCTTCGTCCAGAATCGCCCTGAGCTTGCTGTTGATGGTGTCCCTGGACGTGAGGGTTTCGTCGAGGTCCAGTTCACCGATTATGTTTCGAAGGGTCGTCTGAGTGAGCTTCTCGATCGCATCCGGAAGGTTCGCAATTTCGTACACCGCTTTCACCGGATCGATGATTTGAAAGTACAGAAGAGCATTGATTTCGGTAACGACATTGTCTTTGGTGATGACGCTTTGCTTGGGGAAATCGTAAACGGTCTCGCGAAGGTCGATCCTTTTGACCGTAACGCGCCGCGGGATGTTGTGCCCGCTCGGGTCCGTCACGACGTAGCGCCACTCGATCTGCCGGGGTTTATCGAAGATCGGCCAGAGAATGTTCACGCCGGAATTCAACTTACGGTGGTATCTGCCGAGACGCTCGACCACCATGGTTTCCGACTGCTGAATGATCATGACGCCTCTAACGGCAAACACCACGACCAGGATCACCAACGCCACCAGGACAATCATAAGACCCGCCATCATTCCCCCCTTTGATTCCCTTCGCGCGCTTCCATCGAGCGCCGTTTCACGATAAGTTTGACTCCATCCACCCCCACGACTTCCACTTCCTCGCCCGCATCGATCACTTCCCCGTCGAGCGCCGCGACGGCGCGCCAGTCGTCGCCGCGCACCATGGCCCGGCCGGTGGCGCGCCGGTTGTCGATAGTCTGGATCACGCGCCCGCGCAGGCCTTCGAGGGCGTCGACGTTGGTCCTGACGTTACGGGATTCCCCGTAGCCGTACTTCATGAAAAACGGGCGCAGGCCGAAGAACGCCACCAGGACGCCCACGATGAAACCCGTGAGTTGCATGAGAATTCCGAGGTCGAGCGCCGCCGCCAGGGCCGCGAAGAGGCATGCGAACCCGAAAGACGCCAGCACGAACGCAGGCGTCAGGATCTCCGCGATGCAAAGCAAAATACCCAGAACCAACCATATATGCCAGGCCGAAACTCCCATACACGCACCTCGACCGAATCCGTGAGATAGTGAAAACGGCGATATCGCCGGGCCGCAAACCGCGAAGACAATGTGACCGTATGGCTTGAGCAGCTTCCATGGTACACCAAAAAGGGCGCCCGAGGGTATCAAAAGATAGCGGCGTAGGCGAAGATAACGGAGAAATGGGCGATACCGGCGTGGGGATATGGGTGCGCGGATACGGGTGTGCGGATATGGGGATATGGGCGTGCGGATATGGGCGGTTACGGATGCGCGGTTACGGGTGCGCGGCGAAAGGACAGGCTTCCATGTGTCCGGGCGAACGGTAGAAACCCGACCCTGCGAGCAGTACGCTCCAATCCTGTGAACAGCACGTTCGAATCCTGCGAGCACTGTGAGCAGTACGTTCCAATCCCGAGAGCGGCATGTCCCACCACTTGCAAGCACCAGGAAAACATCTCCCCGTGGAACCACAATAAGTACTTGCACGCCGGACGGTTTTCCGGCAGAATCGCCCGCCGGACGGAAAACTCGCACGGGATGGAAAGGGATCCCGGAGGAATCTCCGCGTGGGGCTCACCGGGCCACTTACAAAGGCGATTTCTCACTTACACTCGACACTCGATGCAGCGGATGGGGATTTTCGGAATGAAAACAGTTGCTTTGCTGATAATCTCGAACGCCTTCATGACATTTGCATGGTATGGACATCTCAAATTCGCAGGCGCAAACTCATCGATACCGCGCATCATCCTTATCAGTTGGGGAATCGCGTTCTTCGAGTACTGCTTCCAGGTGCCCGCCAACCGTATCGGCTATGCCCACTTCTCCGCCACCCAGCTAAAAATCATTCAAGAAGTGATCTCACTGAGCGTATTCGTGCTGTTCGCCATCTTCGTGATGGGGGAGAAAATAAAATGGAACTACGGGGTAGCATTCGCCCTGACGGCGCTGGCGGTTTACTTCGCCGTGGGTATGGATTGATCGCTCCGGCAATTCAACTCCTTTTCGAGATACACTCTAAACGGTCAAGATCCGGACTTTCTTGAATGACTGAAAGTTCCACCAACCACATCGTCTGGGAATACCAGGAGCATCACATCCCGAATCCTGCTACGACCTATGTGCTGTGATGTGGCGTTTGGAAGATTCGGCACAGGGCATGCAAGGGCCATCGTTAGCCCATCTGAGACGAGACAGTTTGGATACGGCATGTCGGCCGAATAATCCTCAATGATCTCTCCATGCAAAACCCGGATCTATGCGGCTTTGATTTCACGCGCATGGAGTATCTCATTGGGGTGCATGAGGCGTACGTCCTTGGACTCCAGCGTGATGACCGCCACCGTATCACCCTTCCCGGTGACAAACTCAACCTCAAAGGCTACTCCATCCTTATAGCAGTGCACCACCGCCCCGATGTCCCCGCGGCGCAGTCCGTGCTCAGGAATATCTCGGGTGAGTACAATGGCTTCCAGTTCTCTGATCACTTCCTACTCCTCTATCGTCTCCTCGCCTGCAGGATATGCTGTGACGAACCGAGGCAGACTCTCCCCGACTTCAATGATCCATACAGTACGAAGTCGTGTTCTGATGCCCGCTGGTGAAACCACAGTCCCATCAACAATGTATTTTATACCAAAAACAGTCCTGACTTCTTCACTCACTGCATTGCTGACGGCAATTTCGACCAGATCCTCCCTCAGTTGTGCAACGTTCTTCTAGCCGTACCCGATCTTCTTGAAGTACCTGGCCTTTGCTTTTCCAACTGGATGGCCCTCGGAGAGAAGATAGCCGGTAATCTTCTCCTCCGGAACAATAGCTTCCTGATTCCTTGGAAGTTTCACGGCGCCTATGTCTTTTCTCTCATTGCCGCAGAGGCCACAAGACTTCGAGTCTCAACTACAGCATGCAATTTTGATTGGTTTGCGAAATGCTTCAAGCTCCTTTGAGAGGTTCAGAAGTATCCTGCTTTGCCAATACTTTTGTCCCCCCTTTCAAATCTTTGTTCCACCCAAGCTCCATGGAAGCTTTACAGCATATCCAGGGTGGGCATACGGAGCAAATCCATCAAATTCGGCAGGCAGTGCCGTCCGGCTCCGGCCATGCCCCTTTGCCTCTCTCCTCAAAGGGTCAGTTTCTATGCCCAAAACAGGGCTTTAAGCCTGAAACGGGCCAACTCCTTGAGGACTTTCCCTGAAATACTGTGGACTTACCATGGCCCGCCTCCCGGACCCGCGCGGACCCCTCTGTTGGCGGCAGATTCCAATCTCACTGCCCGACCGACCGTGGAACCGATTATTCTACGTTCGGATTCAAGGACCAGAATGGCACCGGTCGCCGCCCCCATACGAAACCAGCGCTTGGCCAATTCTACTGACTTGGAGCGATTATGTTCCACGGTCTGTTCGTGGACTAACCGTGCAAATTGATGCATAGTTGCGGCCTCGTCAAAAACAAGTATTGCATTGTCCCCGGCAGTCCCGAGCAAGATTTCATCGCGTCGCAAACCAAGCATGTCCAAACCGCAATCAACGAACGCTTGAATCCGGTCCTCAAAAGTCTTCACAACTTCGACATTGAGGTTCTCCTCCAACACAGTTGAGATGTCACTAAAGACATCAGATAGAGTTCAAGCACTGTTCGATTCAATTGTTCCTCCTCCTGGCATGGTTCTCGTTGGACGGAGACATCCCCCACTGAAACGGCTCAACTTCGTACGAAGGCTATAGGGCGATCGGAGTTAAGGAATAGACACGTGCATGCTGTGAAGCTGTCTTTAGATCTTTCCTCCGCAATGCCTCCCGCACATCGTCCAACTTCTGAGCATCATCCAACGACAAATAGGGTGACCATCCCTCATCCGTGTAGATGAGTTCAACATCAATCTGAGCTACATAGTCACCCTCATGGACCAGTTTTGTGTGATGTTTCTTTCTCACTATACTCTCCTCAGGAAATCAATCGACCATCGCTTCAGGAATGAAGAGTGAATGCAAATAAGGTTGTATTCGATGAGGCATAAAGAAGAT
>CAYOVG010000390.1:0-6151 GCA_964407285.1 uncultured Syntrophobacteraceae bacterium
ACCCCCCCAACCCGTAACCCGCAACCCGGACAGAACTGGTTAACCCGACTACGAGACCACGCCTCGTACGGTTAATCCCTTCAACCCCTCGACGAACGCCTTGCAAAGGTCGGGGGAGCAATCGTGCCGGAACGTTTCCCCTTCCGGGGTAATGCCCCTTATGATAGCGTCGTGAAGAAACCAGCCGAGGAGAATCCTGCCCGTTTCCACCCTTCGGAGCGGGTCCGGCCTCTCCGTGCGGGCCGGTTCCGGTTCGGGGTCCGGCAAACCGGCGCCGCTGTCGATGAGGGACTTCATGAAGTTGAGTATTCTGCCGAGCCGCAGCAGCGTTACGCTCTCGACCCTGGTGGTGGTGTCCGAGATGGGGATGGCGCTGGAGCGCATCAGGGAAAGGCTTTGAGGGAGTATGGCCCTTTCCCCGCACCTGAGAAAATCCTCGCTTCCGGGGGAGGGGTAGTAGATGGAAACGCCTGCGAGGACCCTTCTTCGAGCCAGGAACAGGAGGTCCGACACCGACCCCAGGGGGGTCTGGCCGGGAGCGCCCGCAATGACGTACCCCACTGCCTGCATCCCGTACTTTTCCGCATGTCGCAACGCATCATCGAAGGCGGCGTTCACGTTGGGACGCCTGAAGCACCTCAACTGCTCCGGCAAAGTGGACCCCAACGAAAGGTTCAGCACCTTGAAGCCGGCTCTCTTCATCGCATGGATGATCTTCCGGTCGAGAGTGGCCGGCAGGAGCCCGTTCATCGCTCTCACTTCGGGACCACTATCGCTCCCCGCGTAACGTCGGGCCAATCCCTCGAGCAGATTCAGAAACCATTGCCGGTCGAGCGAAATGTTTTCGTCCTCGAAATCGATGAAACCCACTTTATGGCTGGATGCGGAGGCGACGGCGTCGTCGATTTCGGCCAGGACCGACTGGACGCTCCTTTGCCGGTACCCGGCATGGGCCGAAGCTCCCACCGAGCAGTAGGTGCAGTGCAGCGGGCAGCCCCTGCCGGCGACCACGGCTACGCTGAGTCTGCCCGCCCGCATATAGTAGTCCCGGTTGTGGAAGCAGCCTCCCGGCGCGTAGCGGTCCAGTCCCTTCAGGACCGCGGGAGGAGAGATGTGGAGTCCGCCGCCGGGTTTGCGGAATACAATTCCGGGAACGTTCGAGACGTCGCTCCCTTCCCGCAGGGCCTTCGCAAGGGCAGGCATAGCCGCCTCGCCTTCCCCTCGAATGACGTAATCGACCGCCCCGCATTCCATGACGCTCTCCGGCATGGCGGTGGGATGGTGTCCGCCCAGGACTATTTTGCACCGGGGAAGGTGTTTTCTTACCGCCTCTGCTGTCTGCAACGCTTCGCCGCTGTACGGGGTGAAGAGGGAGGAGACGCCGACAAGGAATGCTCCGGAGCGGCCCGCCCGCTCCCCCAGGAATTGGAAGCTGTATCCGAAGTGCCGGTAGTGGTGGAAGAGGGCGAAAGGGGAGACGTCGTGGACACCATAGAATCCCTTCAGATACGCCATCTCGCCGGGCAAATCGATGGTCTTGCGGTTGGAAGTGGCGAGAGCATCCAGGACCTCGACGGAAAAACCCTGCCGGACCAGTTCTGCCGCTATGCAGGAGAGCCCATAGGGGATGGTCCGCTTTTCCGTAAGGTAAAAATCCCGGATGGGCGGCTGGATGAGGAGAATGTCCGGCATCGGGCAGGTCTTTTCTCGTTCGGTGTGGTTTCCTCTTTCTGCATACATTTTCACCATCGGCGACAATCCCCGGTTTCGCCCGGGGATTGTCTACCATACACTATGAGGGGCATGTTTGAAAGACGGGGAACCGGTGTTTTTTCTTCCGCCCCTCGGAGCGCGGTCATGATACGGGGATGTTCCTGCGGCTTTGTCCGGCCTTGCGGGGCATGATGATGGTGAGCACCCCGTCCTTGAGGACAGCGACGGTGCTTTCATCTTCGACCTCTTCCGGCAGGCGCATGGAACTTCTGAACAATCCGCACTTCGACTGCTTCCGGTAGTAATCTCTTTGCTGCTCCTGCGTGGCCGTCTCCTCCTCCTGCTTCGCTCCGGAGACGGTAAGGTCCCTGCCGTTGCTGATCGAAACCTTGATATCGTCCTTATGGCAGCCCGGGACTTCCATTTTGAGGTAATATTTATCGTTTTCCTGGTAAAAATCGTACTCGGGCGTGAATTCGCTGCCGTATTCCCTTGTCCACTCCGGCCAGAGACGGTCCATCCAGATATCGCCTCCGCCGCCTATCATGATGTCGGCCAGGGAGTCGGCGCCCAGTTGGGTCATCCATAACGGCCGCCGCTTCTTTCTGAGTTCGGTGAGGTTGAATTCCATGCAATATGCCTCCTTTAAGGTAAGTTATTGTAATGTATAGGTTAATTAGTTGGTTGAGGAAGGTCAAGCAGGGACGGCGGAAGGGCGGGGCGGACAATGAATCCCGTCGGTTTCAAGCCGGGAACCTCATGAAACGGAAGCCCCCTCGCCCCCTCATTAAGGCGTCGGCTCGATGGATGATTAAAATAGGTATAAATAACGAGAACAAAACAGGGGACGTACATGATAGTACCCCCCTTTTTGACGGATACGGATGACCTGTTGGAGGATGCGCATGTTTAAGCGGTTTAATATTGGTATCGGTCTTCTATTGACCTTGAGCATATTTATCTTGGCGTGCGGCCGGGAGGACAGGACGGCCTCTCCGGAATCAAAGGCGCCGGCCGCTCAGGCCTCTTCGCCTTCGGTAGTGGGAGAGGCGAGGGCGGCTTCGGAAGCCGGCGACGCCGCCCCCGCCCCCGCCCCCACGACAGACAATGTCGCTCCCACGAATGGCGACGTTTCACCCACGACAGGGGAGGAATACCGGTTGCAGTTCGAAAAGCGGCTCAACGACATGGATGCGAAGATAGGGGAGTTGAGAGTGCGGGCAAGAACGGCGGGGCCGGAGATGAAGGAGGAATTCAACAATGCGGTGGATGACCTGGGGAGGAAGAGGGCCGCTGCGTCGAGGGCCCTTACAAAAATGAGGGATGCAGGCGACGGGAAATGGGAAGAAATCAGGCCCGAAGCGGATTCGACGATGAGCGACCTGGAGAGAAGCTACGAGGATGTGGCATCCCGATTCAGGTGATGCGCGCGAAATCGCCGGAGGAGAGCCGGTCCCCCCGGCTTTCCGGGTTTTCATGCTCCCGCCGGGATCACGAAGTACAAAATCGTACACTATCATGTAATCGTACATCGGAAAAATTCAAAATTGTTCTTTCATCCTTCCCCTACAGCCGTCGAGGCGGACCGCTCCGGAGGATGCGGTCTGTACTCTGTTCAGATCCCAACTGAATAATTCCGGACAGATGGAATACAGCGAAAACGTTTGCTCCGGGGTTGCGCGGCGCCGGAAAGTGAATTCTCCGGGCCGGCAACTCGTTGGCCTGCTTCGTGCAAATTCCTGGTGCCGATACGGCTCACCCTGCATGCATATTCATCGACTGGAATGCCATGAGAACCGGGAGCCATAATTTTTCGGGCTTTATTATTCGATTTGAGGAGGGAAAGATGAGAAATTTCAGTAGGATGTGGACTTTTGTCATGGTTCTTTCGCTGGCTTTGTGCGGGGTCGCGGCATTGGGGACCGCTCCCGCTCTCGCGGAAGAAGCGGTGAGCGCCCCGGAGGAGGAAAGACCCGCGGTCGTCCTCACCGCGGACTTCCTCAGCCAGTACATCTGGCGCGGATATGCGGCGAGCAAGGAGAGCGCCGTCATTCAGCCGTCCGTGACCGTGAGCTACAAGGGTTTTGCGGTGAATTTGTGGGGCAACTTCGACACTCATGAGGCGGCCGGTTTCGGGGAAGGCGTCGATGACGCGAACTGGAACGAGACCGACTTCACTTTCTCCTATACCCATGAACTCTATCCCAACCTGAACGGGACGATCGGAACCATTTACTACTCCCTGGTAGGCCTCGACATGTGGGAGCTCTACGCAGGCCTCTCCTATGCCACTCCCTGGGTTACGCTGGCGGTGACCGGATACCGCGAAGTATCCCATTATCCCGGCTGGTGGGTGCAGTTCGACCTTTCACGCAATTTCGCGTTGCCGTGGTACGGTATGAGCGTGGACCTGGGCGCGACCTTCCTCTATCAGAACTCGGAAAGGCGAGCCGCTTTCTTCGATCCCGATAATCCGAACAAAGCTTATGACGCATGGCACACCGGGCAGATCCTGGCGGCCCTCAATATCCCCGTCGGAAAGTACGTGACCATTTCGCCCAGGGTAGGCTATTCCTTCCCGCTGTCCGGCGAGGCCTCGAGGGCGCTCGAGTCCAACACCGGCTGGAACTGGGATGGAGAGGACGACCACATTTTCGGCGGAGTCAGGATTTCCGCCGCTTTCTAGCGCAAGAACAAGGGTCATACCCGAAAACAGAAAGACGACGGCTTACTCAAACGATAGGGCGGGGCTTGTCCCCGCCTCCCCTGACCGGGATACCCCCAACGGGGAACAACCCGCACGGAGACAAACGACGGACCAATGGTAGGGCGGGATTTCGCCCTACCGTTCGTCAATCGGCCCTCACAGGCCGGTTGTTGAGTTTAGACCCATGCGCTCCTGCGTGGAAACCCCGGAAACTTCCCCTGCTTTCCACCTCGGTGTTCTACCTTCCTTGCATTCCGATTCCCGCGTGCCTATATTTTGCCAACGGAGTACGGAAGCAGTAAGCCCAGCCGACTGGGCGGACAACCTTATGCGCGTTTATCCGTTTTCACCATGGGGTGATACTTTTCCGAATGTTCCACCTCATTTGAACGGGCCGGTGACTCCGCTATATTTTCCTGCATCGAAGAAAGCTTTAGTCGCAGCGGTTTCCAGGGTTATTCATCCTCGGACAAGGGGGGTCACATCCAGCAAAAGCGTGCCGACCGATCACCGTGACTCCGTGCGGTTTCACGGCGAAGCATGAAGGCGACTCTTTTTCCGTTCATTGCTCATTCCAGGATAAATGTTCATTTCGCCATTGCGGGGTTGAGAGAGGAAAAATTGAGCGGACGCAATCCACTTAAAATCCTGATGTATTCTCATGACACGTATGGGTTGGGACACATAAGGAGAAGCCTCGCCATCGCGGGGAGTCTGCGGCGGTGTCCCGCGAATGTGCTCATACTGACCGGGTCCCCCATGGTGGGGCGATTCGACATACCCATGGGGATTGATTTCGTACGGATTCCCGGAATGATCAAAGTCACCGGCGAGCAGTACCTCCCCCTTTCCATGAAGCTCGATACGGCGGAAGTCCTGGACATCAGGAAAGGGCTCATCCTTGCGACGGCGATGGCGTTCCGTCCCCACTTCTTCATCGTGGACAAGGCGCCGCTCGGGCTCAAGCGGGAAGTGGTGGACACGCTCATGTGGCTGGATTCCGAACTGCCGTCCTGCAAAACCATCCTCGGTCTTCGGGACATTATGGACGATGCGACTTCGACCATCGAGGAGTGGACCGCGAAGGGCGTCTACGACGCCATGGACCGGCTCTACGATGAGGTGTGGGTTTACGGCAGCAGGGAGTTCTACGATCCTGTGGTCGAGTATCGCATACCTTCGCATGTGGCCGGGAAGGTCCACTTCACGGGCTACATACCCAGGCAGATTCCCCTGGCTTCGGAAGTCGATGCGGTGCGCGCCGAACTGGGCATAAGAGACGGTGAGAAGATCGTCCTGGTCACGACGGGAGGAGGGGGAGACGGCTACCCCGTGGTGGACGTATTCCTGGAAGCTTTCGAGAAGGAGCCCCTTCCCGACGGATGCCGCGCGGTGATCGTGACGGGGCCGTTTCTTTCTCCGGCGCATTATGATAATGTGGTTCGGAGGAGCCGCGGGCGGGGGGTTGTCGTTCTCAAGTTCCATCGTTTCATGGAAGGGCTCATCGGCGCCTCGCAGGTCGTGATCAGCATGGGGGGATATAATACGGTTTGTGAAATCGTCAGCCAGGGGAAGCCGCTTCTGATCGTTCCCCGCACCGTCCCCCGGGAGGAACAACTCATAAGAGCGCAGGTTCTGTGCGAACGCGGATTCTGCGACTACCTGCATCCCGACGGGCTCTCGCCGACCGCCCTTCGCCGGAGGGTGTTGAAGCTCCTCGACAACGGGTCC
>CAYOVG010000391.1:0-6137 GCA_964407285.1 uncultured Syntrophobacteraceae bacterium
TCCGTTTTTCGTGACGGCGAAGAGCAACGGGGCTTGCCCGGAGCCCCGGGGAACGGGATAACGGGCTTCGGCAATGGAATCCGGGCGGTTGAAGAGCGCTCATGCTCCGGCCGTCGATGGCGGGATTCCGTCGGCCGTTCGCGGCCGGCGGAGCTTTGTTCCTTTTCTTGCTTTGTTGCTTGTCGCGGAGGCGGATAAGACTTATGGAAATGTCGGCTGTTCTGGTCAGGGAAATCGGAGCCTTCAAAATGGAGACGGCGCCGGTGCGCGATCCGAAAGATGATGAAGTACTCATCAAGGTCGAGGTGACGGGGCTTTGCCGGACGGATTTGAAACTGATCCGGGTGGGACACCGGGACCTTACTTTGCCCCGAATACCGGGGGAGGAGGTCGTCGGAGTCGTCGTCGGGGCGGGCGACCGCGTGAGCGCCGTAAACGGCGTCCGGGAGGGACGCCGGGTCTATGTCTACCCGGGGGTGTGGTGCGGCGAATGTCCGTCCTGCCGCGGAGGGGCCGAAAATCTTTGCCGTGAAATGCAGATCATGGGGTTTCACAGGGACGGCGGATTTGCGGAGTACGTCATCGCGCCCGCGGGGAGCGTCATTCCCGTTCCGGAGGGGTTGAGCGCGGAACGGGCCGTCTTTGCCGAACCTCTCTCCTGCTGCCTGAATGCGCTCGAACTGGCGCGCATCGGCAAAGGCGACACCGTGGGGATCTGGGGCGCCGGTCCGGCGGGGACGCTTCTCGCACGCGCATCCCGCTCCATGGGGGCCGAACCCTTGTCGATCGAACCGGATGCGCGGCGAAGAGGGATGGCCAAAGGTAGCGTTTCCCCCGTTCCCGGCGGGAAGAAGTTCGATGTGTGCGTGGTCGCGGTCGGATCGAGGCAGGCATACATGGAAGCGTTGGAGGCGATGAATCCACGCGGCCGGCTCGTCGTTTTCTCCGGCCTGTATCCGTCGGAGGATGAACTGCCCGTGAACTTCAACCAGTTGCACTACTACGAGCAGACATTGGTGGGCGCATACGGGTGCAGTTTCAGACATGGCGTCCGGGCGCTGGACATGATTGCATCGGGGGCGGTCCCCGTCGAAGACCTGATTTCGCATCGAATGGGCCTGAATGAACTGGATGCGGCGCTTCGGATCGTCGAAGACCGGCAGGGCATGAAGGTCCTTCTCTATCCGTAAGGGCGCCGGGCGTCGGCGGGTGCGGTGGGGACGCGGCGCTAAAGCGCCGGGACGGGGGTTCTTGCCTTCATGAAATCTTCGACCATATCCGCGAGCAGGGGAGGAGCGATCAGTATCCCCTGGACCTTGTCGCACTGCATTTCGTGGAGGGATTCGAGTTGCTGCGGTGTTTCAACGCCCACGGCGGTCACTTCCAGGTCCATGCCGTGCGCCATGGCGATGATGGCCCTTGTGATGGCGTAGTTTTCCCGGTCCTGGTGGATATCCTTCAGAAAGGACCTGTCGATCTTGATCCCGTCGAGGGGGAGGCGCTTGAGATAACCGAACGATGTGTACCCGGCCCCGAAGTCGTTCATGGAGAGCTTTACTCCCATGGACTTCAGTTCTTTGAGAATGCCGACGACAGGGTCCGCGGGCTGCATCATGACGCTTTGGGCAAGTTCGAGTTCCAGGCATTCGGGACCCAGTTCGCTTGCGCGTAGAGCGCGGTCGACGGCGTTCACGAGACCTTCCCGCCTGAACTGGCTGCCGGAGATGTTCACCGCCACCCGCAGACGGGGGTCCCCGAGGGCGGCCTCATCCCATTTCTTCCTCTGCTTGCAGGCGGCGTCGAGTACCCACTCGCCCAGGGGGACGATAAGCCCGGTTTCCTCCGCAAGGGGGATGAAATCTTCCGGAAGCAATTCCCTCTCCGAAACGGGCCGTCGCGGGAGGGCTTCGAATCCCGTCACCCTGCCGAAGGCGGTGTCCACCTGCGGTTGATAGCGCAGTTGGAAGCCGCCGCACTCCAGGGCCGACTTCAGGCTGTGCTCAAGACCGGTCCGTTGGGCCTGCGAGTCGCTCATGGGGCCGGCGTAGAACCGGAAGTTGTTCCTCCCCTCCTTCTTGGCGAAATACATGGCCGCGTCGGCATTCCCGAGGAGAGTGTCGGCATCCCTGCCGTCCCGGGGATAAACGGCGATCCCGATGCTCGTCGTGACGAACACCTCCCGGTTTCCGAGTTGGAGCGGCTGCGCGAGGGCGGCGATGACGCGCTCGGCCACCCTGGCCGCATCGTCCGCGGATTGAATATCGGTCAGGAGTATGATGAACTCGTCTCCCCCCAGTCGCGCGACGACCGAATCCCTGATCCCGGCGCGGCTGCGCTTCCTGCGCATGCGTGCGATGCTGTCGCTTTTGCGCACGCAGTTTACGAGGTGCTCCGCCACCTGTTGCAGAAGCAGGTCGCCCATATCGTGACCCAGGGTGTCGTTTATGTGCTTGAAGCGGTCCAGGTCGAGGAAAAGGATTGCGGGGACCCGTTCGCTGCGCCGGGCGTCTTCCAGGGCTTCGGCCAGTCGCTGCCTGAACAGCCGCCGGTTGGGGAGCCTCGTGAGAGTGTCGTGGTTGGCCAGGTAGATTACCTGCTCTTCGGCCTGCTTGCGCTCCGTGATGTCCCGGAATATCGAGAGGACCTCGTCGTTGCCGCTCACCACGAACCGGGCTTCATGATAGCGGACCTCGCCGCCTGAATCGATTTTGTACTCGTATACCTGCGCGCTCCCCGTCCGCAGGGTCCGCTCGATGTAGCGCATGGTCGGCTCCACGAGCGGGGATGGAAGCACCTCGTCGATCCGCCTGTTCCGCAGGTCCTCTCCGGTCGCGAATGAGCCGAAATCCTTGAAGGATTGCGCATCCTTTCCGATCCTGTAGTCGATAAGCTCGCCGGTTCTGTGCATCTGAAGCATGAGATCGGGTAGGGCGCCCAGGATCGTCCGGTTCTTCAACTCATTCCTGCTCAGTTCGCTGAGCGCGCAGCCTGCCCGCAGCAGGTACCTGAGCCTCTGGCGCAGGATGGTCCGGTTTATCGGCCTGGTAATGAAGTCCGTGGCCCCCGCATCATAAGCCTTGCTTATCAACTCCACGTCGCCCGGTTCCATCAGCATCAGAATGGGGGTATGCATGCCGTCCGGCAGGGAACGGATTTCCCTGCATGCCTCGAATCCGTCCGTTTCCGGCAGTGCGACGTCGATCAGCACGATTCCCGGCCGGAAGTCCTTGAAACCCTGAACGCTCTCCCGTCCGTTCCGTGCCTCGACCATGTCGAATCCGCTTTGCTCCAGGAAATTGCGCATGGCGAAACGGGAGACGATGCCGTCACCCTCCGCCACAAGAACCAGCGGCTTGTGTCTTTCGATACTCCTGTCGGTGTCGTCTTTCGCCATGTGGAATACTCCTCAACCGATGCTTTCATTCGGCGTAACTTGCGAAGATGACTCTCGCGCGGGGGAAGGCGGCTTCCGGGGGTGGTGTTGCGGGGAGGAAGCGAGGCGAGGAGGCCGGCTGAAACCTTCAGCACTCGCCAATCTTTTAACAATGCAGGCGGAAACAGGTAATAGGGAGTACCTCGTATTTGACCGGATTGGAAACCCCATCCGGATGCGCATTCTGCCGGTTGCGCGGGCAGGCGATCCGGTACAAACGGCATACAAACTACACACCGGAAAGATGAATCCATCCACTCGGACCACACAGTAAGGGCTTGACAGCGTCGTTGCCTCGGGCAAAAATGACCGGAATAATCAAATTCCGGGAGTAACAGCCATGGTGCGGGGTTTCGTCCATCCGGGGGAACGGCTTGCGGACGAATGGGGTTTGGCGCTCGACCGGCTATAGGGGTGGATGGAATGCAAGGTTTGCCGATACGAAAACACCACGCGAAAGAAATCATCTTCCGGGAAGGCGATCCGGGCAACGAAGCCTATGTGCTGAAGGCGGGGACGGTCGAGATATGGATTACCGTGTGCGGGGCCAAATTCTTCCTCCAGGAGTTGACGCCCCCATCCGTATTCGGCGAGATGGCGCTTCTTCTCAAGGACTCCAGGAGAACGGCGACCGCCACGGCCCTGGATGACGTGGAGTCGATCGAGATTTCCAAGAACGTATTCGAGTCTTACATTCAGAAATCACCGCAGGTGATAAGATTTTTGCTGATAGCGTTTGCCGAGCGCCTCAGAAGCATGAATATCAGGGCATCGAAGGCCCCGGACCTTTTCCGGGCGGTTTCCTGCATGTTCGATTTGCTGATGGCTCACGGCAACACGGATCTGTCCTACGGAGTCACGGTGGAGTACCTGGCGAAAAGCCTGTTGGCCGCGCCCCGGGAGATAGAGGGAATCCTCGAGATGATGTCCGGTTTCGGACTCCTCGAAATAAAAACGTGGGCCGACGGGAAGAAGCTCATCGTGTTGCCCGGTGGCGACGGATTCTCCCGGCACGCCATGAAGATCCACCTGGGGTTGACTCGGGGAGGGTAGGGGCCGGACCCCGAAGGTCCGGCCCTGTGGATCGCGGGCTTAATCTCTCCGGCTGCCGAAGAGTCTCAGAAGCAGCAGGAAGAGGTTGATGAAATCCAGGTACAGTTGCAGAGCGCCGATTATGGCCGCCTTGCGGCCCATCTCGCCGTCCATGTCTCCGTACAGCACCATCTCCTTGATCTTCTGCGTGTCGTATGCGGTCAGTCCGACGAACACGATGATTCCACAGAAGGTTATTGCCCAATAGATGGCGGGGCTGCTCAGGAAGATATTGACGACGGAGGCGATGATGACGCCTATCAGCCCCATGAACAGAAAGCTTCCCCAGGACGTCAGGTCCTTTTTGGTCGTGTAGCCGTATATGCTCATGGCGCCGAAGGTGCCGGCCGTCACAAAGAACGTACTGGCTATGGAAGCCTTTGTGTAGAGAAGAAAAATCGACGACAGAGTGACTCCGTTCAAAGCCGAGTAGGCGAAGAACATGAATCCCGCCGTTGCCGGGCTCAACCGGTTGATGGCGGCGCTGAGCGCCAGAACGAGGCCGAGTTCACCGATAATCAGGCCGAAGAAAACGAGTTTGTTACCGAAAATCAAGCTTGTCATGGCGGGACTGGATGCGGTGAGCATGGCTGCCACGGCGGTAAGGGCTAGGCCCAACCCCATCCAATTGTACACACGCCGCATGAGTTCACTCTGAGAAGCCGCAAGGGCCTCCTGGTGGGCATAGAATCTGCCGTCCATTCGCACTCTCCTTTTTGTCGGTTTTCACATTTACGGAAGCTGATGACTTTTAAATGAAACAGGGGCCGTTTCGTCGCCAAACAAAATAGTATGTAATTCTTTTTTCAACTTTATTATATAGCAGTTGTCCGCCCGGATTTCAACTCTTCCGGGCGCATTGCGAGCCGTTGCGGGACTTGATTTTCATCTTTCGCTTCTTTCGTGATTTTCGTGGTGGAAATAGGGGTGCTTTTGGCTTATACAGTGAAGCACGAGATACGTACACGGCTCACATATATTTCAGATGGGGTTTTATCCGTGCGTCCGAAACATTGAGATACACCGGGACAGGCGACAGGGACCGGGCGAGGGGTGATGGGTATGGAGGATTTGGGGAACGGGAACGGCGCGGCCATGGATTCGGATGATTCGAACGGGCTCCATGAGCGTGTGAATGCGCCGACGTACTACGTCGGTATCGGGGCTTCGGCGGGCGGACTCGAGGCTATCGAGTCCTTTTTCGCCCACATGCCCCACAAGACCGGTCTCGCCTTCGTTGTCGTCCAGCACCTTTCGCCGGATTACAAGAGCCTCATGGTGGAGCTTCTGTCCAAGCGGACCCCGATGCCCGTATTCAGAGCGGAAGAGGGGATGCTCGTGGAGCGGGACAGCGTCTATCTCATTCCCCCCAAGAAGAACCTGACCATCTTTCACGGCAGGCTGCTCCTGAGCGAACAGGACCACTCCAGGGCCATCAACCTCCCCATCGACGTCTTTCTGCGCTCTCTCGCCGAGGACCAGGGCGACAAAGCCATCGGAGTGATACTCTCGGGGACCGGAAGCGACGGCATGCGGGGCATCCGGGCCATCAAGGAGGCTGGGGGCATGGTCATGGTGCAGGACCCCGAAACGGCCAAGTTCGACGGCATGC
>CAYOVG010000392.1:0-6128 GCA_964407285.1 uncultured Syntrophobacteraceae bacterium
GTCTCTTCCAGAACAGCGCGGAGCACGCTCTCTTTGCGGAGCTCCAGGAAACGGAGAGTGTGGCCGCGGCGAGCCTGGGCAGGTCGGACTATGACTCAGCCCTGGAAGCCATGGCCAATCTCAAGGGATTCATAGACGCTTTCTTCGATTCGGTGATGGTCATGGATAAAGACGAGAGCATCCGTCGAAATCGCCTTGCGCTGCTCACCCGGATCAGCGATCTCTTCAGACAGGTGGCGGATTTCAGGAAGATGCAGACCGGCTGAGCGACTGCCGGTTCGCGGGAAGAAGATCGACCACGAAAGCCGACCTGCGCTGGATGTGGAGAGCAACAAAAGCATCAACCACGAAAGGCGCCAAAGACACGGCATAAACTCCGAGGGGGTTCCCGCGCGGGAGCGTGGGAACCAGTCGCTCCTCGGAGTTCATCTCGTTGCAGCGCGGGAGTGCAAACCGTATTTTCGTGTCTTTCGTGCTTTTCGTGGTTTGTTCTCTCACACGCTCCCACGCTCCCGTGCGGGGGCCCGATCCGCCTCTTTCGTGGTTTGTTTTCCCCGGTTCGCAGTTTCTCATAATCTTTGAGCATCCCCTTGCACTATCCCCTCTTATCCTTAATATGCTCTTTTAGAATGTGCTTGATTATGCTATTTAGATGTAAAATGGTTGTATTGCGGTTCGGCCGTTTATCCGATAGCGTTGCAGGTCCCGGCGAAATCACGTCGAGGGTGTGAGCAGTATTGATTATGTTTTCACATCGAATATCGCTGTTCATTTCATAATACGTATGGGAGACCGGTCTTGGAATCAACCGATCAAGAAACTGTTATTCTTGTTGCCGACGATGACGAAGATGATTGCTTGCTGATAAAAGAAGCAATCCTGGATGCGGGGTTGGCGGGAAAGGTCCACTTCGTTTACGATGGGACCGAGTTGATGGACTACCTCCATAGCTGTGTGGAGAAGGAGGCCGCTTCCGCCGAAGCTTACCCGGACCTCATCCTGCTTGACCTCAACATGCCGAGAAAAGACGGTAGAGAGGCCCTTCGGGAGCTGAAAGGCATCCCGAAGCTCAAAACCATCCCCGTGGTGGTTCTGACTACATCCGATGAGAAGAGAGATATTGAACTCTGTCGTGAACTCGGCGCAGCTTCGTTTATCACCAAGCCCATGAGATACGACGATTGGATCGACATCATGAAAGCTGTCTACAAGCACATCTTCCCCAAATCCGGACGGACCTGAACGGCCCGGCCCCCCCGGGTAGTTTGCGCCGCTATGAATTCCCGAAATCAGAAAGCCGGAAGCCTGCCCGTGGAGCCGAGGCGGCATGGTGGTTCAGGGCCGGCGCCAGGAGATTGCGCCAATGGGTAAACAGCCGGTTAGAATCCTTCTTATCGATGATGACGAAGACGACTATGTAATGATTCGCAAGCTCATCTCGGAAGGTTTTCTCAAGGACTGTAATTTCCGTTGGATCGCATCCTACGACGATGGCCTGGAAGCGATAGGGTCCAATGAGTATGATGTCTGCCTCCTGGACTATCGGCTGGGCAGGCAGGATGGGCTGGACCTGCTTCGGGAATTGAGCGGGTCCGCCCGCAGAGTACCCATCATCTTCTTGACGGGCCATGGCAGCTATAGTGTCGATCTGGAGGCGATGAAGGCGGGCGCCGCCGATTACCTGGTCAAAGGGCAGTTCGACGCCGACCTGCTCGAACGTTCCATCCGCTATGCATTGGAGAGAAACAGGGTTCAGGAGGACCTGAGAGACCACGCGGAGAAATTGAGGGAGACCAATTATGAGTTGTCCCGGGCTCTTGGCGATCTGCGCATTACGGAGGAGAAATTGCTCCGACAGAACAAGAAGCTCAAAATGACGCAGGAGCAGTTGCTTTACCGGAACGAGGAGCTCTTGATCGCCCGTGAGTCCGCGGAGGTTGAACGCCAGCGCTACCTGGACCTGTTCAACTACGCTCCCGAAGGCTATATGGTGACAGACGAGGACGGCAGGATACTGGAGGCCAACCGTGCGGCGAAAGCTCTTCTGAGGATGAAAATGGACGCTCTGGCGGGCGCTCCCTTCGAGTCCTTTGTCGATGAGGAAGACCTTGAAGAATACAGAGAACAGGTACAGCGTCTGAAACGGCTCAGGTCCATACGCAACTGGGAGGTGCGCCTCAAAGTCGACGACCGGCCTTCTTTTTACGTGGAAATCAACACCATGATAATTCTTCCGCGCTCCGGCGAGCATTTCACCTTCCGCTGGTCGATTCAGGATATATCCAGGCGAAAGAGGGCCGAGGGGTTGCTCAAGGACTCGGAAGGGGAGTTGCGGTTTTTGTCTACGAGGCTTCTCACGGCCCAGGAGGAGGAGCGCAAGAAGATTGCCGGGGAGCTTCATGACAGTGTTGGTTCATTGCTGGGGGCTGTGCAGTTCAGTTTGCGGAATGCCATCGGCAGGGCGGAAGAGGGTGAGACAAACATCGAGATGCTTCAAAACATCGCCTCCCTGATCGAGAGGACTATAGAAGAATCAAGGCGGATAATGACGGACCTTCGTCCCTCGATCCTCGATGATCTGGGAATCGTGGCCACGATAAAGTGGTTTTGCGTGCAGCAGCGCGGCGTCTATCCATCTATAAGCTTCGACGAGAGTGTTACCCTGGAGGAAGAAGACGTACCGGAGGAACTCAATGTTGTTTTGTTCAGGATTATCCAGGAAGCTTTCCACAACATCGTGAAGTACAGCAAGGCGGAACGGGTGCTCGTGTCCCTCGGAAAAAACAGCGAACACATAGAACTTACCATACGGGATAACGGGACGGGTTTTGACAAGAACCTGGTGTTGTCCAGGGACAATCCCCGGAAGGGACTGGGGCTGACCAGCATGAGGGAGAGGGCCGAGCTGTCCGGCGGGACATTCTCCCTGGATTCCGCCGTTGGTGAAGGAACGACTATCAGGGTCGTGTGGCCGGGCAAGGGTGAAGAGCCGGCCGGCGGTCCCCGGTTCGAAGAGAATGCGTCGGCGTGAAACGAAAATCCTTTCGGCCGGAATAATTCCCCTGCCGGTCCGTATCGACACCTTCATGGTTCGCTGAGCGGCCATCGAGCCCTGATGGTGGTGCCTTCCCCTATGATCGATTCGATGGAGAAAGAACCTCCGAAAAGCTCCGTCCGCTCCTTCATGCTGCTGAGGCCCAGGCCCTGCATGGGGTTTTTCATATTGGTCGCATCCTCCACGCTGAATCCCTCTCCACTGTCTGCAATCACAAGCTCTATCGCGGCTTCTTTCTTCCCGAGCGAGATATCCACGAACTCGGCCCTGCTATACTTGGCGATGTTGTGGAATGCTTCCTGAATGACCCTGTAAATGACGATTTTCAAGTGGTCGGGCACATGCTCTTCCTCAATATCTATATCCCTGTCGATAGTGACATTCGGATGAATTCTCTGGTGCTGCCTGCAGAACCAGCCGATGGTCGCCACGATGCCGAGGTCGTCCAGGATGGATGGCCTCAGGTCGGTCATGATCCTGCGGGCGTCCTCGATGGTGAGCTGGACCATCGGTACGAGGCTTTCCAGGGACTCTACCGTCGATTCCGCCTTACTGCTGCTATCATCGGGGTGGAGCAGTCTGTTGAGAGTGTTTTCGATGGAAAACTTGATAGCGCTCAACGACTGGCCGATGCTGTCGTGGAGTTCATTGGCTATTCTCTTGCGCTCCTTTTCCTGAGCGGTGAGGAGTTGCGAGGAGAGGTGCCGGAGTTGCTTTTCCGAATCGTGCAGAGCCATTTCCGCCACCTTGCGCTCGGTAATGTCGCGTCCTTCGAACAGGAGAAGCTCCACCTCATTGTTCTCATCGCTTATCGGCATAATGGAGAAATCGATAGTCGCCGTCACATCCCCGCTTCCCATGAACTCCGCTTCTCCACGTACGAAGTGCCCCATTGCCGCATACATGATTGCTTCCTCCAGGCGGCCGGCGCTCTCCGGTGATTCGCGCCACCATTTCATATCCCAGAAGTACTTGCCGAATACATCCGAATTGCGCATGCCGACGAAGGTGAGCGCCGACTGGTTCATCTCCAGCACGCAGCCGTTCGTTTGGAGCAGCCCCATGAACTGAAAGGTCTGATTGAAAACGGCGCGCAGTCTCCTGCCGCTATCCCTCAGCAACTCTTCCAGTTGTTCCGATTCGATCTGACGCCTCTGCAGCGCTTCAGCCATTTCGTCCAGCGCGCTTCCCACCATGCCCAGCTCCCCGTGCCGGCACGGAAGTCCCGTCCGCGTGCTCAGGTCCCCTTCGGCAAGTTTTCGGGTAGCGTTCACCAGGGTGGAAAGCCCTCTGAGGAGCAGGAAATTGCCCGCTCCCCATATGAGGAGGACGGCCAGCAAAGTGGCGAGAGCGACGAACAGCAATTTTTCCTTCAATAACCGTCTTGATTTGCTGTAGGCCGAATCTTTGGGAATGCCCGCTCGCAGATACTTCGCTTCGCCGGAATCGGAAAGCGTGACAATCGCGTAAAGGCGTTCTACTCCGTCGGAATCAGCCTGTTCGACGATTTCGCTGATTCCATCGAAAGTGTCGTGCTGTTCCGCGGCGGCGGGAATAACAGCTACGGTGCTTCCAATCAAATCTCTGCTATAGGGGTGTCTTGCCAGAACCATCCCTTCCCGATTCAACAGATCGACCGAGGCCTCGTCGGGCAACTCATAGTTCGTCGCAATTCTGTCGAACCAGTCGGGCGGCTGTACCGCGAAGAGAAAAGACCGCGCGTTTCCGTCTCTTCCCGGGATGGGACATATGTGCGCCGGGTGCAGAACCTGTTCCAGGCGGATGAAGGTAGTGTGTACGTATTCCTGAGAATGGCCCGCCTCGACGGATGCGCGCTGACAGCAGGGTGATACGGCGTCGGGAGGAATAGACTGAAGAACCGGCATCCGTCCGCAGATTTTTTTCCCTTCGGGGCTGCACACCTGGAGACCCGAAAACGGCGAATCGATCTTGAGTGCGTGCTCCAGTTGAGCGTTGCACGCTTGCGGATCGGCTTCCGGGAACAGCAGGGCGGGGGCATCGGCCAGTGTCGATAAGATATCCCGAGTCTTGAGGTCCAACCTCTCCTTTTCCGCCGCCATCTGTCGGGCCAGTTGGAGAAGGTTCTCCCTGACCTGTGTTTCCGCAAGCCTGGAGATTTCTAGGGCGCTGTGGAGGCTGAGCAAGAAGAGGGGAAGGATTGCCAGAATGGTCAGTAACAGCAGACCTGTTCGAGAGTTCAATGCACGGAACCTTTCCATCAATCCATCTCCCGTTTCAACTGCATTAAACCATAGATCCCGCGGGTACCGCAATTCGACCGGCATCGCTATACTCAGGATGTGGGGCGCTACACCCCGATGGGACAGTAGGCGAATCAGCCTGTAATACATTTTCTCTATCACCATGAACCGGTTCACGTCAATACCTATTTCGGATGCCGGGTTGATCGTCGGACGCAACGTTCATTAGCTCTTGCGCTCTCAATGCGTCCCGCTGTAGAATTCGAGATGCAAAAAATTGAGCCGCATTTGTGCGGCAGCCTGCGCCCCGTCGGATAACCGTTCAAAGGAAGCGGAAATGATAACGCAAACCGCATATGTCAGTGAGAAGAACGAAGCGACTATCATATGTGTCAATTGCGGAAGGACCAGACTCATCGGCGTGTCGCCCGAGGGAGTCTACAAGCCGGTTAAGGCCAAATGCGCCTGTGGCTTCAGATTCCTGGTCAGTTTCGAGAAGAGGCAGCACTACAGGAAGGAGACCCATCTCTTCGGTGAATATTTGAAAGCGGGCCCGGATAAGGAGGTGGGGCAGATGGTGGTAAAGGACATCTCCAGGACGGGCCTGAGGTTCCGGACGGAAAGAAACCACGGCATCGGAGTGGGCGACATCGTCAGGGTATCGTTTAATCTCGACGATTCCGGGAGCACCTTGATTTCGAAGACGGTTGAGGCCATGCGCATAGAGGGGCGCATGGTCGGCGCAAAGTTCTGCGATCATGAAATAGAGAAGGCGCTTGCGTTTTACCTGATGGCCTGAGCGGGTTGCGGGTTGCGGGTTGCGGGTTGCGGGTTGCGGGTTGCGGGTTGCG
>CAYOVG010000393.1:0-6099 GCA_964407285.1 uncultured Syntrophobacteraceae bacterium
TGGGGATTTATTCGCCCGCGCCTGAATTGGTGAAGGAAAGCGCGCCCCAACGGGACCGCTCTCCCGGAAGAGTCGAAACCGGGCCTGAAGGCGGAGCGCATGCGGAAGTTCCAGGCTCCGAAATGCCGGAGGCCTCGGGGGGACGGGAGAGGCAGCGGAACCGCCGGGTAGAATCGATGAAGCTCAGGGGTGGATGCAATATGACATCCTTACGGGGATGAGAGCCGAGGAAAGAATACTATGAAGCATGTTCTCGTGATCGATGACGACGTTCAAGTCCGCAGGGTGATCCGGAGGCTGCTGGAGCGGGCAGGTTACCTGGTGACGGATGCGCCGGATGGAGAGGCCGGCATAAAGCTGCACCGGGTCAAACCCGCGGACCTGATCATCACCGATATATTCATGCCGGAGAAGGAAGGAATAGAAACGATCAAGGAACTGCATAACAATTTCCCCGATGTCAAAATCGTCGCCATCTCCGGTGGAAGTCAAAAAGGGGAGTATTGCGCCTTAAAGATGGCCAGGGTCCTTGGTGCGATACGAACTATCTCGAAACCGTTTTCCTGTAATGATATCCTGGAAACGGTACAGGAATTGCTGGGAACGAATCGGAGCGGATTGGAATCGACAAAGTCGGCGGTCCTATGAAATGCTTCCCGACTCGAGAGGTTTTCTCCAATTCGTACGCTGAGTTGTTGCATCGGCTCAAGCTCCGGGGAGGAAGCGGATTCGAGCATCCGTCATCCGCGCGGAATGGAGCCTTCTCTCCTCGAAGCTGAAAGCATCATCTCCGGGCGCCTGGAGCGTAAGGGCGGCAGGTCCGAAGGCGCAGCCCTCAATTCCTCCACTTCGGCGGACGGGAGGTTGGTTCCGCGATGCCTTTCACGCCCTTTCACTTTGGCCCCCATGCCGCCGTGGCGCTTCTCTTACGGCGATGCATCGATCTGCCCGTTTTCATCGGGGCGAACGTCGCCGTCGATATCGAACCGTTCCTGGTCATGGCTTTCAATCTGAACTACCCTTTACACGGCTACTGCCACACTTTCCTTTTCGGCGGCCTGCTCGGGTTCGCCTGGGGATCTGTCGCATATCCTTTGAGGGGGCTCATCGGGAAGGCGTCGGCGGCATTGCGGCTCCCCTATGCGCCGACCTTTCGGAAGGCGGTCGTTTCGGGAGTGCTCGGCGTGTGGCTTCACATCCTTTTCGATTCACCGATTTACCATGAGATGAAGCCGCTGTATCCTTCCGCGGCGAATCCCTTCCTCGATATGCTGGAGATGGGGACGGTCTACGTGGTCTGCGCCTTGTGCTTCATCCCGGCCCTGGTGATGCTCCACATGACGGCGACCCGGAGACGCGGCGCATCCGAAGCAGGTGAGCCTCCTCCGGGTCTGTCTCGATAAGTCGAACGCCGGGACATGGCCGTACCCCTCCCAGGGAATTCGCCCGCGACCCGGTTGCGCGTGTGAAAGCGCCTCGACTCTCCATATCCTTTCACGGGCGAATCCCGCACCGGAAGAATTACCGGCATTATCTCCGTTACCACTGCATATCTCTTTGTATATCCTCATTGCGACGGATAGCCTGGAATGCCTGCCCTTCCTTTATCAAACCTGTGCCCCGTGGATTGTTCGATCCATCCGGACCTGAACCGGACCGGCAGGAGTGGTGTAGGCGCATGAGACCTTGATATGCATATACTTCATTATAACCTTACACCTACATTGTATTGCTACTTTTAGGGCATTTGTCTTGGATTATAATGCTTTTGATTCTAACTGTGCGATAAGGTTGGTGTTTTGTGGTTGCCGAATGTGAAGGTGATGGAAAAGGAGAACCGAGATGAAGAGCGGAAGAAAGGATAGGGATAAGGATAAGGGCGGGAAATGCACCATCGCACTTACCAGGCGTCAGGTGTTGAAAGCCGGGCTCATTGGGGCCGCGGGCATGATGTTGCCGATCAAATTCACCACATTGAAAGCTATCGCCCAGATTCCCGGCGGCACTTTGGACCCCCTGCTGATTCCGAAATTCGAAACCCCGTTGTTGACTCCACCGCAGATGCCTCGCGCCGGCATTTTGTGGGACTACAAGACCAGAAAGCTGGTGGATTACTACGAGATTGCGGTACGGCAGTTTCAGCAGCAAATCCTGCCCGCCGGTCTTCCCGCCACCACGGTGTGGGGTTACGGGCCGGTCAGGGCGCTCAGTCCTCTCGCAACAAAACTCTTCAACGCGCCTTCATTGACCATCGAAGCCAACTGGAATCGGCCGGTGCGGATCAAATGGATCAACGACTTAAAAGACGCCGACGGCAATTTCCTGGAGCACCTGCTGCCGGTGGACCCCACCCTGCACTGGGCCAATGTGCCGCAACTGCCCGGCATGGATGGGATAGCCGGCCCGGACAGGCGGCCGGATTTTACCGGTAAGACCTACGCGCCTCTCTCCGATTTCACCAATCCGGATACCCAGTACACTCGATACACGGGCCCTGTTCCCCTGGTCACCCATGTACACGGCGCCGTAGGCGTGGGAGACGAGAGCGACGGTTACACAGAGGCGTGGTACTTGCCGGCGGCCGATAACATACCGGCGGGATATGCGACCGAAGGCACATGGTACAACTTCTTCAAAAAGAAGGCGGAGGAAAAGTTCGGCATGTCCTGGGGAACCGGGTTCGCCGTCTTCCAGTACCCGAATGTGGGCCGGGCTTCGACCGACTGGTACCACGACCACGCTCTCGGCATGACCCGGCTCAACGTCTACGCCGGTCCCGCGGGATTCTACATCATCCGCGGCGGACCGGACGGAGACCTGGCGGTTCGCGATTCGCGCACGGGAAAGCCCGCCCTGCTGCCGCGACCGGCCCCCAGCGAAATCGACCAGGTCCTGCCCATGAGGGAATACCACGAAATTCCCATCGCCATCCAGGACCGCTCGTTCAACCTTGACGGGTCGCTCTTCTATCCCGATACGCGGGCGTTTTTCGATGAAATCGCCGGTCCGTACATCCCCGAGTCCGACATTTCCCCCATCTGGAACCCGGAGTTCTTCGGCAACACGATGATGGTAAACGGCAACACCTGGCCGTACCTCGAGGTCGAGAAACGCCGGTACCGTTTCCGCTTTCTCAACGGCTGCAATTCACGCTTCCTCATTCTGGACTTCAGTCGGGCGCCCGGAGTGCAAGTCCGGCAAATCGGCAATGAGGGCGGTTTTCTGGCCGCTCCGGTCAATATCACCAGGGACTACGGCAACAGGATACTCATGGGGCCCGCGGAGCGCGCCGACGTGATCGTCGACTTCGCCGATGTGCCGGCCGGCAAATATGTCCTGGGAAACGTCGGTCCGGATGAACCGTATGGAGGCGGCGCGCCCGGCGTTGATTTCACGGTCGCGGACCCGGACACCACGGGGCGGATCATGGAGTTCCGCGTCCTGCCGGACAAGGTTCGCGACCTGACGACCCCGCCGCAATTCCTGCGCCTGCCGGAGGTCGCGCCGTCACCTGAGGCGAGCGTCACCCGCCGATTGGCGCTTCTCGAGGAGATGTCGGCATTTGCAGACGATGCGCCGGCGGCGGCGCTGTTGGGTACTGTCGACGGAGACCCCAACACCGGCGCCGGGGTCTGGGCGAAGCAGTTGTGGATGGATCCCGTGACGGAAAACCCCGAACCGGGCGCGACGGAGGTTTGGGAAATCTACAACACCACGGTCGATGCTCACCCGATTCACGTTCACGAAGTCGTCTTCGAAGTCATCAACCGCCAGGCCATAGTAGTGGATGAAGGTACGCAGACGGTCCAGGTGGACTCCGCTTCCGAGCCTACCGCACCCGAGCCGTGGGAGACCGGGTTCAAGGATACGGTCATCGCGCTGCCCGGCCAGGTGACCCGGATCAAGATGAAGTTCGAGGTCCCGGGCCAGTATGTCTGGCATTGCCACATCGTCGAGCACGAGGACAACGAAATGATGCGGCCTTACCGCATCGGGCCGGTCCAACCGGGGCAACCGTCGTAGTGTTCGGTGGGAGTTGGGGCGCCATCTCCCTGGATTCGTGAAATGCGAAGGCCGTCGGCTCTTTCGGGCCGACGGCCCGGTCCCGTAGCGCAAGTGGGAATGGTGAAGGCAGGCATTGATCTCTATCGATCCCATGATCTTGTTTGAGGAGATTGACATGAAGAATCTGAAGTACGCAACGGTGGTGATTGGGGCTTCCGCATTGCTGGTGCTGACCGCTTTTGCGCCGGTATCGGCGCAGGTCGAAACGGTGCAGACGAAGAAAGGCGTCGAGGTAAAGGTTGAGAGGATGGCCGGCGGGTTGAATCATCCCTGGGGCATGGCGTTTCTTCCGGACGGCCGGTTGCTGATTACGGAGCGCAATACCGGGAATCTGTACATCCTGAGAACCGACAAGACTTTATCCAACCCTCTGGAAGGCGTGCCGAAAGTATGGGCGCGCGGCCAGGGCGGGTTGATGGATGTGGCGATCGACCCGAACTTTAAAGAGAACAATTATGTGTATCTGGCCTACGCTAAGCCCGGAGAAGGCGGCAAATCAACCACCGCGCTCGGCCGCGGCAAACTCGCCGATGGCCGCATTGAAGACTTCAAAGACATTTTCGTTCAAAAGCCGTATATCGACGGGTCCAAACACTTCGGCAACCGTATCGAGTTTTCGCCGGACGGCAAGTACCTGTACCTTGCGCTCGGCGAGCGGTTTCAGTTCACTCCGGCGCAGGACCTGTCCAGCCATCTCGGGAAGGTGATCCGCATATACCCGGACGGTAGCGTGCCGAAGGACAATCCCTTCGTCGGCCGGGAAAATGCGGAGGACGAAATCTGGTCGTACGGCCACCGCAATATCGAAGCGATGGCGTTTCAACCGGGGACGGGCGTTCTCTGGGTGGCGGAAATGGGGCCGATGGGAGGCGACGAGCTGAACAAGGTTGAAAAGGGGGCCAACTATGGTTGGCCGGTGGTCAGTTGGGGCGACAACTACGACGGCACGGAGATTCCGGACCCGCCGACCCATCCGGAATTCAAGGATGCCGTCACGCACTGGACCCCGGTCATCTCCCCTTCCGGCATGACATTCTACGAAGGCGAAATGTTCCCCACCTGGAAAAACAACGCTCTCATCGGCGGATTGTCGTCGCACGAGGTCGTCCGGCTGGTTATGGACGGCGACGACGTCAAGGAAGAGGACCGTCTGCCTTTGCCTGCCCGCATTCGTGATGTCGAGACGGCCCCGGACGGCTCGATTTATGTGCTGACCGACGAGGACAAGGGCAGCGTGTGGCGCGTGAGCCCCATGGGAAAAGCTTTGAAGTAAGCGGAAACGGGAAGGATTCAAGGCTTGCGGCGACGCGGGGGAGCAGGGTTGCGGCAGGCGGATGCTGCGCCGTATCGGTTCGCCGGAGCAGACAGGCCGCCTGACCGCCGCCGGCAATCCATGTGAGTCGGTCCTGTTTTTTTTCAAAAGACCTCTTGCCGATCCCGAATTTTCGGTTACAATTGGGTTCGTTCAAGCGGCCGGACGGTGCGCGGAGCGGATGGTGTGGATAGTCGATGAGACCGGGAAGTACGTCGGTCTATTTTTTTGGGTCGGCGGGTTGACTATCCTAACTTTTGGGTTACAATAGATCATGTTTCGGAAGCGTTGAGGAGCGAACGGCAAGTTGATGCGGGACTTCGAAGAGGTTTCCGGGCTGAAAATGAGATCCTAAGTTTTTAAAGTTTTTTGATAAAAAGTATTGACTTTGGAGCCTGCGGGCTCTATAATATTGATTGTTGACAGCATCTTCCCCCTTTCAAAAAGACGCCTTCCGGCTATCGATGTTGGGAGTGTGAATGAAAAGGAGGGTCCGGGTGCGAAAGGCATGTCCGGGCAGTCCTTTTTTTGCGCCTTGCCGCGTCCGTGATTCAGGGGCGGCGTTAGGGGGCGGGCTTTTCCCTTCCCGTGCGGGGAGGGGCGCGATTGTTCTTTGAAAACTAAAGAGTAAGACACATATTCGGGCCTTTTTGGAAAATAGTTTCGAAGTCAAACTGAAGAGTTTGATCCTGGCTCAGAATGAACGCTGGCGGCGTGCTTAA
>CAYOVG010000394.1:0-6057 GCA_964407285.1 uncultured Syntrophobacteraceae bacterium
ATTCCTCATCGGGCTTGTCCTGTTCACGGCGCCCACCGCATCCATGGGGTTCGTGGAAAACACGGAGATGTTCCTGATCCAGCGATTCTTCCAGGGCCTGGGCGCATCCATGCTCCTTTCCGGCAGCATGGCCCTGGTGGCCTCCGCGTTCCCCCCGCGGATGCGCGGCAGGAAGATCGGCGTCGTTTCGGCTTTCACCTATTCGGACCTTTCCGCGGGTCCCGTGATCGGCGGATTCATAACCAGCCACCTCGGCTGGCGGTACATCTTCTGGCTGGTGGTGCCTCTGGGGCTGGCGTCATGTCTCCTGTGCCTGTTCGGCCTGAGGGACGATGCCGCCCCCGCCCGGCGCGAGGCGATGGACTGGACGGGCAGTCTCATCTTTGCATCGGCGATCGCGCCGATCATGTTAGGCGCCTCGCACCTGGGGCAATGGAAAACCGGCCCGTTGATGATATTTGCCGGCGTCGTGCTGCTCTTCCTGTTTGTCCTCTGGGAAACCCGCACCTCGAACCCGCTCCTCGACGTCTCGATATTCGCCCGGAACAGGCTCTTTACCCTGAGCTGCCTGGCCGCCATGGGAAGCTACGCCGCAACGTTCGGCCTGACCTTCTTCATGAGCCTCTACCTGCAGTTCATCATGGGGCTTTCCGCCCAAAATGCGGGATTCATACTGCTGCTCCAGCCTCTCGCCCAAATGGCGGTATCGCCCCTCGTGGGGAGGATAACGGACAAAAGCTCCCCCGGCAGGATTGCCGATTTCGGAATTGTCGCCATCAGCGCAGGCCTGATCGCGATCACCCTAACGATTGGAGCATCGGCCCCGATCTGGCTCATCGCCGTTGAACTCGTGCTGATTGGGGCGGGCTTCGGCGTGTTCATCACTCCGAATACGGTCGTCATCATGGGGAGCGTCGGAACTCAGGAGTACGGCATGGCTTCCGGAATGATAGGAACAGTGCGCACGCTGGGAATGGTCGTCAGCATGACGACCATCACCCTGATACTGTCGCTCTTCATGGGAGGAGAGCCCGTGACCGGAGAGAACGTGCCCGTCTTCGTCGCCAGCATGCAGGCGGGACTGCTCGCCTCGGCCCTCTATGCATGCTCCGGCGTGATCATATCGATGGCAAGAAGACGGCGGTAGCCGGACCCTCACGGCCCCTCACAGCCACTCACGGCATCCCCGCCCCATTGACGTCTTGACCGGAAGCCCTTCCCCGCGAACGGCGCGGTCGCAGCCACTGGTAGGGCGAACATTCGAAGCCGACGGCGCATACGGCGCTGTATCGCGTTCAACACCCGGCCGCCATGGAAAACCGGCGTGAAGGATGGACTTCCACCGGAAAAAGCCGGCGGCGGCCCTCCTCTTATGCCCTGCATCACCCGGATGAAGTCCTTATCATGTGAAAGACGGGAGCCGGCGAAAAAGGTTCACGGATCGTCTTCAACTCTAACGGGAGAGACAGACAGGGCATGGATGAGGAACGCAAGAGCCTGCAGCCGTTGGGTGAAATCAACCGATCTTTGCGCAAGAGGCTGGATATCAAACATGAGTTTATCCTTGCCTTGCTTCCGACCGCCACCATACTCGGCGTTCTCTTCATGGTCGAAATCCTCGCCGAACAGCGACTCCTGTTTGCTTCCCTCGCATCCAGCGCCTTTCTCATCTATCTCGATCCCCAGCACGGAACGAACGCCGTCCGGACCCTCGTCCTCTCCCAGTTGACGGCAGCCCTGATCGGGTTGCTGACTTTCATGACCCTGGGGTCCGGATACCTGTCCGGAGCGGTGTCGATGATCGTCACCATCGTATTCATGATCGTAACGGACACCGTCCATCCACCTGCGGTGGCCACATCCCTCAGCTTCGCCTTGCGGGCGGGGGACGTGAGCAACATCGTTCTCTTCGCCGCGGCCGTCGCCATCACGGCCGCGCTGGTCATCATGGAACGAATGGCCCTGCACATGCTGGCCTACTACAATCGAAGACGATGATCCGGGCATGTGGAGCATTGCGCGGCCGGCCGTACGGCGCCCTGTGGGACGCGCCGCTGGAATTAAGTGGGGCAAGGACAAGAGATAGACTCGGAAATAGAAAGACGGTAGCTAAAACGGTAGGGCGGGGTGTCGAGTCAACGCCCATGCGCTCCTGCCCGGGAACGAGAGGTTCTTGCTTCATGCGGCCCCCCGGCTTAGCTTGAAGCCCATGGGGTTTCATCCACGCCCCGACTCCAGTGGCGGAGGCGAAACCTCACCCTTCCAAATAGCGAGAATCGAGATACCGCCCCATGTGAGACCATTATTTCCAGCAAGGTTCCTTGTTCTTGCACCGCGCCGGAAAGGATTCGCAGCCCTCACCCACGCAAGAAGCGACGACTTGTTCGATTCCTATTCCCGACAAATGGGAAAGTCCGAGAAAGGAGGAACAAAATGAAGATTGCCCTCTCCCTGTTATTTGGAGTCCTTCTGGGATTCATCCACATCCTCGCAGGCAAACTCAGGTTCCTCGACACCATACCGCGAAGCCGATGGCTGTCCATGGCCGGCGGAGCGTCAACGGCTTACGTCTTTGTACACCTTCTGCCGGAGCTGAGGAAAGGACAGGCGACAATCGAGCAGACAGTCCCGGATATTGTGGCTTTTGTCGAACACCACGTCTACCTGGTAGCGCTTATCGGCTTTGCCGCCTTCTATGGACTGGAAAGCATGGCCAGGAAGATCTCATTGAGGAAGAACACGGGTGAGGAAGGCCACGACCAGACGGACCTGAGCATCTTCTGGATTCACATTCTTTCTTTTGCCGCCTATTATGCGCTCATCGGCTATCTTCTCCTGCACCAGGAGGAGCCCGGAATTTCGAGCATGGCGCTCTTTTCCGTGTCGATGGGCCTGCACTTCTTTGTAAATGACTACGGATTGAGGCAGCACCACAAGAAATCCTACGATCGCATAGGCCGTTGGCTGCTTGCCGTCTCCGTCCTTATCGGATGGACGGTGGGATACTTCTCCGAAATTCATGAGGCGGCAATTGCCGTTCTGTTCGCCTTCCTCGGTGGAGGCATCATACTCAACGTCATCAAGGAAGAACTGCCCAAGGAGCGAGAGAGCCGCTTCTGGGCTTTTGCCCTGGGGTTGACCGTCTACACCGTCATCTTGTTGGCTTCATGACCTTGAATGCCCCGGCAGGGGTGAATCCAACGGGATGAGTTCTTCTCCGTACGGCGAGAACCGCGAGCGCATGCCCTTGTCCGCCCTCCCCTGCCACGGCAGGCGCTCCGCATATCCTCCACCGTATGCCTTTTGATCGGCCCGCCCGCCTCTCCCTCACCGGTTGGCCGGTTGCGGCATCCCCATAAGCCGCAACCTCATTGCACGGAAGATCCCCTCCTGAGCTTCGATTCCCAAAGACCGTACAATGCTGTCGGGTGAAAACTTTTCCTTCGCAGTTCGTAAAATATTTCACTTTATGCCCACGACAGAAGAATGTCGGAGCGAAATTTGCATAACGCCACATCCGTATGAACGGCTCCAGGACCGCCACAGCCCGGCAGTTCCTTTTCAAAGAGCGAAACAAGCGGCGTGAATCTCCAGCCTCCGATCGTCGAGCAGTCAAACAGCGTCTTCGACCCGGCGTTTCGAGGCGGAGGTAATGAGAAATGTAACGAGATAAAAGTCAATATTGGAGCAGCGCTTCACACCAGTGAACGCCAAAGAGGAAAGCCATGCTGAAGAACATGAAAATGGGAACCAAGATTGTCTGCGCTCTCGGGGTCATAGTCGTCATCTCCCTGGCCACCGCGGGAATCGGCTACTTCGGAATGGACTACATCATGCGGGCGCAGGACGAGATTTCCGGCGTCAGGCTCCCCGGAATCCAATCGCTTTCGACGTTGAATCAATACCAAAAGGCGGTGCTCCTCGGAGAGCGCGGCCTGATCAACCGGAGGATGATGGACCAGGAGGTGAGGAAAGCCCAATACGACTACATCGACAATGCGTGGAAGGAAATCGACGCAGCCTGGGCGACCTATGAGCCTCTTCCGAAGACCCCGGAAGAATCCGAACTGTGGAAAGCTTTCGTGGCGCAGTGGAGTGAATGGAAAAAGGATTCCAGGCGAGTCGTGGAACTCTCCATGGAGAAAGACAAGCTGATCTCTTCGGGTCTTTCGCCGGACGATGACAGAGTAAAAGCGCTCGACAGCCAGGCGTTCCAGGTCTCCCTGGACAGCAGAAAAGCCTTCCTGCTGGCGGCGTCGAGCCTGAACAAGCTGACGGCGATCAACGACAAGGTGGTGAAAGACGAAGCGAAGAGGGCCGCGACAATGGCTTCTACCTTCAATTCGCTCTTTGTCGGAGCTGTTGCGTTCAGCGGGATCGTCTCCATCCTGTTCGGGTTTCTTCTGACCCGGAACGTGGCGAACATCATCAAGTCCCTGCTATCGGAAACCTCGAACCTGGTGGATTCGGCCCTGGAAGGCAAACTCGACGCTCGCGGCAACGTGGAAGCAATCAACTTCGAATTCAGAGGTATCGTGGACGGGTTCAACAGGACCCTCGACGCGGTGATCGAACCGCTCAAAGTGGCCGCGCGGTACGTGGACCGGATCGGCAAAGGGGACATTCCGCAAAAGATCACCGATGAGTACAAGGGCGATTTCAACGAGATCAAGCACAGCATCAACAATTGCATCGACGGACTGGGCGGGCTCGTGGAATGCAACGCCGTGTTGAACAGGCTCGCGGTCAACGATCACACGAGGAAGGTGGAAGGCGACTACGTGGGCCTCTTCGCCTCCATGTCCGAAGCCACGAACCAGGTGAGGGAGCGTCTGCTGGCGATAACGAGGATGTACGTCAACCTGTCCGCGGGCGACACGTCGGACTTGGCGACTTACAAAAAGATCGGCAGGCGCAGCGACGAGGACGTCATCATACCGGCAATCGTCAAGTGCATGGAGAACATCAATCTCCTGATCGAAGACATGGGCATGCTGTCGAAAGCCGCCGTCGAAGGCCGCCTGACCGTGCGCGCGGACGCCGACCGGCACACCGGCGACTACCGCAAGATCGTGGAAGGGGTCAACAACACGCTGGACGCGCTCATCGACCCCTTGAAAGAGGCCGCAAGCTATGTGGACCAGATCAGCAAGGGCGTGATTCCCCCCATCATAACAGAATCTTACAACGGCGACTTCAATGAGATGAAGAACAACCTGAACGCCATGGTGACGATGATGAACCAGCTCCTGACGGAAACGGCCGGGATCATCCAGGCGGCAGCCGACGGCGAGTTGGACAGGCGGGCGAATGCCGACCTCTTCGTCGGCGAGTGGAACAAGCTGGTGCGCGGATTCAACGACACGATCACCAACATCGTCAACCCCTTGATGGTCACGGCGGATTACGTGGAAAAGGTCGCAAAGGGAATTATCCCGCCGAAGATAACCACGCAGTACAAAGGGCAGTACAATGCGATCAAGGACAACCTCCACATGCTCATCGACGCGATGGACGAGGTGACCAAAACCGCGGAAGAAATAGCGTCCGGAAACCTCACCGTCAAAGTCAAGGAACGCTCCGACCAGGACAAGCTGATGCAGGCGCTGGCGTCCATGGTCGGAAGCCTCACGGAGGTCGTCTCAAATATCCGGAGCGTGTCCGACCAGGTGATGATCGGCAACCGGGAAATGAGCGGGATTGCCGAACAGCTTTCCCAGGGATCGACGGAACAGGCGGCGTCGGTGGAAGAGATATCGTCCTCGATGGAACAGATGGCGACCAATATCGCTCACAATTCCGAAAATGCGCAGCAAACCGAGAAGATCGCCCTCAAGGCCGCCGAAGACGCGCTGGAGAGCGGCAAGGCAGTCGTGGCGACGGTAGGGGCCATGAAGGACATTGCGGGCAAGATCTCCATCATCGAGGAAATAGCCCGGCAGACCGACCTGCTGGCGCTCAACGCGGCCATTGAAGCGGCGCGGGCCGGCGAACACGGCAGAGGGTTCGCCGTTGTGGCCTCGGAGGTGCGCAAGCTGGCCGAACGGAGCCAGAATG
>CAYOVG010000395.1:0-6050 GCA_964407285.1 uncultured Syntrophobacteraceae bacterium
CCCCGAATACAACCCTTTAGGGGGTGGATAGGCAGCAACAGTCTTCTCCGGTGATGCGGTCTGAGCCCGTATTGGGCCAATACTTTTTTTAGGGCGAGCGATTATCGTTTAGCTTCCAGAGAAGCTATGAAAGGGGGCTTCTACGGCATAAGGATGATCAAATCCTCCTGTGATTGGGTCAATGCCTGGTTTTAGCCCTTCTGAGCATCTCATCCCGATGAGCACCAAGCCGGAGGCTTGGTGCCCAGGACATGCATGGGGGATTTACAGATGGGGCACAAAAAGGTTGGTCTGGGCCGTGGTGTAGAGGCTTTTATCAAAACCCGCAGAATCAGATGAACCAGGGAGAGCAACTTTTTGGCATTGCCATGCAAGAAGCCATAGTCTCTAGCCCTACGAAAACCTTTTGGTAAAACATGTTGCAGGACAAGCCACAGGAAGTCTTCTCCTTTGAGGGTTCGGTAGAGGATTTTGCCTGTGCGGCCTTCGACGCATTGAAAAGTTACATTGCCATCTTCATTGGAGATGATATTGCTTTCACCGATTACGCCCCGGTAGAGGTAGCGAGACAAGTACTTTAAAGCGGAAGCACCTTTTCCCACACGTGTGCAGTCGACCACCCATTTTCTGGGCACTGAACCGGGTAGGCTGAGGCCGGCTTTGATCAATGGTTCCCGGAATCGGGCACGAAACACCCTGGGCAGTGCGAATTCATTGAACAGGTACTTGGCTCTTTTCTTTTTCCATTGTTTCCTGGCCTTATCCACACCTCCTCCCGGCACCACGACATGAACATGAGGGTGAAGTCGAGGCGTCGGTTGTGAGTGTGCAGAACCGCGGTCATGCCGATTTGTACACCAAGATTTTTGGGATTTAGGCCAAAGTCTTTGAGCGTGCTCGAAGCACAAGCAAAGAGAAGGTTGTAGACGAGGCTCTGTTTATTCCAGGCAAGGAATCTGAGTTCATAGGGAAGCGTAAAGGTTGCCATGAAGTAGTCAACGGGTAAGAGCTTCGCCTGTTGGCGATCCAGCCAGAGGGAGGTTTCATGATTCTGACATTGTGGGCAGCTTCGGTGTCCACACGAGTGCGGTCGCCACTCTGCATGGCCGCACTCAGTGCATTGCACGAGCAACTGAGCGGCTTCGGGTGTTCTGCATTTGCTGATGGTGTCATCGATTGTGTGCTTGTGAGCGGGTGAGAGCATTGAGCCGTATTTAGCCTCAAGGGCATCGTGATAGTGATCGAGGATAGCAGCGAGACGCATGGGTCATATCCTCCTCAGATCCACATGGAGGGTATTGATCAGCCCGTTAATGGTTTCGGATGAATTTGTTCTGTAATCTCGGTTAAATGAGCGTAGCGTTGTGTGGTGGTGGGACTGCTGTGACCGAGCAGGGCCTGGATATGACGAAGGCTCAAGCCCCTCTCGAGCAGATGGGTTGCAAAGGCATGTCTCAGGGAGTGAATCGAGACTTTTTTTAATGCCGCACTGCTCCACCACGGCTTTCATGGCAGCCTGAGTGCCGCCTCGATCCATGTGGGTGACGGCATTGCGGATTTGATCGGGTGAGCCCACAGCATTTGGAAATAACCAGCAGGGATTGTGGTGTTTTAACCACAAAGCGCGTAGTGCTTCATGGGTGAGATCCGGCAATGGGACGAAACGGTCCTTGTGGCCTTTTCCTCGGCGGATATGAACCAGTTTCCGCTTACCGTCGATATCGCCCACCTGCAGGTTCAGGGTCTCGGAGAGGCGCAAGCCCATGGAATAGGTTATCAGAAGAAAGACCCGGTAGCGCAGCTTGCGTGTCGCACCGATCAACTGTTCGACTTCGCTCACAGTGAGAATATCGGGCAGTGGAACTACTTCAGGCGCCTTCACTATATTCACCCACCGCCAGTCCTCTTTGAGGATATGTTTCCAGAAAAACTGCAAACCATTGCGGTCAATCTTGACCGTACTCCAGGAATGGGACTGCACCAGTTCGGAAAAGTAGAACTCTCGCTATTCCAGGCTCAACTGATCGGGGCAGCAATCAAAGTGCTCACTGATCCGACGCACAGCCCGAGCGTATGCATCGATGGTCTTTTTACTTTTGCCCTGCAGCTTGAGCAAACGAAGATGACGTTGATAAAGCTCATTAAATCGATTCATTTCAGCTTCATTCATGGTATTCTCCCTTTGTTTAAGTGGTGCCCGGAATTGGGCAGCCAAGGGAGAATATACAGTATTTTGGTGTTTTTTCCGCCGCGCGAGCGGCTTCGTCCAACGAGGGGATGAAGGTGGACCAGCACCACGCGTGGCAATTGAAATCGGACTTGACAGGAGAGAAATGAAGCCAACAGTATACATTGAGACCACGGTGATCAGTTACCTTATGGCAAGACCCAGCCGGGATTTGATCGTCGCGGCACACCAACAGATCACGCATGACTGGTGGGAAACGGCATTACCCCATTTCGAGGCGTTCATTTCTCCGATTGTGTTGGAAGAGATATCAGGAGGGGACGCTCAAGCAGCAAAGCTACGGCTCGATAGCGTCTCATCCTTCCCACTACTGGAGGTTTTGTCGGAAGTACGCAACCTTGCAGAGTCATATTTTTCTGCCATCGCGATCCCTGAAAAAGCGAGAGCGGATTCATACCATCTGGCTGTCGCCGCATGGCACGGGATGGATTTTCTCATTTCGTGGAATTGCACACATATCGTCAGCGGAAGGGTAAAGAGGATCATAGAGGAAATTAACGCTGCGGTGGGGATAAGAACACCAATAATCTGTACACCAGAGGAACTCATGGAGGCCTAGCATGTCACGAGATCCTATCATAGAGGAAGTTCGGCAGATCCGTCGCAAGATCGAGGCAGAGTGTGAAGACGATGCTCAGAAATACTATGACCACATTCAACAACTGCAAGAAAAATATCGGCATCGACTCGTTCAGCGTAAGCCGAAGCCATCTCTTAACAGACAGAAGTTGGCAGTATGAAGGGCAAGTACGCATCGCAAAGGCTGTGAAGGATAATAGATGGAACAAAGTAAAGGTCTTACAGTATCCATCAACCCACTCGTTCCACACCAAGCTACCGGCTGTTAAACGAGCGACTTCCAACAAGGGGAAGCCCCCCGGTGTTGACGGTGTCCGATGGAAGGGCACCCGAGCCAAATGGCGGGCTGCTTGCAGCCTGCGCAGGCGTGGCTGCAAACCCAAGCCCTTGAGGAGGATCTATATCCCCAAGAAGAACGAAAACTGAGACCTCTTTCCATACCATGCATGTCCGATCGAGCAATGCAGGCGCTCTGCAAGCCGGCTTTGGCGCCCGTAGCCGAAACGACAGCCGACAAGAACTCTTACGGCTTTCGGGAAGGCAGATCCTGCGCCGATGCCATTGCCGCCGGCTTCAGTGCTCTGTCAAAGCCCAACTCGGCGCCATGGATACTGGAAGGAGACATCAAGGGTTGTTTTGACAACATCTCTTTCCAATGGATGCTTGACAACATCCCGATGGACCAAACCGTTCTTCGCATGTGGCTGGGGGCCGGATACATGGAAAACGGCATTCAGTATCCCACGCGGGCATGGTTCAAAACAGGGTAACACTTTCGGGTCGCCCCCGCGCGGGCGGGGGTCCGGGAAAGCCTTGAGGAGCCTGGATTCCCGCATACGCGGGAATGACGATGAGTCTTTTCGGGTGTTACCCCGAACACGCGGCTTCTGAACCATGCCCCCACGCGCAAGGGAGTACCAGCAAGGCGGATAATCTCTCCAACCCTTTCCAACATGGTGCTTGATGGGCTGGAGCAGGCCGCATGTTGTGCAGTTCCCCGTGGAAGCCGCATCAACTTCGACATTGGGGTCGGGCAAAGTCAACATGCTGATTGACTTACGAGAAGGGCAGAGGTTAGGTCTCATTTTGGCCTTAGACGTGCGCTTTCGGGGCTGAAACTGCAGCTTTAAGGGCAAGAACCGAAACTATCGAGCAGAGAGCTAACCACCTCCCTTAAAGAGCGCGGACGGAGGCAAGGGAACCTTCGATTTTCTGGGATTTACCCACTTTCGGGCGAAATCGCACCGGGGACTATTGGGTCATCAAGCGGAAGACCATAGGGAAACGATTGCGCCGGTTCATGAAGGCGATGTGGCAATGGTGTCGCCAGAACCGTCACGAAGGCATCCGGGAGCAGTACGAAACTCTCCGCTCCAAGTTACGGGGGTACTACCAGTATGACGGTATGGTCCAGTCCGGGGTTGAACCACGGTAAATGCTCAGCATCTCAAGAAAAGACTTCAAGGACTGGGCTCTTTTCAGGCTTAAGGCCCTGTTTTAGGTATGGAAATTGACCATCTAAGGAGAGAGGCAAAGGAGCATGGCCAGAGCCAAACGACACGACCTGTCCGGATACGCCTGACACATAACCCATCAGTGCCACCAGAGGGAGTTCCTCCTGAAGTTTACCAGGGACCGCAAACGCTGGCTCCACTGGCTGTTTGAGGCAAAGAAGCGCTACGGCCTGTGCGTACTGAACTACATGGTCACCTCCAATCACATCCACCACCTGCTGGTGCTTGACCGCGGGAAACGGGAGGTTATCCTCAAATCCATGCAACTTGTGGCAGGTAGGACCGCACGGGAGCCACAACAGGAGGAAGAT
The DNA here is from genome assembly GCA_964407285.1 of uncultured Syntrophobacteraceae bacterium. Classification (GTDB taxonomy): domain Bacteria; phylum Desulfobacterota; class Syntrophobacteria; order Syntrophobacterales; family Syntrophobacteraceae; genus CAYOVG01. The sequence goes on from CAYOVG010000395.1 coordinate 4,653, forward strand.
GCGAAGAGGTGCCTTCTGGGATGACCGCTACCATGCAACCGCGGTGGGAACGAGTGAGCACCTCATCCGATGCATCGTCTACATGGATCTGAACATGGCGCGTGCTGGTGTCGTCAGCCACCGTTCAGAGTGGGAGAGCAGCGGCTACCATGAGATCCAGACACCCCGTTAAAGGTATGGACTGATCGATCATGAGTGCCTGATAGGGGGCTTCAACTCAACGCAGGTGCCGTGAGTTCCCCGTTCGGTCTATTGAACTCTACACAACAGGATTCAAGAGTGAAAACAACAGAGTATTTCAAGCACATGCAGAAAAGGCCGGACCGAGCTATAATACAAGACGAATGGATAACTCGTGTAATCCAGTTCCCGGAGAAGACCGAGATCCAATCCGACGGGAGAATACGGAAGTGGGCACGGATTCCGGAGGAAGGGAAGTTCCTTCGGGTCATCCTGCTGGAAGACGGGGAAACCGTTCACAATGCCTTTTTCGACAGATCATTCAAGGAGACCCGACAATGAGAGTCAAGTATTTTCCGGACACGGATACGGCACTGGTCGAATTTACAGATAATGAGGTAGCAGAAACAAAGGAGATCAGCGAGGACATATACGTCGACCTCGACAGGCAAGGAAACCTCGTAAGCATGACCATTGAACATGCGCGCACCAACGCCCGGCTGCAGGAGTTCTCATACCAGGAAATGGTTACTTCCTCTCGGTCTGAGAGCCGAACAGGCGCATGAACCGGATGGCGCAACAATGTATTCTTTCAGATTTTGTTCTGCAATACAATAGTCCGTGGCAGCCGCGCACCGCCGGTTATGCGTAGCGTTCGCCAACAATAAGCCCGGAGGTGAGACTATATGCCGGAACGCGACATCTACATGACCATGCCAACTAAGATCGTGCTCAACAAGGACACCGAATTTGATGTCTATTCTGACGGTGCAATGTTGGGCGCCTTGAAAATCAGTAAGGGCACAGTCGAGTGGAGGCCCAGGGGGCATTCCAATGGCTTCCATCTAGGCTGGAGCAGTCTGACAACGTCATGAGAGAGGAAGGCGTAGTAGCCCACCCTTAGGGCGAAACGGGCCAGGCTCGGATGGGGCTGGAACGGCTCAATAGCAGGTCCATCCGCGCAGGGAATCAGGAATGAAACCGGAGCGAACAACCGATTGCACGGCGAACCCGGCTGAAAGGCGCGCTTGTTCGCTTCGCTCAAGAGTTTTGTGGCGCCGGGCCGTTGAAACGGAGCATTCGCCCCTTCGAGAAGCATGAGATGAGTTATGCTACAATTTGAATGGAATCCTGCCAAGGCAGGGTCTCCAACCCTTTCCAACATTGACAATTCTGGGTAGGCGTAAGCTCGCAATTTAGCTTGGGAAATGGTAGAAG
>CAYOVG010000396.1:0-6040 GCA_964407285.1 uncultured Syntrophobacteraceae bacterium
CCCGCAACCCGCAACCCGCAACCCGCAACCCGCAACCCGCAACCCGCAACCCGCCTATATCCGGATATTCACCAAACCTTCCAGGGATTCGAGTCTTTCGAAGTGCTGAAGGGAGGTATCCTCGGCCCCCAGAACACTGACCGAACCGAGGTTCATGCCATTGCGCCTGAAAATGCTTTGAAGCTCCCCGGAACGGGAGTTGAGGATCGACCGGAATTCGGCATTCCCGCATTTGAACGAAACAGAGTAATCCCTACCCTGCATGAGGATCATGGTATCGAGTCTGCCTATCCTGTCGAAGTCAAGGTTCACCATGCAGTAGTACGACGGACCCTTGCCGCCGGCGCGCCCCCGCTTGAACGCTATCCGGCCTTCTTTCAGTTCCTTCCAGACAATGGGCAGGAACGTGCAAAACGAGTCCGTTGCTTTTGAAAGGACCTGGAATCCCTCGATATCTCTAAGAAGGCCGTTGATGGATTCGAGCATCTTCTCCCGCGCGGCTCCGGCCCGGTCAGCACTCTCCGAGGATTCACCGGTCCCCGGTGGAGAATGAACGGGCATGCCGTCGGCATCGATCTTCGTGAGCGTGCGTTTCAACTGGAGCAGGGCATGCTTCAAGTCCGCTCCGACGGGAAACGCCGAAGTCCGCAACTCCCTCTCCCCCGCAACGGAAGCCGCCGGCTGCTGCTGCTCCCTCCCGGCCATCCGGGCCGGGCCCGCCGGCTCGGGCTTTCTTCCTTCCTCCAGTTCCGGCGGCATGGGCGTAGCCGGCAACATAGGTTCACCATCCCCGGATTTCCGGGGCCGGGGTGCGTCGAGGGGGGCAAGGGGCTTATCATCCCTCACCTCCGGCGGGTATGCTTCCTCGTCGGGCCGCACAGCGGAAAGCACGTTCGCGGCAGCGGAGCCGTGGACCCTTACCGGTCCCGGGAGCGGCGCAGGCTCGCCCTCCAATCCGGCATCATGGGCGGGAAAGAAGCCCGCGTCTCGGACACCCGCGCTTTCCCTGCCGGACGCCGCACGCTGATTCATCGATACTGGAGGAACACTTTCGGATGTCCCGGATTCTTTCGGGGCCGCTTCCGCTCCCGGCTCCCGTACAGGCAAACTTCGAGCGCCGGTTTCTCTTGCCGCGAACGCCTTCAGTTTGGCTTCGAAACCGACACCCGTATTTTCCAGCGCGGCTTTCAGTCGCCCGGGATTCAGCGCCTCCCCTTCCAACATCAGCCCCTCTTCCAGGGCATTCAGCACGGTCCTGCTTTCCGGATCGCTCTTCAGCAACTCCAGAAGGCCGCCCACCCGCTCCTGGATGCTCGTTCGCACCGACCCCAAACCGGCTTTCAGAAGGTCCTGCAACTGGGACCTCATCTCCTTCGGAAGCGACACGGCGTTGTCGGAGGGCAACGCCTTCAGAAGTCTTTCCGCAATTCCCGTGAAATCCCGCGCGTAGCCCTCCTCCGCGGCAAGGACCCCGGCAAGTTCCCTCATCAGGCCGTTCAACGCCGTGCAGGAGGGAATTTTCGCCTGCCCCTCGCCTCCTCCGGACTCACCGGCATAGCCGAGAAACTGCAGCCGCAATTCCTTCCCACCAGGTCCCCCGGAACCAAGGACCTTCACGAATACCGACGAGTTCTCGCGGACCGGGACCTCCGTCCTCGCCGTAACATAGGAGTCGTCGATTTTGAGGGTAACCCCGCCCGTGGAGAGCAGATCGACCACTTCAGCCCGGAGCACGTCTCCCAACCTGAGAGCTACGGGTTTTCCCGCGATTTTCTCGACACTGATGAGCGCGCCGACGAGATCCGAAACCTTCATGCCGCCCCCGCCCTGCTACGGCCCGACCACTTCGCGCAGCACTTTCTCCAAGTCCTGAATCCGATACGGTTTGCAGATGATGCCCTTGTACCCGTATTTTCTGAAGTCGGCCATGGCCAGTTCATCCGAGTAGCCGCTGGAAGCAACGGCCTTGACCCGCGGGTCTATTTCGAGGAGTTTTTCGAGGGTCTCCTTGCCCCCCATTCCGCCGGGAATGGTAAGGTCCATGATGACCGCGTCGAAGGGATCGTCCGACCCCAACGCCCGCAGGTAAACGGCGATGGCCCGGCTCCCGTCTTCGGCGAATTCAACGTCGTAGCCCAGGTGCGCGAGCATTTCGCCGGCGATGAAGCGTACGAGTTCGTCATCGTCCATCAGGAGCACTTTCCCCCTGTGGGTAAAGTGAAACGAACCGTCCATATCGGGCATGGGAGGCATCCGCCTTACGGCCGGCAAATAGAAGGTGAAGGCGGCCCCTTCGCCGGTACGGGACCTGACGCCGATATACCCGCCATGTTTCCTGATAATGGAATAGGATGTCGCCAGTCCCAATCCGGTGCCGTCCTGCTTGGTGGTGAAATAAGGATCGAAAATCTTCGAGAGATGCTCCTCGGGAATGCCGGGACCGTTGTCCGAAACCGATATTCGCACATAATCGCCTTTCGGCAACGGTACGGAACCATCACCCGGAAGCGGAGCGTTTTCCACCGCTATCGCGACGACTCCCCCTGCCGGCATGGCTTGATACGCATTGATGACCAGGTTGCTGATCACCTGGTTTATCTGTCCTTCATCGATTTCAGCCGACCACAGATCCGGCCGAATCTGAAACTCGCATTTGACATTGGTCCCGCGGAGAGCGAACTCCGCCGTATCCCTGACCAGTTGCCCCACTCGCGCGATGCGCCTGATAGGGTCTCCCCCCTTCGAGAACGTAAGCAGTTGCCGGGTAAGATCCCTGGCCCGGAGACACGCCTTTTCCGTTGCCTTCAACCGCTCCAGCAGCCTGCCGCCGCAACTTCCGTCCACGACCGCCAGTGATATGCTGCCGAGAACGGCGGTGAGAAGGTTATTGAAATCGTGAGCGATTCCTCCGGCGAGAAGGCCCACCGACTCCAGCTTCTGCGACTTGAAGAGTTCTTCCTCCATTCTCTTGTGTTCCGTAATATTGCGCACGTGCTCGGCAACCATCGACACCTTGCCGGATGAGTCGAATACGGGAAAAGCCCTCACTTCGTTTACCGCCCCGCCGAAAAGATCGGCCACTTCCGCCTGCTCCATCCGCCCCGTCTCGAAAACTCTCCTCACCGGACACGGTTCGCAAGGAGCGCTGCGACGGGCGTAGATCTCGTAGCAACGCGGCTCCGAATCCCAGGTGTCGGATTCGGACAAGGTGGGAGACTGGAGGCGCTCCACCTCGAGGCAGTTGCTCATGAGTATCCTGAACTCCCTGTCCTGGACCGTTAGCAGGTCGGGAATGGCAAGGAAAATATTGCGGAGCAACTCACGGGATTCCTTCAAACGCACTTCAGCCCTCTTGCGTTCGGCGACCTCCGCGTTGAGCCTGCTTACCGTCTCCTCAAGCTGGGCCGTACGCTCGCGGACGATCTGCTCCAGCCTCGCCCGGTGCAGAAGCAGTTCCTCTTCCGACGCGGTCAACATGGAGACCTTATGCTCCAGGCTCTTGTTGAACTCCCTGATCCTCTTGTACAGTTCGAAGCTCTCCAGGGCATTGGCGCTGTTCAGCATGACGATCGAAAGAAGACTCAGGGAAACATCGCGAATATGCTTGAAATCGACAGCGGGAATTCCCAGGAACATTCCCCGCACTCTCGACACCGTCGCCATCACGTGCAGGAGGATCTGCCGGTCGTAGTCCCTGGAGAAGACGAACACGGGTCTGTTGGTCCTGAGCGCCCGCGCAAAGCTTCCGTCCTCCACGAGATACTCCACTTCCCGCTGAAGCCATTCCCGCCTGTCCGGAGGCACGCAGTCGGCGAATACGAAATCGGAACTGCTCTCTTCCACCAGAAAGAAAGCGGTGCAATGGAACGGGATCAGGCGCTCCACCCGCAGCCTCGTCTCGTTCAGAATCATCGAGGGCTCATCCATCCGATTGATGCTGGACTGGAAGTCCCCCACCGAGGCGGCCATTTCCATTGCTTCCAGCGAAAACCGGCTCACCTCCTCGAGGTGATCCAGGCGCGCTTTCATCTCCCGAACATCCTTGTGCTTTGAAAAGGCATCATCCATCAGCAAAAACCCTGGTGATCTCACCAATCTGACGATCGATCTGCTTGATCATGGTTGCGAAGATACTCTTTGGCAGATCGAGGCACTCCCACGCTTCCGCATCGAGGGGATGCACCAGGACCTCACCGCTGGTCCCGACCCCCATCGCATTGATCAGCAAGTCGGCCACGTGAACGATAGCCGGCTCCATGGGATCGTGCGATTTCATCGGTTTATGGTGAAAGCGGACTATGTTTTCGATAGACACGGGCAATCGCCATTCCTTCAGGAAGCGCCCTCCCATCGAAGCATGACTGACTCCGAAGACTTCCCGCTCCTTGTCGAGCAAAAAGGAGTTGTCGAATCTTGCCCATAGAAGAGCCTCGCTCGCATCATCCGGCAAACACTTGAACACCACCAGCCGCCCCAGGTCGTGGAGCAACCCGGCGGTGAAGAGGCGTTCCACGTTGTAGACTCTTTTGAAACCTCCCATGATCCGGGACGCGACACCGCACGCGACGCTGTGTTCCCAGAACATCTTCATATTGACCATGTCGTCGGGAATGCCCTTGAAACAGGTCATGATCGTTATCCCCAGGGCCAGCACGCCGATCTCCTTGGTCCCGATCAGCGTCACGGCGCGGGAAACCGTCTCCACCCTGGAAGAAAACCTGTAGATCGGGCTGTTGGCCAGTTTGAGAAGTTTAGCGGACAGGCTGGTGTCGTTCTTGATGATATTGGCTATGTCCTTGGCCGAACTTCTGGGATCGTTGATCGCATCGTTTATCTGGAAGAAAATGGAGGGAAGGGACGGGAGTTTCATGTCTTTTCGCAGCAGGTCCCTGGGGCTGATGCTCCGTTCCCGGTTTGAGAAGGGGCATTCCCGATGGTCCCGGGACTCGTCGCCCAACGCCCCGCTCCCGCTCAGAGTCTCTTCGAGTTCATCCAACACGAGTTCCCCTTCGGCAGCCCGCCGCGCCAGCCTCAGGACGCACACCCGGTACAACTCGCGAATCGCTTCATGATCCTTGTTCGTATGACGGAACTTGCAGGCCACCAACCGGGCGGCCTTCTGAAGCACAACGGGGTCCAACTCCGCAACCGCGGCCTGGTTCGCTTCGTTTTCCGATACCCCCTCGATCTTGGCTTCAGTGATACCCCAAATTTTCAACACACGCAGATGCTTCTCCGATAACACAACGCCCTTCCCAAGGAGAAAGCGGCCGTTGCGATCGTAGATATCTTCGGCGATTACCATGCCGGGCTTGATTTCTCCGACAACGATCGAATCCATAATCCCCTTCACCGTGAATGAATTTTAATGTACCCGACCGAAAATCCGGTTGGCGCACATACGGATTGGGACGTGTACCGTTCACGCTAATGGCTGAGACATACCGCTCGCCCTCCCGTGCCACGGTTCGGCAGCTATGAGCAGAGCAGGCAATTCGTTCATTCGGTCAGATCGTGTGAATGCTTTAGACTTTTTCCAACGGCGAAACATCTCCCATGCGCCATTGCACGCTCCATAACAACCCCACCGGCGGATACCGCCGCAACGCCATCCGGCTCACGGGCAGTCGCGTCAGGGAGATGCGGCCGGCGATTCAAGCTTTTTGAGAACCAGAAAGAGCTCCTTTCCGGCCTCATACGCCTCTGTCAGATATTCAGGATGTTTAAGCACGTCCCCTTCGAAGTCAAGCCCTCTGTACAGCAGGCTCCTCCAGACCTCCATGTTGAGCGTATCGAGGAAGTACCTCACGGTCTGCAGCGCCCCTTCAAACAGTTTCTTTCCACTGGTCGCTCCCACGGAGATGAAAAGCCCTTTGCGTCCGGGGTCCAGCCTGCCGAAGGGAGCCTTCTCTATCCAGTACTTCTTCACCCACAGGGACTGGCACCGATCCATGAAGATCTTCATGTGAGCGCTCACGGTGTAGAAGAATATCGGCGACGCCAGCATGATGCCCCGACAATCCAGGAGCTTGGCGTAGAC
>CAYOVG010000397.1:0-6039 GCA_964407285.1 uncultured Syntrophobacteraceae bacterium
CATGCAAGATCTGCTCGCTCCAGACAATCGACCAAGCGCATGACATCGTCTGTGCCGCCTGCCGTCTGCCAGTCAAAAAACTGCTTTGGGGTCATTTTGTGATCCTTGATTATGCTTTCTTTGTGCCGAACAACAGCCATCACCGGACCGGACCAGGCCGCCAGTGAACTCGCATATAGCACCGGCCAAATTCGCCCGGCGTGGTTCAGGGCCGCGTGGATGGCCACGTTAGCCGCTGGCTTGGTGATTGCCGCTCTTTCCGTTAAAGGGTGAATTTTGACCCGAAAATGGATACTTAAGGTCAAAATGGGGCCTGATTTTGAAGCCCTATTATAAGCAAATTGACACCTTAGCGTGGCCCGACCCAGTTCGAACGGACAGGTAGACTTTTATCAGGAAGGAAACAAGCAAAATCAGACCGACTGGAATACCGATCGACTCCACTACCCACTCGCTAACCGGAAAAGGTCTGCGCAGAGTGGTTACCTCAACGTCATAGTTCACCAACGACCCGTGATGCCTTTCAAAATAATCGCGGGGGAGGTGCCCCACGGTGTTGCCTGAAGCGCGGTAAGCCACCTGGCCGTTTTTATCTGCCCTTCAAATAAGATTTCAAATCGCGATAGTAATTCTCATGGGGACCAATCATTATTAGCTCTATGTCTTCTCCAATGATGCGATAGGACAACAAATACAGAGTTGTTTGGATCTTGAATTTATGCACAAAGACTCCTCGCAGATCTCCTTTCTTCTCTGAACCGATCGATGGATCTTGCATAATCTTCCTGATTTCGTTATCCAATTCTAACTTTTGTTTCTTTTCGAGCTTCTTAACTGTCTTGGCGAAGGAACTTGATTGAAAGACTCTCATGCTTCCCTCAATCAAAGTTGTATTGTGATTTCTCTCCCTGATCAAGCTCTTCAATTCCTAACAAAATCTCTTTTATCAAATCGTAGGTGAGATCAGGATTTTCCTCAGCGCACTTACCAACTCTTGCCCAGTGTTCTATCTGACCGGTTAGCGATCTGTGCTCGATCTTGCTGAACTTCTTGGCTTCTTTAAGCAATTCATCAGAGATTCTTACTGCAGTCGGCATCTTGCTACCTCCAAAGCATGTTTTTGTGTTTGTATGCAACATACAGACATGGAATAGCAAAATGCAATGTTTTTAATCCGTTTTGTGCTCTCACTGCGGGGCTCCTATGGGCACGGCCTTTGCGCGGGTGACGTTAGCGAGTACGGTCTTTTGCTTTTGGGCTTGAAATATCACTTTTCTGCTACCGGTCACTATCTTCCTGACCGTCGTATAGTGGATATCGAAAAAGTAGGCAATCTCTTTCAGTGTATACCCATAGGTGCTAAGTCTCACAATATTTGACTCTGAGAGTCCCAGTTTAGATGAAGATGTCCTCCCCCACAAGTTGGTGGGAGCTTGTGAGGGAAGACGTGAGTATTTTAGCAGTCTTGTAAGCCGTCGATCATTTCAACAGCCTCACGGAAGTTGCAGCATTTGACGGCCATGACCATGTCGATGGGATTGAAGTTTTTCTGGCACCGGAAGCACCGGGCCAGGTTGGTTTTGGGGTTGGTGGCGGTTTGAAACTCAGAGCACAGGGGGCATAGAAAGCGAAAATACCCGTCTGATACTTTGCAGGGGATGCGCAGAAAATCAGAGATGAGCCGGGAGATGGGGATCTGATTACGCAGTATCCGGAGTTTTTGCTTGGAATAGAGCTTTGTCATGATGTCTTCTCCTAGGGAAGGCGGAATTCGGCCATGGTGTCGGTGACCAGGGCTTCGTTGATCTTGTTGAGATTTTGGGCGGCGGCATTGAGGAGGCAGGCGGTAGCGATGTTATTAATCTGCCTTGGGATGCCGCTGGCATAGTCATGGATGAGGGATTTGGCTTCGGGCTCGAAGACCTTCTCGTTGCTCCCCGCGAAACGCATCCTGGAGTCGATATAGGAGGTGGTCTGGTCCGAGGTTAAGGCGCCGAGGTGACATCGGACGGTGATTCGGTTGACAAGATCGCTAAGAGAGGCACGGGCAAGGAGCTTGGCGAGGGGCTCCTGACCGCTGAGGACGATCTTTACGGGAGTATCGGTATCGAGGGCTGAGCTAACCAGGAGGCGCAGATCGGTCAAAGCTTGCGGATCTATAAGGTGGGCTTCGTCGATGATAAGCACCGTTGAGAGATCTTCTTTTGCGGTGCGATCGAGAATTTGTAAAAAGAGATGATCCTTGCCTCGCCGGGGGGCTTCTCCCAACTGAGTCACGATTAGGCGAAGCAGGCTGGATGACGGGATTCCGGTGAAGTGGAGATAAACGGGGCGGTAGCGGTTTTTAGAGAGGTTATGGATGAAGAGCCTTAAGAGTGTGGATTTTCCGGCACCGGTTGGTCCGATGAGGAGGGCCAGGGTCCCTTGCCGGGCAAAGTAGTCGAGTCTGGCCAGGGACTGGGAGATGCGGTGGTCGTTGAGGATCCATTCCACGGGAGGGCGTTCCTGGAAGGGATGGCTGTTCATTTTGAAATGATCGAGGAACATGGTGGTTACTCCTTTTGCTGTAGGATTTGTTTGAGCTCACCGACGAGGTGGGGGAACGACTTGTTAGGCACTCGGGCAAAGGCCTGCGTGAGCACGGATTCTGTGAGCTGAACGTTTTGATTGTAGAGTTTTTTGAGCGTTTCGAGCTCCTGTGCCGTGAAGGCGGAGATGCCCACTTCTTTTCCGAGCAGCCGGGCAAAGGCTTTGACAAAGGCATGAAACGGCCACGGCCGCACGGAGACGACCTTGCGGTAATCGATGCCGCGAGTGTTTGCGGCGAGCTGCTCCCGGTGCTCGCGAACGAGGAGATCGATGAGGTTATGCTTGGGTTTTCCCCGAGCTTGTGCGGGAAGGGGCGGTTGCTCGGCCTCGCGGTGATGGAGCACGCCCGATCCCTGGTATTCGCCTTTCAGGGAAAAGATCTTCACGCTATCTGAAGACGAGAAGGGATCGTAGTGGACCCAGACCTTGTCTCCCCTTAAAGCTGGATCGACCCGGTAGAGCCGCTTATCGAGGCTAATGTCGGAAAAATCCTTGTGGACGACCCGAGTGACCTTTCTAAGGAAGGAAGCGAGCACCTGGTCCATTTCCACGTGGCGGATGACGGAAAGTCCGGTATGATAGCGGTCCTTGGGAGTCTCGCCGGTCTCGGAATGAATGGAGCTATGATAATCCACCGAGATCCATGCGCTGAGAGCTCGGTTGAGATCATCGAGGCTTATGGCATCTTGTGCCCGCACCTCGGATTCAAACCGGTCTTGGGCGGTCTCAAAGAAGCGCTCAATGAGTCCTCCCGGGGAAGGGTCCCCGGCCGGCCGGTGGCGAAGCCGGATGTGGAGCCGGTAGCAGGCAGCCTTGAGGCCGATTGCGTGATAGACCTTGGCGTTATCGAGGTAGAGTTCGCCGGGGGCGCCATGCTTGGCCAGGGCGCGCAGCAGCGAGTCGATGAGGATATCGAGGCTTTGGCGCAGGTAGTAGCGGGCCTCGACGATATACCTGCTGTGGCAGTCGATGAAAGCGGAAAGATAGGTGGGCAGGACCTCCCGGCCGAAAACAACATAGGGGCCTTCCTCGAAGTCCCCAACCCAGAGATCATGGGTATGGTCTCTGGTCCAACGTTTTCTCACCTTGTTTTTGACAACGCCGAGCTTGAGGCGGGTTGCGCCCGCACCTTTAAGATGGCGATACAAAGTAGAGCGGGAGAGCGTAACGCCATAGAGGTCCTTTAGGAATCGGTTGATGGTGGCAGGGGAGCGCTTGGGCTGCTCGCATTTAAGCTCGATGGCGGTTGCAATGATTTCTGCGGGTGCGGCCCTGGCATGGCCGCGGTCATGGCGGTCTTTTCTTGCGAGAGCATCGAATCCTCCGGTTCGATAGCGCTTCAGCTTTCGCCTGAGGGTGGAAAGGGAGGGCTTGCCGGTACGTCCGCCGGGAAAGACCATCTCCTTTTGAGAGATCTCTTTGAGAAAATCCTGGATCGATTCCGGCTCCACCTCGTCGAAGAGAACGGGGCGAAGGAGATCGCACCAGAACAGGGCCCATTTTTCATCTTTTTGCTTCATAACGCCTCCTTTGTTTTATGGTTGGAGGCGAGCATAAATCATTGCCAGGCGCAGCCTGTTGCAAAGAAGGGGAAAATTGAAGCACCAAAAACAACTCGGAATACCGCCTCCAGGTGGACGAGCCGGCGAGAGCGTTTGAGGGTTTCTTCCCGAGCGGTTTTCACGAACTTATTGGGGGAGATCGTTAGCGCGGCGAGATCCCGGTAGACTTTTGTCGCCGGATCCTTCTGTAAGATGAGGTCCAGAGCGCGGCGCGGGATTTCTTTGAAGCGGCCAAGAGTGTCGATCCAGCGGTAAGGGGTTGTGTGGGAGAGGACTTTATCGACCGGCGTATTTCCTTCGTCCGTCGAGGCATGGAAGATCTCCGAGCCTTCTTCCAGGACTGTCTTCCGATAGGTCGACGTCTCATCTTCCAGATAGCTTGCCGAGCGATGAAGTATCGCGTCGCTGGTGTAACGCTTGAAGGGAAGCGCGAAAGGAGGCTGTTCGGTGAAGGTCTTATGGCAGCCGGGGCATTTCCACCGAATGACAAGGCATTTTACCACCTGGACCAATGCGTCGCATAGAATGCGGAATTTGCGGGGGCGTGCCTGATGCCGCCTGAACAAATACGGTTGAGTATTGCAGACGGGGCAGGAGGGCAAACCGCAGCGGATCTTGTTTCGCAGCACATTCAAGCTGTATTTTCTAATATCTGAGCGGGTAAATGGAGCAAACATGGCGTCTCCCACTTGAGCGAATAGTCATGATCGAAGAGGTTTCCGAAAAAGCCGTTCGTTTACTCCAACCTGGCGCCGCCCGCAAGCGCAAAACCGCCGGCGCCCGACGCGCCAGATGCTATGTTTGGCAACGGTTTTTCAACAAAGGAGTTGCGTTACCCATGAGTAAGATATCCCGCAATGCGCCCTGCCCTTGTGGAAGTGGAAAGAAGTACAAAAAATGCTGTTTGTTGCGCGAACAGGTCTCAGCGACACGGCCGCCGCAGGCTCCTTCAGATGTCTTCAAACAGATCCATGCCCAAATGGAGGAGTTGGACAACCTATCGAATAGTGTCATTGATCTCATCCAAGCCGGGAAACTGGACGAAGCGGAAGCTCAGTGTCACAAGCTATTGGAGCAATATCCGGACGATGTTGACGGGCTCGACAGACTGGCAACGGTCTATGAAGCCAAGGGGCAGAATAGGATGGCCGCTGAGTACTACCGAAAGGCGGCCGCTTTTATGCGCTCAAGGCCAGGATTTGACAACGAAGCCATTGAATGGGCTCTGAAGAAAGCCTCTGAACTGGAGTCTGCATCGTCATCAGCAGAATAGATCTTGCAGCCGAGCCATGGCCTGCAGGTGGTCGGCGAGGCTCGTGGCGCTGCGACAACCAGTAATGTTGACATTCCGGAGGTGCTTCGGCGCCCCCGCTGATGCCCAGCCGTTATCCGGCGTGGTCTTGGGACCGGTTAGCGCCCGGCGCGCGGGGTAGGCAGGGTAAAGTGCAAAAGCATGGCGAGGTATAGCGGGATAGGCGGGATCAGATTACTTGGGACTGTTCAAATCAAATATTGTGGGACGTAGGAGTTAGAAGGTTAGAAAGCAAGAAGGTTAGAAGGTTAGAAAGCAAGAAGGTTAGAAGGTTAGAAGATCAAAAGGTTAGCCGTGAGGAAGGGCGAGAAGGTGAGAAGATAAGAAGGTTAGCCCTGCCCTTTACCCATAAAGCGTGTCAAACAAGATTAGCTTCCCCGCAGAGCGAATCCTTCACACATGAGCCTTAGTGCAGAATAACCGTGCCACATCAGTTGATGCCCTGGGGGCGGGTCACCGCGACGGCCGAGATAGCCTCCTATGCGAGCTACCAAGCGCACCGCATCTCCCAACTGGTCCGGTGGATCGACGCGTTTTTTTTTTTGCGTAGGCTTTCAGCACCTCGATTTCCAGATC
>CAYOVG010000398.1:0-6028 GCA_964407285.1 uncultured Syntrophobacteraceae bacterium
GCGTTCAAACAGAACCTGCGCCTTCACGGTCCATTCGGGCGGTATCTGGTCGCCCCCGGGTTGTGGGGGCCATTTATGCTGGTTCATATCCATTGTCTCTCCCCGTAGTCTGTAAGCTATTCAATCGGCTGAAACGACCGAAAGGAAATGGCTTACGTAGAGCCTTTCTCGATATTAATTAGGGCTCGATCCGCGTATTCGGTTTTCCAGAAAAAGCCGGAGTCCGGGTTGTGTGCGCCGGCCTCGATCACCTGAATCTGTTGCTTTCCAGCCGACGTCTCAAAGGGTATACGGCAAGACACAAAAACATCACGAGCCCAACCGCAATGCACCGTAATACCTGTCCTTCCGCCAAATCTCCCGCGTAATGGATTGTACTGAACCAAACCCAGGAGTTCGGAACGTAACCGCTCTGTCCCAAAAACCACACGTCTCCACGCTCGCGTGGTGAAACCAGCGGATTCCCATTGGAGAGAGACAGACGTTTTGGCAGATTATACTGCTGAAATTACATGAGTCTTTGAGTCATTACAGGCTCAACCGGCGAGTAATGGAAAGGCAGCCCTTACACGGCTCACAAACCGCCCGGCCTTGGGGTACCGGTCCGTGATCCGATTCTCCATGCGTGCGAATAGAGCGACATCCTTCGAGAGAACAATGACTCCCATTGCAATGAACAGCCATCCCTGCAGCACGGGGAGCACCAGGCCCGCCAGTCCCAAAAGCAGAAGAAGGCAACCCAAGACAATTCTGACCATACGCTTCACTGTATTCCGCAAGATCGATCTTCCTGTATAATCGCAACAGCGCGTTCACGGATAACTGAAGGGACCCCTCCGGGGAGGAGGGGCCCCTGAACCGATGGCGCGAAATCCGCCTGCTACATGCCCGTAAGGCTTGCGATCCTCTATTCCATCGGGGCGTGTGCGCCGAAAAACCGCGGCATCACGACATCGCCTCGAAGAAGGTCCGCGATGGGCGCATGCGCCGCTGCGGGATTTGCACGCATCGGGAATCGTTCAACTCCGTGGTGATGGAGGCAACGATCGAGAATTCCCGAGCCTGAATTATCGCTCCACCTGGTTGATGGCGGAAAGCTGCCACCTGGGGGAGCCGGTATCGCGGCAGAATGTCCAGAACTCCTGGAATTTCACCGGATTGAGTTTGTCTCCGCTCACGATCTCGCGCGTTGTCGCATCCACCGTATAATCGAGCAGATTGGCGGTAATGAGAACAGTAACATAGTCCTTTCCGGCTTCCTGCCATGCTTCGGCGAGTTCCACCTTCCGGATGGCGATGCTTTCCAGGCGGTTGATCACGCCCCTTTGTCTCATCGAGTCGAACTCCTGGCGGAAGAACCCGTTCATCTCGGTGCTGAGAATACCTTCGATCCCATCGAGGCTTCGGTTCGTCCATCCCGCCTGGATTCGGAAGAAAAGGTCCTGAGCGGTTTCCTTGAATCTTTCTTCGTCAAAGCCGGGGTCGGAGCGTTTGATGTAATCGAGTCCGCGTTCCAGTTCTCCGTAGCCGGGCATGGGGGCTTGAGCCTGACCGGAATCGTACGGGTATCCCGCCTGAGAATATCCTCCGGAGTAGCCATCCATCCGGGGCGAGCCTCCATCGGCATAGTAGGACGATGCGGGAGCGTTTTGCATCCGGCGCTTCTTAAAGAACCTGTAGGCCAGGTAGAGAAGCAGACCAAGGAGAGCGATTTCGAAAATCCCTATGCCTCCTCCCGCTATACCGCCCGGCGACGCGTGACCCAGGCCTCCGAAAAGGAGACTTCCTATCATTCCACCTGCAAGACCGCCGGCCAATCCCTGCATAAAGGGACTGCGGCTGAAGAATCCGCCCGAAGACTGAGCGGGATTGCCGGGCATCGAATTACGTCCGGGCATGCTCATTCCGGGGGAAGCACTCGACGGCGCCTGCGGGGTAGAGAAGCTCTTGCTTCCGCGGCTCCCCATCGAGCGTCCGCCTCCGGCTCTCGCCCAGGCGCTCGACTCGACAAACGCGGCCATTCCAAAGAAAAACAAGGTTGAAAACACAAGTGCCAAACGGATCTTTTTGTTCATCTGTCGGTTCCTTTTCATCAAATGTTCGGCTGCTCTTCGAGCTTCTCCCATCCACTATTCCTGCTGCATCGCGCGCCGCGCAAAGGGTCTCCGCTCCGCTTGCATCGGTACGGCGCGAAGACCCAAGGGGCTAAGAGGAAGTACACCTGTCATCTACGCACCATGTGGGTAATGCAACCGGGATACCAACGGCTGTCGGATTTCAGCAGGGGCGGTGAGCGCCGGCGTCACGCAGCGGCGTCACTCATTTTCGAACGCTCAAGGACGTCTTTTCCAAGGACCTCCGAGGGGGAACTCCCACTATGGATTGAACATTTTGTTCAATCCAGGGTTCATTTCTTTCAACGGGTGAACGCTTCGTTCACTTCCACGAGCAGGTTGTATTCGCTGATTTTTCTGCGTAGCGTGGGGCGGCTGATTCCCAGTATTTTACAGGCCTCCCCGTAATTGCCCCGAGTTCGCTTGAGCACCTTCATGATGTGCGCCTTCTCGACCTCCTCGAGGCTCGGCAGCTCTTCCTCCTCGTCAGGCTTCGATCCATTGCTTGCGCTATTCTCCGCCTTCCCCCGCTGGGGCTGGTCCCTTTTCTCTATCCAGTTCTCATTGAACTCGAGGATTTCTCCCTTGGAGAGGATCATACCGCGCCGGAGCACGTTTTGAAGCTCCCGGACATTGCCCGGCCAGTCGTAGGACCTCAACGCTTCGAGGTGAGCGTTCGGAATGCGGGAAACCTTCTTGCCCATCTCCTGGTTCAGCAGATGAACGAAGTATTCCGTGAGAGGAACGATGTCCTCGACCCGCTCCCTCAAAGGAGGTATGCGTATGATAAAAACCTTGAGCCGGAAGTAGAGGTCCTCCCTGAAGGCCCCCTCTTCCACCAGGGTTTCCAGGTTGCGGTTGGTGGCCGCGATGATGCGGGCGTGCATGGGGATGGTCTTGAGACCACCCACACGCTGGAACTCCCGCTCCTGCAGGACCCGCAGGAGCTTAGCCTGAGGCTCGAGAGGAAACTCGCCGATCTCGTCCAGGAAAACGGTCCCCTTGCCGGCGATCTCGAGCTTTCCGACCTTGCGCTGCGTCGCGCCGGTGAAAGCCCCCCGCTCATGGCCGAAAAGCTCGCTTTCCAGCAGGTTTTCCACTATGGCAGCACAGTTGATGGCGACGAAGGGTTCTTCGGGCGTCGACTCCTGGTGGATGGACTGGGCGACCATCTCTTTTCCCGTCCCCGTCTCACCTTCGAGAAGCACGCTGGCGGGAGTCTGGGCTACATGCGCAATGGCTTTGATGACTTCGAGCATCGCTTTGCTGCGGCCGATGATCTGGTTGGGCTTGTAGGACTTGGAGACGATATGGCTGAGCTTCGCCAGCCTCTCGCGCTCGGCCTTTTGCATGAGGATTTTTTCGAGCAGAAGATCGAGGGCATCAAGGTCGATGGGCTTGTACAGATAATCGGCAGCCCCCAACCGGATGGCTTTGAGGGTCGCTTCCGTGTCGTGGAAAGCGGTGATCATGACGACTTCCCCCTCGAGTTCTTCCCTCTTTGCGTTTTCCAGCACTTCCGGGCCGTCTATGTCCGGAAGCTGCACGTCGAGCAGCACCAGGTCGGGTTCCTCCGTCCGCCAGTGCTCGAAGGCCTCGCGCCCCGTTCGAAAAACCGCCACGTCGTAGTTCTTGCCCCGGAAATAGAGTTCGAGAGTCCTTGTGAGAGACGTATCGTCATCGACGATCATGATCCGCTTCATTCAACACCCCGCACGCTCGGGAAAGTCAGTCTCACCGCCGTTCCTTCGCCCTCCTCGCTCTCGATGGAGATGCTTCCGCGGTGCGCCTCCATGATCTTCTTCACTATAGCCAGCCCCAGCCCGGTTCCCTTCTTCTTCGTCGTGAAGAACGGCTTGAAGATGGTCTTGAGGTTCCGCCGAGAGATGCCGGCGCCGGTGTCCGTAACGGTAATGGTGAGACCCGTCCCGTAAGGGCTGTCTTCCGCGGCGGCCGACACATGAATCCGCCCGTTTTGATCGGAAGCCTCCAGGGCATTCTTCAAAACGTTTATCAGCACCTGCTCCACCTTGTCCGGGTCGCCGATGATGGGCGGCAGGTCCGGAGGGAGCGCCTGCTCGATCTCAATACTCCTGGCCGACAATTCACCCCCAATTTCCTGCAGGCATGTATCGATCAAGGCCCCCACGGCGATGACCTTCCTTTGAATCTCCAGCGGCTTGCTGTAATTGAGCAGATCCGAGAACATCCGCTCCATCTGCATCACCTGATCGAAGGCGATCTCGTAGTGTTCGTGGAGGACGGTCTCCTTGCCCAGCGCCCGTCCGATGATCTGAAGGTTGAGCCTTATCGAAGAGAGAGGGCTCCGCATCTCATGAGCCACCGAGGCGACGAGTTCTCCTATCGCAGCCATCCGCTCCGACCGCAGAAGCTGCTCCTGGGCTGCGAGGATTTCATCATACGCCTTCTGAAGCGATTCCTCCTTCTGGCGCAAGGAGGCGACGGACTGCGCGAGTTGCTGCGCCATCGCATTGAAGCTTGCGGCCAGCCTTCCCACTTCGTCCTTGCTGGAAAAGGGGATTTGCTGTTCGAGTTCTCCTTTCGCCATTCTCTCGGCTGCATCCGCCACCTGGACGATTGGCATCGAAACACGTCTGCTCACCATGAAGGCCATAAGGAGGCAGACGAGCCCCACCAGCACGGAAGTACAGACGCCGATAGCCTTGATCCAGGTGAGGGGCCACATGATCTCGTCGGTCTCCATCTCTGCCAGCATGCCCCACTCGTAGCGCGGCAACCAGACATAGGAACCAAGCACCTCCCGGCCCATGTAGTTAGCGTAGACCCCCGTGCCCTTCTCCTCCTCGAGAACGGCGCGTATCCCCCTGGTGTCGAAACTGCGGCCGGCCGTCTCGGTCCAATCCAGAAACCGGGACTCGGAAATGATCCGCCGATCCTCGTTCACCAGGTAAGTCTCCCCGGTCTCACCCAGTCCGACACGTTCCACCATGATGGGGTCGATGGTCCTGGAGAGATGGAGAACAGCTACGATGTAAGCCATCGTAGCGCCGTCCGGTCCTTTGATTTTCGCCGCAACTTGAACGTGCCATCCTTTCTTTTCCGGATACTGGTACACGGGACCCAGCACAGGCTCGTCACTCGAGCGCAACCGCTCGATCGTTTCCCGGTCATGAAAGCCCTGAGCCTGGACGCGATCGGGATGGGTCGAAGAGAGGACTCTCCCGTCCGGCAGGAGGATGTAGATATTCTCATAGGAGGGAGACGTACCCTCAATAAGGCTCAACGTATCCTCGAGGAGATTTTCGCGAACGTCGGACGGTGAGACGTCGGAGGGAGTTCCCGTGCTGTCGCAATACCTGCGACACGCTTCCCGTATAACGGGGAGGCGCGCAAGAATTCCGATATCGTTCAACCGCTCCTCAAGCCAGGAATCCAGGTGGTTCGCCTTGTTTTCGGCTATTGTAGCCATATGCTGAAAGGCGAATGTCGTCAGGGTCCTCCTTGCCAGTATGTAGCTCTCGTATCCCATGATCCCGATTGGAATGACCACGATCAACATGATGGCCAGAAAGAATCTGTGGGATATTTTCTTCCTCGGTTGAAGCATACCCTTCCCTTAGCACATGTGCGCATGAACCGGACCGTTATGCTGATATACTGATTACCGTTGCCGAAGAAAGGATATTAACGTCTGTGCCGGAAAAGTCAAATCAACGGAAGAAGGAATATCGAATGAGCAATGAGAGGATCTTGACGGAAACTGGAAGATGAACGGTGGAACGAGGATGACGGCAATGAACTACTGGACGAAACCCTCGCCCTGCCGCCGGCGCGCCGCATGAGCAACCGCACATGCGCTCGTAAGGATAGATCTCGTAATGAACCGCGGATGAACGAAATGAGTGGATCGCGGAACGCCTACGGATGAACGG
>CAYOVG010000399.1:0-6014 GCA_964407285.1 uncultured Syntrophobacteraceae bacterium
GAAAGAACCGCTTCACGAACGCGAGCCGGTCCATCGTGAAGTAGGCCAGCACCAGTTCCAGCGCCTCGCGAATCCTTTCGACCCCGAGTCGGGCGTACTCGTTCATCACGTGCACCTGGAACGTGCGTTCCTTGTAGTGATGGCCCAGGGGTTCGTAGTCCCCCGTGAGATAAGGACCCTTGCGCGCGCCCGGCAGCACCCGGATGCTCATGGCCTGCCGGAACACCGCCAGCCCCTGCTGCAGGATGATCGCCTTTTGTTCATGGAGGAAGAGAAGCCCCCGGTCGACGGCCGCGAGCGGGTCCTTCACCCGACCGGCGAGGTAGATGTTGGAGCGGAGCGCTTCCGTGAGGTCGTCCGTCGAGAACGCGACCAGCAGTTCGGCGCTCGGGGGGGCGTCGGGCGGAATGCGGGAGAGGATCGCGTCCAGCACCACGCCGGCCACGGCCCTTCGCTTCGCGGCGGTTTCGACGACGGCGTCCCAGGGGCGAAGGAGCCTCACGCTGTACTGATCCCGTGATTCATGGCGGTAGTCGATGCTCCCGCGCCCTCCGGCAAGGCCGCGGCCGTCCATGCCGAGGCTCACCAGCAGGCGCCGCAGCACCTCGGGATTGCTGTTGTGGCCCATGTCCTTGAGCCTCTGGTTGAGGCGGCGAAGCGAGAGCGGCAGCCGGCCGTCCTCCGCGGCGTCGGGCGCGGCCTCGCGCAGGACCTTCAGCATGTCCTCCTCCAGCGCGGCGACTTCACGAAGAACCTGCACCGGAGGGTTCGCAATCTTATGGCGCACGAAGGCCGTCAGTTGCATTCCGCTTTGCAGAAGCCCCGCTTCGCTCATGCTGTGGAGGGTGCGAAGGACCCGCTGGGACGCCGTCTCTCCCCTGTCCCCCGGGTCCCGCGGATTCCTCGAGTCCCGCGAGCCCCGAGGACCGGCCGTCGCGCCGCTCAAAGCCGCCTGAGGCTCTCTCGCCTCCGGTGCGTTGCGTCCCGCCCCACCGGGCTGCGGCTCGTCGAACCGGGATTCGTTGAACCGAGGTTCGTTGAACCCGGGTTCGTCGAACTCCGGAAGCTCCGCAAGTTCGTCGGCGTTCATCCCCCGGTCGGGGTCGGCGTTAATCATGGCCCGCATGAGGGCGAGCCAGCGCCGTTGTTGGATGGGGGAAAGATTCAGCGCTTCGATCCGCGCCTTCGCCTCCTCCAGGTTCGCCACCAGCGGCTTTCCCTGGAACACCCGCGTGTGGTTTTCGTCTCTGCGGAGGAACCCGGCCCGCTCCAGCCACGCCACGGCCGTCTTGACCTTGGTGTCCGCCTGCCGGTCGCTCATGTCGAAGCCTGCGTCCAGGGTTTCGTCCCGCAGGAGTTCCCCCGACGTCAGCACCACCTCCCCGTTCGGACCCCGTTTTGCGCGCCGGATTCCCCGCAGTATCTCCGCGATGTCCTTCCGGGTGAGCCTGGAGAGCGCTCCCAACTGGAACTGGATTTCCACGTCCTGCTCGTCGTACAGCAGAACGCACCGGGCGTCGCGGAGGTCCCGGCCGGCCCGGCCGGCCTCCTGCAAGTAGTTTTCGAGCGATCCCGGAATGTCGGCGTGGAGCACCATCCGCACGTCCTCCTTGTCGATCCCCATGCCGAAGGCGTTCGTCGCGGCGATGACGCGAAGTTCCCCGCGCAGAAACGCTTCCTGCACGGTGCGCTTCTCGGCCGCGTTGAGCCCCCCGTGATAGGCCCCCGCCGCCCAGTTCCGCATCCGCAGGAATGCCGCCATTTCCTCGGCCTTCTTGCGGGTGGATGTGTAGACCAGGGCGCTCCCGGCCGAGTCGGGCGGAAGCCGCTCGTCCAGAATGTCGAGAATGGCCGCGTTCTTCTCGGCGGACGTCACCGTGCGGACCTCGAAGTGCAGGTTCGCGCGTTCGACGCTCCCGTCGAAGACCGTCAGGTCCCGGCCCAGTTCGTTCCGAAAGAATTCGACGATCTCGCTCTTCACGTCCGGCTTGGCCGTCGCGGTGAAGCAGGCCGCGGGCGGGACGGGTTCGTTTCGCTCCTGCGCGAATTCGCGGATGAAGCGCCCGGCGTAGAGGTAGTCGGGGCGGAAGTCGTGCCCCCACTTCGAGAGGCAGTGAGCTTCGTCGAAGACCCAGCAGCCGATTTCGCGGTGTGCGATTGCCTTGCGGAACGAAACATTCCTGAGTTGCTCGGGCGCGACGTAGAGGATGGCCACATCGCCCATGCGGACCTGTTCGAGCACCCGGCCGCGCTCGGGCGGGGTGAGCAGCCCGTAGAGCGCAGCCGCGTACGGGGCTCCGGTCCTGAGGGCGAGGTTGTCCACCTGGTCCTTCATGAGGGCCAGGAGAGGGGAGATGACGATGGTGAGGAGTCCGCGGCGGTAGTGCCGCACGAGCGCGGGCAACTGGTAGCAGAGCGACTTGCCGCCCCCGGTGGGCAGGACGGCGAGGAGCGGGGTGTCCCCCATGCCGGTCCGGACGATGGCTTCCTGGGTGCTCGATCCGTCCTCCATGGCAGGGGAGGGGCGAAACCCGGAAAAGCCGAAGTAGCGCTCCAACTGGACGGCCGGGTTGTGCGTTTCGGCGCAGTACGCGCAGAGCCGGTCGTCGCAGGGAACGTCCCGAAGGCGGTGGAGGAGTTCGCGCACCGCGGGGAACCGGCTCCGGACCCAGGGCGGAATGATGGAGTTGGAGCCCGCCACCCGGAGCCACGCCAGTACGTAGTTGAGGGCCGGGAGATCGCGGAGCGACTCCATCGCGGCTGGAATGAAGTCCTGGAATGCCGTGCGGCAGACGCGGCCGAGGGTATTCCTTTCCAGGATGGCGGAAGCTTCCTCCGGCGTAACGGCCGGGACTCCCATTGCTTCGAAGACGGCTGCGAGGCCTGCGTATGGGTTCGTTCGATGGGGGCATTCGGATTCGCATTGTCTTCCGCTCGCCTTCGCTTGTTCGGGGGCGAGTCCGTGCGTACAACCGTCTTCCTTCTCCTCCGGTTCGGGGAAGAGACCGGGTTCGGGGATGGGGTCGTGGCCGGGGCCGGGGCGAGGAGACAAAGGAAAGGAACGGAAGGAATCGAAGCAGAACCGGTAAAAGGAGAGAATCTCACCGAAACCGGCTTCGGCGATGGCGGAGAAGCTTCCCCACTGGTCCTGGAAGAGGGCGCCCGCAAGCCGGGCATCGGCCACGGGGTCGCTCACGGATTCCTTAACCAGCTTATAATCCTTGACGAGGCGGTGGTAGGGGTTTTCCGGAAAGGCGAGGGGCGAGAGGTGCAGGGTATCGACCACGGGTTTCTCGAGAAGTTTCAGGCCCGGCGCCACGGCCTTCAGTATTGGAATGTCGTAGTCGAGGATGTTGTGGCCGAGCACCATTCGGGAGCTTTCGGCGAAGCGGTCCAGTTCGGAAAGGACGCGGACGGAAGCGTTACGCCCCTTCCAGGCGAATACCGCATCGCCGAGTACGGCGCCGATGCGATATATGCGGCCGTTGCCGGCCTCGATGTCCAGGAGAAGACATTCGGAAAGAAATGATGAAACACTTTCGCCCATTGATCCGATTCACATCCTCGTGTTTGCGCAATTACGTAACCTTATAGTGACTTGTGAAGAGCCGCACGTCAAGTGGCGACGCGGAAATAGGGCGTAATTGGGAAATGGTCGAGGGAGGATCGGGTTGCAGGAGTGCCGTTGTCAAACAGATGAACCTATGGGCGCCGTCAGAGAGATGGTGAGGTTTGAGTGGACAGTCCGCCGTCCCTGTACCGTTTCAGGTAAGCGGCCAGAGTGGTCTTGGAGATCCGGCAATTCCGGCATATCTGTTGGGTGCAGATCTTTTGGAACGACACCCCAGGGAACGCTGCACTATCAGGAAGTGACCGCATAGCGACAGGAGTGATTACGTTTGAGTTCCTGTCCGCGATGGAATTTCCAGTAGGCCTCAAAATCGCCACTCGAACGCAAAGAGCGAATTCGGATTATCGCCTCGGCACTGCTCATCCGCCGGCGAGCACCGGTACGATCCAGCCGGTCCTTGATCAAATGGCGGCAGGCGCCTTCAATGACTCCCGATGCAATGGGGAGCCCATCGGAAAGGAAAGAATCATACCTGAGCATTGGAGCGTAGTTGTCCAGGTAGTCGGCGCACTTGTCCGCGGCTTTTCGCTTGTTTTTGCTAAGCTGCTCACGGGTGGCACAGCGGCGCAGGCTTACCGCCACACTTTTTGCCTTTCCGTGCAAAATCTGCAAAGCCCTCTCTTTTACCCACTCCTCAGCCTGATCACTGCCAACGGCGTGAAAACAATAAGCCGCCTTCCACAAGTACTCCAAAACATGGATGAAATCCAAAATCAAAGTTATCCGTGCCCCGTAGTCTCGGACCATATCGAGGATGTCACTGAGTTGCTGCTCTCCTCCGTCCACTACGACCACCCAGTGACGGCTCTGGGTGGGATCTCTTTTCAATGCTTCCTCGAACGCAGCTTTTATCACCGTGCGGCTATCGTGCTCGATACTGGCCCAAACCCGCTTGTTTCGAGCCCGCACGGCAGCGGGTTTGTTCTCCTTGGGACCCATGATCTGCTCGGGTGTGCGCTCCTGAGCCGCAATAGTGTAGACGGCGGCAACCGTGGCCATGCGCTTGCGGTTGAGTTTCTCACCGGGCATCAGTCGTGCTCCATGGCTATGGTTTTGTTCTTGCGCAGCCTTGCGTGTGGCGGGCCGAAGGTCCTCCTGGCGCATCACAATTCCCTTGTCATCCACCGTGATGACCAAAAGATCCGATGAGTCCTCCGCTTCCCCCGCAAGCTCGTGGAAGGCGTCGAAGTCCCGTGCTGTTTCAACGGTCTGCTCAATGATCTGACGTTTGGGGACCATGCCGCCCGTTGTTGCGCCAATGCTCGCCACGGCTTCCTCAAAGGAGGAGTCAGCCACCTGCCGAGCCACCAAATGACACAGCTCTGAAGAGTATTTGGCTTGCGGAAGGTTGAGCTGCGCATCAGGGGGAAACAAGCTCTCAGCTCCTTTAGCACTGTAGCCTTTCCTCCTGACCACCACCTCTCCGAACTCCGTCATGAGGTCCCTCTCACAATTTCCACGGCAGCGGCAACGAATGATCCCGTCGCTCCCCTGAACCGATTCCAGCCTCTGCTCACATCTGGCTCGTATATCCAGATATCCCTGCACCAGAAGCCGCATTATCTCCGTTCCGTGTTTCTTAATCAAAGCCTCCACCTGATCGTGCTCCATCTGAGCCGCTGGATCGCTGTGAAGTTGACCGATCAGCGCCTCGAACTGGTCACGGGCCAGTCGAAATACTTCATTGACGATTTCAATGCTGCACGTTTGGTTCATGAAGGGGGTCTCCTTGCTCTGTAGATTCACGGTCTACAATGCCATAAAGGAGACCGATGGTCTAACCATTTGACCTTATTGCCATAAAGAAGTAGAAGCACCTTCAGTGCCGCTTCGGTTTGGGGACTCCAAAGTTCCCTCTCACTGGTTGCCGCATCTTGGTTTCAAGTGAGTTCGTTAACGACAGTATAGTGGGCAATCATTCCAGGGTAATTTCCCCGGCTTGCAGACTGCCCAGCTTCGTTCCAAAAGATCTGCACCCATATCTGTTTGTGGGGCATCTCCCGGCTCTTCAGGTACAATGCTTCCATCTTTCTTAGGTTCTGTTGACATTTGGCCGAGAACCCTCTCTGGTCAACGGTCTACAGCGAACAACGGATGTCTGGCAGAAACGCGGCGCCGGAAGGGCTCCAGACGCCATTTCAATGCTAAATGTCAACAGAACATAGAACCTTTGTTAGCGCGCATAAGGGTTGGGTTATGCGGCTGCGGCCAGAGGTAGAACCTTTCGATCCTGCCGGTAGAGATCCCATGCATGGTTGAGCGTGAGGGTTTTGAGGGCCGCCAGTCCGTCGGCTGACTTTTCACTCCAGTGCATCCCTTTGTTTTTTTGTTGACAATTCTGGGTAGGCGTAAGCTCGCAATTTAGCTTGGGAAATGGTAGAAG
>CAYOVG010000400.1:0-5976 GCA_964407285.1 uncultured Syntrophobacteraceae bacterium
AGCAGACCCGTGGCGGATGCGTCATCGTCTTCGGAACAGGAGGTCTTCCTGCCGCCCTCGGGCTGGGTGAGCGGAAGCGCGTCCACATCCGCCAGCGGTCCTTCCACGAGTATGGAGAGCCGTTCCACGAGGTTTTCCAGTTCGCGGACGTTGCCCGGCCACGAGTATTCCTGCAATGCCTCCAGGCACGCGGGCGTGAACCGAAGGCTCCTGCAGTACTCCTGGCATGTCTTCCTGAGGAAATACTCCGACAGAAGAGGGATATCCTCCTTCCTCTCCCTCAGGGGCGGAACCTGGACCGGAAAAACGTTCAAACGGTAGTACAGATCTTCCCGGAAGGCGCCTTCCACCACGGCCCTGGCAAGGTCCTTGTTCGTTGCCGCAACGACCCTTACGTCGACTTTGCGCGTCCGCGTACTGCCCAGTCGCTCGAACTCCCGTTCCTGCAGAAACCTCAAGAATTTGGCCTGCAGATGCAGTGAAAGTTCCCCGATCTCGTCGAGAAAAACGGTCCCTCCGTCGGCTTCCTCGAACCGGCCCGGCTTCGCATTCACCGCTCCCGTGTAGGCGCCCTTCTCATGTCCGAAAAGCTCGGATTCCAGCAGGTTCTCGGGCATGGCTGCGCAGTTGATCTTCACGAACGGACAATTGGACCTGTTGCTCAGTTCGTGGATCACCCGGGCCACCAGGGTCTTGCCCGTTCCCGATTCCCCCAGGAGCAGAATCGACGCCTTGCTCGGGGCGACCTTGGCGATCAACTGCTGAAGCTCGGACATCGCCGCGCTTCGACCGATCATGAAGAAGTTGTTGTACCGTTCCGACACCTCCGCCATGAGGGACTGGTTCTGGCGCTTGAGGCCCCGCTCCCGCTCGACCACCTGCGCGTTCAGGTGGATGAACTGCGCGATCAGCGTGGAAACGATGGTGAGGAAGCGGATATCCTCCTCGAAGGAGATTTCCGCGCCGAACAGGCGGTCCACGCTCAGAACGCCTATGGGCTGCCCCTGGAGGAAAATGGGGACCCCCAGGAATGATATGCTCTCCTTCTTGATGTCCCTCGACTGCGTCTTGTTGAGGAACAGGGGCTCCTCGCTGATGTCCGGGACCACGAACGGCTGAGCCGTCCTGAAGATCAGGCCCGTGACCCCCTCGTCGGGGCGATAGATCCCTCTGTCCTTCTGCCTGGGTCGCAACCCGTGGGACGCGAGGATTTTGAGCGTACCCGTCTCCTCGTCTATCAGCGTAACGGTGCCCCGTTCCATGGACAGATACTGCGACAGGATCTTAAGGATGTCCGCCAGGGCCTGATCCAGATCCAGGATCTGTCCGACCATCTGGCTTATTTTGTAAAGAACTTTCAGTTCAGCCTCACAGACGAATATCTTCATCGCAGACACAGCCTCGGTATCGTGTTGATTGCAGTTGACGACACTGACATGCTCCTCCGGGCCGGCGGCCCTCTTGCCTGAAGCCTCCGGGTTGACGGGGCTCCCGCCCGCGTAATCCTTGCGGGCGGCCCGTTCCACCTGTTGGAGAACTTGGGGAGCAAAAATCTTGCCTTTCGAAGCTATTCGTGTATGAATCGGCATTTTACAAAGCCTCACGCTTTTGGGTCGCGATATTTGAATACGATATTAGTACATTTTTGTTTTATAACCCCATGTGTGGGAATTCGATGGCACCATAATGTGCCCTTCACGCCGGCCCCGTTCAGAAGGGTCCGAGGCAAGGGATCGGACCACTTCGCGGGGATCGGAAACCTAACACCCGTCACCCGTGCCCTTGCACCCGGAGCCGCAACTGCCGGCCTTACGCCTCCGCTTGAGCACGGATAGGTTTCCGCCCGAGTACACGACCTGGAGCCCCATCTCGATGAATCCGCTCATCAGCACGGGCTGCAGTCCGCATTTGGAGAGCACTTTGCCGGGCCGCTCGCCGATCCCGCTCACCAGCACCGCCCGGCAGTCGCCGAGGATTTTTGCCAGGGTGATCCACCGCTCATCCCCGCAGCCCGGTTTGGGCGCCGCACGGTCCTCGATGTACTGGAATCCGCCCTTGTCGGACCTTCCCCAGATCTGGAACCGGGTCGCTTCCCCGAGGTGCTGATTCACGAGTATGCCTTCGAGCGTCGCGACGGCTACATAATCCCGCCCCGCGGCATCGTCGAACACGATCACTTTCGAGCACGCCTCGAGAGAATCACGGAATTCCTCGCAACGGTCCTCGCCGAGGAGCCCCACCGCATCCGCCCTGCACCGCGAACAGTGCCGCATCTGGGGCATGTGCTTCGCGGCGTCATTACGGACCTCCTCCATCCGCTCGCGCGAAGGTTCCGGCAGATCGGCGAACGCCGTGTCCTTGTTGGGGTACATCGGCATGCAGTTGAGAACGTCCGCTCCCAGTTCCGCCATCGTGCGGGCGACGTCGGTCACGTGGCCGTCGTTCACGCCCGGAATGACGATAGTGTTCACTTTGACGATGATTCCCCGTTCCTTGAGGGAGCGGACGGCGTTGAGCTGACGTTCCACGAGAAGCTCCGCGGCGGCCGCACCCCGGTAGATCACCTTTCCGTCGCGCACCCACGCATAGATGTGGGCGGCTGTCGCCGGGTCCACGGCATTGATCGTTACCGTGACGTGCGAGACCCCCAGGTTGGCCAGGTCGTCCACATGGGGAGCAATCCCGAACCCGTTCGTCGCCAGGCAAAGGAGCAGGTCGGGGAACTTTTCCTTCACGCCGCGAAGCGTCTCCAGGGTCTCGCCCGGACTCGCCATGGGGTCGCCCGGCCCCGCGATGCCCGCCACCTTGATGGCGGGGTCGCGCTCCAGCACTTCGCCGAGATAGCGCAGCGCCTGGGCCGGAGAAAGCACCGCGCTGGTGACTCCGGGACGGCTTTCGTTGACACAGTCGTGTTTGCGGTTGCAGTAGTTGCACTTGATATTGCACCCCGACGCCACCGGAAGGTGAACGCGGCCGAACCGTCCTTTTACATCCGCATTGAAGCATGGGTGGTGGTCGAGAGATTTGCCGCTCATTGCCTTGGCCTCCTTTGAGGAAGAAAAGATGCTGGTTAGGTGTTGCGGGTTGCGGGTTGCGGGTTGCGAGTTACGGGTTGCGGGTTGCGAGTTACGGGTTACGGGTTTGGATCCATGTACCCCCATTACCGGCGTCAACCGGGTTGCGATCTGCGAAGTGACGAACCATCCGCTCCCCGAAAGAATCGGAGTTTGGAATCCGAGTTAAAAAGTTACTCCGGATTTCGTGCTTTACGAGAGAACGCCGAATCAAGCATATTAACCCGCAACCCGCAACCCGCAACCCGTAACTCGCAACCCGCATCTCGCACCCCGCACCCCGCTCACATATACCCGTAACCGACGGGTGAACCTTCCTGCTTCGCTTCGAGAATGGCGTTCACGATATGGTCCAGCAGGTTCTGCGCGCCACGGTACCCGACGTGGAGCACTCTGTGACCTCCGAAGCGGTCGTGGATCGGGAAGCCGACCCGGATGAGGGGAACCCGCAGTTTGCGGGCGAGCTGATAGCCCTTGCTGTGGCCGACCAGGAGGTCCGGAGCGAGCCCCTCGCACTCCTCGGCTATTTCGTAAAAATCGACTCCCTCGCGCACGACGGGCGGCTCTCCCAGGATGCCTTCCGTGACTTCCCCGATCGCCCGTTCCAGGCTGCCGCTCCGCCCGCCCGAAGCGCACAGCACCGGCCTGACGCCGATTTCGGCCAGGAAAGAGGTCATACCCACCACCAGGTCTTCTTCGCCGTAGACCACCGCCTTTTTTCCGAAAAGGTATTTATGGCCGTCGACGTAGGCGTCCAGCAGGCGTCCCCGCTCGGATGCATGCTTTGCCGGGGTTGCCGCTCCCGAGAGTCCTTCGAGGATTGAGAAAAACGCATCCGATTCCCGTAGCCCTATGGGTATGCCGATCCGGTGGAGCGGCGCATCGAAGCGCTCTTTCAGGAGCGCGCCCGCGGTCGGCAGGTCGTACAGGGTGCGGCCGAATTCGATCGATGCGCGCGAACCGCCCATGGCCCGTATGGCGGCCAGAGGGGTGCCGCCTTCGGGGATCTTCTTGTATTCGGCCAGGGCCGGCGCATCCAGCGTTTCGGAAATGTCGGGCAGTATGATCGCGTCCAGACAGTGGTCCTCCACCACCTCCCTCAGGTAACGCACATCCGCGGGTGAAACGAACCCCGGCATGATGTTGACCGCATTCGTCGTTTCCGTCTCCTCGTCCGCGCCCGCCAACTGGTCCACGATCGCCCGAACCGCCGCGTGAAAGCCTTCCATGTGGGTCCCCGAGTAACTGGGGGTCGAAACGGTCACCATCACCGGCATGGGTTTCTCCTCCGCATCCCCGGCGAATTCCCTCCGGTATTCCCGAACGATCATCGGCACGTCGTCTCCGATGGTCTCCGTGAGACACGTGGTCGCTATCCCGATGAGCTTCGCTTCGTACTTGTTGGATACGTTCCGCAGCCCTTTCTTCAGGTTGGCTTCCCCGCCGTACACCGCATGCTTCTCGCCGAGCGACGAAGACGCGATGTCCATCGGTTCCCGGTAGTGGCTGATGATGTAGCGCCGCATGTAGGTGGCGCATCCCTGCGATCCGTGAAGGAACGGCACGGCGCCTTCTATTCCCCGGAAGGCGAGGCAACTCCCCAGGGGTTTGCACAGCTTGCAGGCATTGGTCGTCGATACGTATGGGGCGCTGTTCTTCTTCATTTCAAACTCCTTCCGTCGTCCCGGCCGCCCTGTCCGTCTTCCGGGGTACGAAGCGCCATACCGGGCTCATTACCGTGTTGTAGACTTCCCGTGCGAAGTTGAGCATGCCGACGAACCCTTCCAGGGGTTCCTTGCGCTCGTGGTTGTGGTCGCAGAAGCCGACTCCGAGCTTGTAGGCGATGGGGCGCTCCTTCACGCCTCCCACGAAGATGTCCACGTCCTTTTCCTGGAGGAAGCTCGAAAGCTCCAGGGGGTTCGAGTCGTCCACGATGATGGCGCCCTCGTCCGTGATTTCGTGGAGTTCCCGGTAGTCCTCCTCCGTTCCCGTCTGGGAGCCGACCAGGACCACCTTCATCCCGATGAGGCGGAAGGCCTTGACCAGTGAAAAGGCCTTGAATGCGCCTCCGACATAAATGGCGGCCTTCTTGCCTTCCAGCGCGGCTTTGAATTCCTGGAGCTTCGGGTAGAGCGTGGAGAGTTCCGCTCTCACCAGTTCCTGAGTGCGGGAGAGCATCCCGGGGTCCTTCGCTTCGAAGAATTTCGCTACCGAGTAGAGCGCTTCGGCCATGTCTTCCACGCCGAAGTACGACACCCGGAGGAACGGGGTTCCGTACTTCTCGTGCATCATTTTGGCGAGGTCCATCGTCGCTCCCGAACACTGCACCACGTTTAACGCCGCGCCGTGGGCTTTGGCGAGAGTCCCGACCCGGCCGTCGCCCGTGATGTTCGCAACGACCTCTATGCCCATCTTGTTGAAATATTCCCGTATGATCCAAATCTCTCCGGCCAGGTTGAAGTCCCCGAGGATATTCACGCTTAGAGGCGATATGCCGCTCGTGTCTCCCGCGCCGACAAGGCGAAACATCGCCTTGCACGCCGCGTTGTAACCCTCGCGCTTGTTCCCCTTGAAGCCTTCCGACTGGACGGGGATGACCGGTATCCCCTTTTCCTCGCTTACGCGCTTGCTGACGGCTTCGAGATCGTCGCCGATGATCCCCACGATGCAGGTCGAGTAGACGAAGGCCGCCTTCGGGTGGTGGCGGTCGATGAGCTCCACGAGCGCCTTGTAGAGCTTTTCTTCCGCGCCGAAGATGACGTCGCGCTCCTGCAGGTCGGTGGAAAAGCTCAGGCGGTGGAGTTCCGGCCCCGAGGAGAGCGCCCCCCGGATGTCCCAGGTGTAGGCGGCGCAGCCGATGGGACCGTGCACCAGGTGGAGGGCGTCCGCGATAGGGTAGAGC
>CAYOVG010000401.1:0-5959 GCA_964407285.1 uncultured Syntrophobacteraceae bacterium
TTCCCCTGATTATACGCCATTTCTCGGCGCGAAAAAAGATCGCTCGTCATTCCTGACCGGTCATGCGGTCGCATATCCATGCAACGTCCTCGACCTAAAGCGGGTAACGAAGAATATATGCTTGATTTAATACAAGAAATACGTTAGCGGGAAATCGACGGAAATGCTGTGTCCATCACATCTTTACCTCGAACCCATGGAACAGGTGATTCAGATTCTTTCCTCTTTATCAATCGATTTTGTTGCTGTCGGTCCAATGGATGGTTAATTTGGATTTGGAAAGCAGTCGTCGTTAAGGCTGCGACTTTTGTCGGAAGGAGGGCTGAAATGAGAATCAAATATTGTAAGAAATATGAAAAATATGTCAGTCAGCAACACTGCGAGTTCTTTAATGAAGGCACGAAGTGCGAATTCTTCAGCCCTACGGTATGGAACAGCATCAAGGAACTCAAAGAGGACATAAACCGTCCGAAGTGGGAAGTCAATGCCGTGATCAAGCCCTTCAGGTGCAATCTCCTCGGCCGCGAGTACGCCAACCGGAAAAACCGGCAGGGGCGTTCGCGAAGAGGCGTTGCCGCGGCAGTCCGCACCAGGTAGCGACGGCCGATACCAGCCAGGTTGTCGCTCTGCCGGATTTTCAGATTCGCCCTCCTTGCGAAGCCCGAAAACGGGATCTCTCCCATTGAAGTCAGTTCCGATATTGTGCTAAAGTAAGAACTTTAGAGCCTGTTCTGGGAACGGGCGTTTAGGCGTAGGATATCGGAGCACCATCCCGGAATTCCCTTTCTTATCTCTTATGGGTAGAAAAATGTTTAAAAAACTGTTAATCGCGAACCGCGGGGAAATCGCCATACGGATTATGCGCTCGGCGCAGGAACTGGGCATCAGGACCGTTGCAATCTACGAGGAAACGGACAAAACCGCACTGCACATCATGAAGGCCGACGAGGCCCTATGCATAGGCTCCGGACCTCGCAAGGATTACCTCAATATCGACAGGATAATACAGGCCGCCAAATCTTCGGGAGCGGAAGCGATACATCCGGGGTACGGGTTCCTGGCGGAAAACTCGCTCTTTTCCAAGAAGTGCACCGATGCGGGGCTGACGTTCATCGGCCCGCCCCCGCAGGTGATTCTGGACATGGGCAGCAAGGTCATCGCCCGCCGGATCATGGAATCGGCGGGCATCCCGGTTATTCCGGGGACCCCCGTTCTCCCGCCCGGAGAGGAAGGCGAGAAGGCGGCCGTCGCCTTTGCCGAAAAGTACGGCTTCCCGGTCATGATCAAGGCGGTGGCGGGCGGCGGAGGACGTGGTATCCGCGACTCCCGTGACATGGACCAACTGATCAAGGGACTCAAGATGGCCCGGTCCGAAGCGCGCATGGCCTTCGGAAACGACGAAGTCTATCTCGAAAAAGGCATCACCCGGCCCCAGCACGTCGAAGTCCAGATCATCGCCGACGACTTCGGAAATGTCATCCACCTGGGCACGCGCAACTGCTCGATCCAGAGGCGGCACCAGAAAATGGTGGAAGTCGCCCCGGCCAATCTCCCCACTCCCCTCCTGGAGCGCATCTGCCAGACTGCCGTGGACGCCAGCCGGGCAGCCAACTACGTAAACGCCGGGACCGTCGAATTCCTCCTGGATGAAAACGGCAAATACTACTTCCTCGAGGTGAACACCAGGATACAGGTCGAGCACACGATCTCCGAAATCATTACGGGCATCGACATAGTGCGGGAGCAGATCCGGGTCGCGGCCGGCAAGCCCCTTTCCTTCACCCAGGACCAGATCCAGTTGCGCGGGCACTCCATCGAGATCCGCATAACGGCTGAAGATCCCAAGAACAACTTCATGGCGGCCCCCGGTGTGATCCAGCGCTACATCTCGCCGGGAGGGCACGGGATACGGCTCGACGGGGCCATCTACCAGGGTTATGAAATACCGCGCTTCTACGATTCCATGCTGGTCAAACTCACCGTGTACGGCTTCAACTGGCGGGAAGCGGTGGACCGCCTTCGCAGAGCCCTCCAGGGCTTTTCCATCGAAGGCGTCAAGACGACCATCCCGTTCTTCAAACAGATCGTCAACGAGCCCGATTTCATCGAGCAGCGCTTCGATACCTCCTATATCGAAACCCATCCACAGCTCCTCGAGTACCAGGAGCATGTGCCCGAACTGGAACGGATCGCCAGGCTTCTGGCCGAGATCAACGCACACCACCACAATCCTTACGCCGAATAGCGGACGAGAGGAAAAAGATATTTCAGACCGGAAAGCGGACGGCGGCCGATCTCCTACCCTGCATCGGCAGCCGGCATCCGAAGTCCGGCTTCACAACCGAAACCCGAAAACCGCTTTATGTACAACGCACAACGGAGCTGATGCACCATGCCGGAACGTGAACGCATAACCCCTCGCATGTCCTCCCGGGAAATACTCGATTTCCTCCGCAAGACTCCCGGATATTTCATGACCAACAACGAGCGCGACGTCTCCCAGTCCGACTTCAAGTGCCGCATTATGCCTCACACCACCCTCCGGGCCGCTCCGTATAGGGATGAGGCCGGCTACTTCGCCTTCGAGATAACCGGTGGGGCCGCCAACCACGTGGATCTGATGTACAAACAGATCAACCCCTTCGAAAAGCTGCGCATGGTTCGAAAAGCCATGCCCAACACCCTGATCCAGGCCGTATGCCGTGGCCGCAACCTCTTCGGGTATCGCCCCTATCCGGACAACGTCCTGCGGGAAACGGTCCGACTCTTCTCGCCCTATGTGGATGTCTGGCGGATCTACGACTCGCTCAACCATGTCCCCAACATGAAGGTGGTCTCGGAGGAAGTCAAAAAGGCCGGAAAACTTCTCATGCCCAGCATATGCTTCAATACGGGCAAGGGCCACACCATCGAGTACTACGTCGGCAAGGTCGGGGAAATCCTCGACATGACCGGGGAAGACGTCATCCTGGGCATCAAGAACCATTCGGCCCTCGGCTCCCCGGCCCGCATTGCGGAACTGGTTCGCGCCATCCGCAGGAGATTCCCGGACATTCTCCTGGCCTATCACGGCCATAACACCGACGGCAGCGATATAGGCCGCATGACGGCCGCCGCCATGGAGGGCGTCAAAATCATCGAGGTGGCCGACCATGGCCTGGGCGGAATATACAGCCAGGCCCCGGCCCTCAGCTTCATTCAGATCATGAACGATTACGGGCACGTCGCTCCCGGATTCAAGGTGCAGGCGGTGGTCGACACATCCGATATCCTGCGCCAGGAGCTTCGCTACTACGAACGTTTTGCAAGTCCGTACCGGGGATTCGACCCCACGGTCAAACGGCACAAGCTGACGGGCGGAGCCGCGAGCATGGCCTTCGAGCAGGCCGATAAGCTGGGGCTCCTCAAGCGGATTCACGAGGTCTTTTCCGATCTCATGCTCGTAAACCGCGAACTGGGGAATATCTGGTCGGTCACACCGAGCAGCCAGATTCTCTGGACGACCGCGGTCAACAACGTGCTCCACGGCCGCTACGAACAGCCCTCCGACGACCTCAAACGGTTGCTCCTCGGCCGCTACGGCCCGTTTCCCTTCTACCAGCCGCCGGATTGCATCTACAAGAAAGTGCTGGAGCACCGGCGCACGGACGGCAAAAACTGGCGCACGATACTGGCCGAGGAGGGCGGAATCCAGCCTCTCCCCGACGTGAACATGGAAGCCGGGCGGCAGGAGCTGGAAAGGGCGCTCAAACGCTCCGTAAGCGAGGAGGAACTCAATCTTTACGTTCAGTTCCCGCGGGACGCCCTCGGCTATTTTCAATTCGAGGACCGTTTCGGGAAGACGTGGATGCTGCCCCCCGACGTCTGGTTCCGAAGGGACGGCTTCAAGGACGGGGAACGCATCACCTTCTGCGACGACAACGGAAAGACCCATCACGTGGATTTCATCTCCACTCGCAGGGAAGGCGACGAGGTGCACACATCCCTGCTGGCGGACTACCATTTCCAGACCTATACGACAACGGTGAAAACGAGGAAGTAGGCGCGCCGCACGATGGAGCAGTTGCTCGATGCATTTCTGGACCACCTCGCCGTCGAGCGGGGACTCAGCGCCAACACTCTCGAAGCCTACAGCCGGGACTTGCAGGAAGTGGTTCGGTTCCTGGGAGAACGTGGGGTTTCCGGGTGGGAGGGAGTAGCCGTGGAGGACCTCAGAGCCTACCTGGAATGGTGCGAGGAGAACCTGGCCCCGCGCAGCAAGGCTCGGCGTCTTGCCTCCATCCGGTCCCTTTTCAAGTACCTGGAAGTCGAAGGGCGGATATCGAAAAACCCGGCCCTTCGACTTCGCTTCGCCAAACTCCCCCGTTCGCTGCCGAAAACGCTGTCGAGCAGCGAGGTCGAAGCGCTCCTCGACCGGCCCGACCCTCAAACTCCCGCCGGACAGCGCGACAAGGCGATGCTGGAACTCCTCTACGCCACGGGCCTTCGCGTGAGCGAACTGACGGACCTGCAACTCCACCAGGTCCACCTGGATGCCGGGTACCTGGTGGTCCGTGGAAAAGGAGACAAGGAACGGCTCGTTCCCATGGGCGAGTGGGCTTCCGAAGCTTTGAAGACGTTTCTAGAGGACGGGCGCCCTAAGCTTTTGAGGGGCGGCAAGAGCAACGGTGAGGGTTCAGGCAGCGAGACTGCCGCCGGAGGGATTGCGGACGACACGCACAATAAGGTAAACCGGGGAAGTCGGGAAAAACAGGGGAACCAGCCGAAGCAAGAAAACCGGCGCCGGGAGGTATTCGTCAACCGGCGGGGCGGGAAGCTGACGCGGCAGGGAGTCTGGAAACTCATTAAGCTATACGCCATTCAGGCGGGAATTCATCAGAACATCACGCCCCACATGTTGCGCCACTCGTTTGCGACTCATCTCCTCGAAAACGGGGCCGACCTGAGGTCGCTCCAGACCATGCTGGGCCATGCCGCCATATCCACCACCCAGATCTACACCCACGTAACCAAAGCTCGCCTCAAGGAAATTCACAAAAAATACCACCCCCGGCCTTGATCGGTGGTCGGTGGTCGGAATGGCATTGTCGGCATGGTTCAAGACAGGGTAACGCTTCAGGGTCGCCTCCCGTGAAGTTTGTCCCCGCGTAGGCGGGGAGCGGGGGTCCAGGCCTTTCAGGGCTTCACGGCCCCCCCTTTCGCGGGGGTGACGGCAAGCCCTCTCGAGTGTTACCTCAAACACACGGTCTATGAACCATGCCGAATTGTCCGACTTCCGTCATCCGACATCCGACTTCCGTCATCGAAACGTTGCCCACCATCGGATAGCTTGAGCAGTTCCCCCTAATCCATGGCATCGCTTCGTTCACGCTCGGGACCGGTTTGCCCGCCATCGGCGCCGGCTTCCTCGCTTTCGGTGTGGGTTTCCTCACTCTCGGCGAGAAGGCCCACGATGAGTTGGAGCAGTTCCTTGAGTCCCTTGCGTTGGAGCGCGGATATGAGAACGACGGGATGGCCGGTCCCGCGATAGGCATCAGCGAAGGACTGGAGCTTCTCTTCCTCGGGGACGAGATCGATCTTGTTCAAAACCACGACCCGGTCCTTGCTCTCCAGTTCCTCGTTGTGGCTCAGGAGCTCGTGCTCGATCTGCCGGTAGGGTAGAAGCGGGTCATCTTCGGGGATGGAGCCTGCATCGACCAGGTGGAGCAGGATGCGGGTGCGTTCGATATGGCGCAGGAAGCGGGTACCCAGGCCCGCGCCCTCGTGGGCGCCTTCGATGAGGCCCGGAATATCGGCCACCACGAACGGGGGAGCGTCGCCGTAGCGCACCACGCCGAGGTTGGGCACGAGCGTAGTGAAGGGATAATCGGCTATCTTGGGGCGAGCCGCCGAAACCGCCGCAATGAGGGTGGATTTGCCGGCATTTGGAAACCCCACCAACCCGATGTCGGCAATGAGC
>CAYOVG010000402.1:0-5950 GCA_964407285.1 uncultured Syntrophobacteraceae bacterium
GCCTCCGCCGGTCAGGGGCGGCGGGGACGAGACGCCGCCCTACCGTTACCACATGCGAACCCTTACGTTAACGCCTGTTTCGCTTCTGCGCGGGAACGGATGCCGTGGCGCTGCAGCGCCCTGAGGCGCTCCAGGCGGAACCCGTCCGGATTGCGTTGCGGGTGGGCAACGCTTCGCATTTGTCCACTCCACCCCACGTGCTCCGTTCCTCTCTTTCACCCCATTCATTCACGATGCCGCCGCAGTGCGATGAGATAGGCCGTCAGGGCGTCCAGTTCTTTGTCGTTTATCCGTTCTTCGGAAAAGTCGGGCATGACTCCCAGGCCGTGGCGTACCTGGAATTTTATGAGGAACGCGGGGAGCGGTTTGTTGTTGAGCGCCGGCCCGACTCCGGCTTCTCCTCCGGGATGGCATTGGTTGCACTGCGTCATGAAAACCTTCCGCCCCGCCGCAATCCGGTCCGAATCGATATCGAGCGGACCGGCGATGGGGTCCCCACGACGCGCGCTCCCGCACCCGCCTTGGGCCAAAGCCAGGCAGACGAGCAGGAGGATCGCCGGAATCCTTTCCATTTCGTTCTCCTTTTCCTTTATTCTCTCGCCCCGCAAGCCCCAACAGGCACAAGCCCGAGCCCGTTACGGCGAAGTCGAATTCCGCGTGATGCGCCAGAGCACCCCGGTTCCTTTC
This sequence comes from uncultured Syntrophobacteraceae bacterium, assembly GCA_964407285.1. Lineage (GTDB taxonomy): Bacteria > Desulfobacterota > Syntrophobacteria > Syntrophobacterales > Syntrophobacteraceae > CAYOVG01. The sequence continues at coordinate 688 of CAYOVG010000402.1, forward strand.
CGAGGCATCGAACCGGTTTCGTCCATCAGCATTACGCCGAAATCAACGACGTAGAGCGCCGTGCCCTCCGGGTTGAAACGGGCGGCTATGGGCCGTTCCAGTCCACCTCCGTTCAACAGGGAGGCCGGACCGTTCGTCTCGCCCTTATTCACGGCAAAGTCGGATATCACGCCGTCCCGCACATTTACGCGAACGACCTTGAAACCGACCGGGCCGAGGACTTTACCGACTTCCGGGGCCTGGTCGCCGAATTCGGCTATGAAAGCATCTCCCGTGTATCCGAACCGGGGATTTCGGGAAAAGTCGAATCCATTGGCTGACGCATGAACTCCCAGTATGGCGACGGGTTTCGGGGGGGGATTGGGATAGCCGGCAAGCAAGGGTTCCGGCGCCGGCTTGTTCGGAGGCTTGTAGTCGTCTCCCTCCCCGAGCGGGTGGTTGCCGTGATAATCCGGCCAGCCGTACCATGTCCCCGGTTTCACGGACCACAGAAGATCACCCGTTCCGAATACCGGGCGGCTGCCTCGTACATCGTACTGGTTCTCCGTCACGAACAGGCCGCCGTCTGGTGAAAACGCAATGCCGAACGGGTTGCGGAATCCCCACGCCACAAGATCCAGTCCGGACCCGTCGGGCTTTATCCGCAGCACGGACCCGCTGCAAGGTATCCGGCCGCGGATGATCTGTCCGCTTTCGGTCCTTGTGCCGAAAGGCGAGAAAGCTCCGGTCTCGACCTGTTCATCGGCTCCGGGTTTCAGGGGATTGGGCGTCGTATAGTTTCGGCCCGTGAGAACGATGTCCCGGCATGGGATGTCGTGCAGGTCGGGGTAGCGCTCGAGCCAGCCGAATTTTGCGTTGTCCACGCCCACGACGCCCGAATTCGTGTAGGTCCCCACGCAGAAGTAGAGAAGTCCGTCCGGACCGATTGCCGGACCGTTGGTGTGGTGGTCTCCTCGGCTCGGGAGTTCCTCGACGAGCGGCGTGATCTCCCCGGCTTTCGAGATGCGAAGAATTTTTCCGCCCCCCAGTTCTCCGCCTTCGGCTACGTAGAATGCTCCATCATGGTACACGACTCCCGTCCAGGGGCCGTTCTTCCCGTTTGCGGCGATCGTCGTGAGGCCGCGTTCGGGATCGACATGGATGAGTCGCGGTATGGTCCATTCTTCGCCGTAGGAGTAGCCCGCTTCGACGACATAGGGGTCTCCGGCCTCGTCGAAGGTCACTCCGGTCGGAAACGTGAGACCGGATGCAACCGCTTCGATCCGGTAGCCGTCGGGCAACGCGACATCCGCGGCGTTGATGTTTCGTGGCGGAGTAAATGTTGTTTGCCCCCCTCCGGCTGAATCCCGCAGCTTGTAGCAGGAAGCCAGGGCGGCGCAAAGGAGTACCGGTATCAGCAGTTTCCTGGAGAACGGCGGACTCACGGGCTCTCCTTTCTTTCGAGGGATGGCGTGGGCGCGGTTCGCGCGGCGATTCACGCGCTCCCGGTCCGGGGGCGCTCGAACCGCCGGGAAGCGCGACGAATCAATCTCATCACCGGGCGCGCCCGCGGTTTTCGCGGGATGCGCGGAATTCCGAATGCGAGACGATGTATTGATCTAATTCCGTGTATCGATCTGAATCCATGGCATTTGCTTTCTCGAAAAGGATGCATGCCGCGGCGCATTATATGATGTAACTCTGGTAGGTAGATAAGACCGGCTGTGGCGAGGGTCAATGGGGGGCAGTGGGGGGGCAACGGGAGGGATAGGCATTGGACTTGTGTATGCCTTCTTTCACTTCCGGGACCTGAATGCTTCTGTCCTAAAGCGTTCGGCGATCCTCTCGGGGAGCTTCAATGCACTGCGCGTCAAAACCGCCGATTCCATTCCAATGCCGATCCTTTCACAGGGCATGGTTCACAGGCCATGTGTTATCCTGTTTTGAACCATGCCTTTCACGGTGTTGCTTGACCGGCCGGGCGGCCTCTCTTCGCAAGATCGGCATCTTGCCGTTTGTTTTCAACCCGCTTCAAGGCGCATTGCGACGGGCGCGCTCAATGGTCGGAGGACAGACGAATGCGGACGGATTCGGCGTGGGCCTGGAGGCCTTCCTGTTCCGCCATGCGGATGACGAGCGGAGCGTCGCGCTCCATGGCCTGCTTCGGGTAGGAGATGAGGCTGGTCTTCTTGACGAAGTTGTCCACCCCGAGGGCCGATGCGAAGCGGGCCGTCCCGCCGGTGGGGAGCACGTGGTTGGGGCCGGCGATGTAGTCGCCCACCGCCTCCGGCGTATACTGCCCCATGAAGACGGCTCCCGCGTGCTGGATCTTGCCGACCGACGTCCACGGGTCTTCGATCTGAAGCTCCAGGTGTTCGGGGGCGATGCGGTTGGAGAGGCCGATGGCTTCGTCCAGGTCCCGGGTGATGAAAATCGCGCCGTAGTCCTCGATGGACTTTCGGGCGATGTCCCTTCGAGGCAGCTTTTCGATCTGCTTGCGGAGGCTCTCGTCGACCCTCGCCGCCAGATCCCTGTCGACCGTAATGAGGATTGCGGCGGCCATGGGGTCGTGTTCCGCCTGGCTCAGGAGGTCGGCGGCGATATAGGCGTCGTTCGCCGTCGCATCGGCGATGACGAGGATCTCGCTCGGTCCGGCCAGCATGTCGATGCCCGTTTCCCCCGAAATCAGCTTCTTGGCGGTGGCTACATAGATGTTCCCCGGACCGACGACCACGTCCACCCGTTCCACGGATTCCGCGCCGTAGGCCAGGGCCGCGATGGCCCAGGCGCTTCCCATCTTGTGGATGCGCGTCACGCCGACCTCGTCGGCGGCAGCCAGCAGGAAGGGGTTGACGGTCCCGTCGCGCCGCGGCGGCGTCGCCATGGCGATGTCCCGGACCCCCGCGATGCGAGCCGGTATGGCGTTCATGAGCACGGAAGAAATGAGGGGCGTCTCTCCGCCTCTGCCGCCGGGAATGTAGAGGCCCGCGGCGGCGACGGGCCGCACCATCTGTCCCAGGAGCGTCCCGTCCGGCCTGGAGACGAACCAGGAGGAGCGCACCTGCTGCCGGTGGAAGGCTTCGATATTCTCTGCCGCGGTACGCAGGATCTCGTAGAATTGATCGTCGACCTCCGCCCGCGCGGCGTCGATTTCCGCCCTGGTGACCGTAAGGCCCGCGGCATCCAGGTCCGGTGCGTCGAACTGCCGGGTGAAGCGCAGCAACGCCGCGTCCCCCTCCTTCCGGACGCTTTCGATCATTTCCAGGACCTTCGCTTCAATCGCGGGGTCCGCGCCCGCCTTGCGGGCTTCTATCCGAGCCAGTCTCGCTTCGGCTTCCTTCGACGGATATTCCATGGCCTGCAGCACGTTACTTCTCCTCCGATGCGACTACGAACGCGCCCGTGAACCCCTGCTGCCGCAGTTTGTGCATCTCCTGCTGAGCATTGGGGAGGTCGGTATAGACCCCGACCTGCACCCGGTATAGGAGCGTTCCAAAATTGTTGTACGGTATCACCTGGGTCTTGCCGTAGCGGTTCGCCATCCGGAGTTTCAAACGCTCGGCGTTTCTTTGCTCCTGGAATGCCCCGATCTGAACGTAGAAATTGCCGCGGCGAAAATCCGGCACGGGTTGCACCTGCCAGACGGTATTTCCCGCCACGTTCTGTTCGGACGCCACCTGCACGGCTTCCACGCGCACGGGGGCGACGCCGGGACGGGCCGTATCCAGCAGTTGCGCGGCCCTGAGAGAGAGGTCGATGACGCGGCCGTCCACGAACGGTCCCCTGTCGTTGATGCGGAGCACGACCGACTTGCCGTTATTCAGGTTGGTCACCTTCACATGGGTCCCCAGCGGGAGGATCTTGTGGGCGGCCGTCATGGCGTACATGTCGTAGGGTTCGCCGCAGGCCGTCGGCAGGCCGTGGAAATTGGGACCGTACCAGCTTGCATTGCCGGTTTCCACGAACCCTTCCGCCGAAGGAATGGGATAGTACCATACTCCGTAAATCTGGTAAGGTTTTTGGCCACGGATGGGGGGCGGCGGAGCGGATGGCGACTCCGTTCGGGGAGCGGGCGCCACCGTGGGAGGTTGAACCGGCGTTTGCCGCTCCGCGCAGCCTGCAACGCAAACAACAAGAAAGAACCCGACCCCCAGCGCCTTTGCCGTATAGCCCATCAAGCCCCTCACCGTCGTCTCTTTCCCCCATGTATTTCGTACAGCCATCCACGGTAGGGCGGGGTATCGTCCCCGCCATGAAAGCTACGCGCCCGCGCCTTCCTCCATTTTCGCAAGGTCTTCGAAGCGGATGTCGATCCCGAGAATGCCCACGATTTCCCCCAGTTCATCCCGGATGGGCGCGGAAACGGTGATGCACAGCGCCCCCGTGTAGCGGGAGGTATAGAAGTCGGTCACGTGGACCTTGCCGTCTTTCATCGGTCCGATGAACCAGGGGCGGTCCGCAAGCTCCTCGCCGATCCTGGCGCTCTCGTATTTCCCCCGGTCCACGATGTGAGTGATGTTTCTCGTGATCTTCACGCCCTCGGCATTGGTCACGTAAATATACTGGATGAATGGATTGAGATCCAGCAAAGTCTGAAGCACCGGTTCCTGCCGGGCGGGTTCCATGCTTTTCATGGCGTCGCTTTCGACGATCTCTTCCACCAGGTGGGCCGCCAGGGTGTAGGCCTTGCGCTTGAGCATGTCGAACTCGCTCACGAAGAATTCGGGGAGATAGCGCCGCGCCCACTTCTCGAGTTCCTCGCTCGATATGGAGGTGTTTCTGCCCTCCTCGTACTCCCGCATCACCCGCTTGTACATTTTCATGATGCCCGGATGGCGCTTGTCCAGGCGGCGGTTTTCGTCGAGCCTCAGCCGGTTGTTCACCCAGTAGGCGATGCTGGCCACGCCCGACTTGTCGGTTATGATGATCGTGATGGGCCGCTTGAGGATCTTGCCGGTGTCGAAGACGTTGTAGATCTCCTCGTGCTTCACCAGGCCGTCGGCATGTATCCCGGCGCGCGTGGCGTTGAATTCCTCGCCCACGAAGGGATAGTTGGGCGGGATGCGGTAGTTGAGCTCCCGCTCGAAGTACTCCGCCATGTCGGTGACGGCCGTCGTGTCGATGCCGTCCGTGGTTCCCTTGAGGCCGATGTATTCGATGATGAGGCCCTCGATGGGGGCGTTCCCGGTGCGCTCGCCGAACCCGAGGAGCGTCCCGTTGGCTCCGCTGCACCCGTAGAGCCATGCCGTGCTCGCGTTCACGAGCACCTTGTGGAAATCGTTAT
>CAYOVG010000403.1:0-5805 GCA_964407285.1 uncultured Syntrophobacteraceae bacterium
GCCGCCAGGCTCCGGGAGGCGCTCGGAGGGTAGCGTCGCCGGACGGGGACCCGGCAACGCTACGTAGCTGTTCCTCGGCAACGGCGAGGCTCCGTTGCGCCTTTTTGTATGCGTTTAGAGTTTCAGGGAAACGATCACAATGTCATGGTCGTCGGGATTTCGACGGGCGCTGAATCCGAGCGCGTCGCAGATTTTAAGCATCGGCCCGTTCTCACGACGAACATGGCCGAAGATCTCCTTTATTCCGCGACTCCCGGCATAGCCGATAATACGTTCCATGAGTATCCGTCCCAGCCCTTTGCCGGCAACATCGGCGCGCACCAGGACCGCATATTCGGCGCGCTCATTGTCCGCGGCCGCATTGATGCTTACCGTTCCGTACAGCTCCCGTCTCCCCACGACGGAAGGCTTTCCGGTCAGGACCAGGGTCATCTCACGGTCGTAGTCGATTTGAGTCATTCGGGCTGCATGGTCGTGGGAGATGCGCCGCACGTGATGCAGGAAACGCATCAGTCTTTGCTCGCTCGTGAGGCTTTCGACCATTCTGACGTATTCAGGTTCATCCTCGGGTTTTATGGGTCTCAGAAGGAAGACCCGCCCGTCGGGCAGGCTGATGAATTCCTCCAGTTCCTTGGGATAGGGGCGAATGGCGAGCCTTTGGGAAGCGGCGAAGCCCGGTCCTGAAATCCTCATTCGCGCATTCAGCGCCATAACTCGCGATCCGCTTACCTGGAGCGGAGAAATGACGAGTTCCGCTATTTCCGGGAGATCGCAGACGAGTTCCGAAACCCTTACAAGGGTTGTCGCAAGGACACTCGGGTCAGCCTTCGGGAGGTGTTTCGATCCCTCGAGGAGCCGGGATATCCGGGTGCGTGATATGAGTTCATGCGCCAGAGTCATATTGAGAGGAGGCAACCCGACAGCCCTGTCCCGGACCTTTTCAGCGGTCTCTCCCCAACGGCCGAGAGCTATCACGGGCCCGAATTGCACGTCATTTGACACCTGGATCATCAACTCGCGCACGGCGGAACCGGAATACGCGGATTCAAAGCCGGAGTCCGCCCGCGCCGGCAGGACCGGGGCCTCGCCGGGGTTGGATTCGATCCGGCGGGAATTGTCCGGGAATTCATCCGGAAAGGATGAAAGCACCGGTATATCGTACATGGCCAGTATCAATTTCGATTCGGCCTCCGTGAGCCAGTCGTTTTCTCCGGCCGCTCTGCTTCTCCTGATCCCGAGGACCTTGCGGGCATTGGAAGAAAGCGGCGCTTCAGGGATGCCGGGAGGCGTTTCCATCAATATCGCCCGGCTTCTCTGGTAATGCGTCAGGTGCATGAAAGCCTTCACGGCGTCTTCCGGAGTACGATAGGTGGGTATCCGGTTTTCCGTAAACAGAAGCCGCGCATCCACCGCTTCCCTGTCTCCCATCCAGCTTGTGAGGAGGGTCGGGGAGCGGGACAGGTTCGAACGCCTTTGATAGGTTTTGACGATCCGGGCGGCCGTATCCATTCCCGAAGTGATGCCCGTCGGACAGTACAGCACAAGGACGGCATCCACTCCCGGATCGTCGAGGATTGCGGCAAGGCTTTCCGCATAGCGCGAACCTGGGGCGTCTATCTGGATATCCACGGGATTTTCACGCGACCATATGGAGGGGAGGACCTCGTCGAGGCGCGCAATAGTCCGAGGCGACAACTCGGCGAGCCGTCCCCCCGCATGGATGAGCGAATCGGTTGCAATCACTCCTATTCCCCCGCCGTTGGTCAGAATCGCGAGCCTGTCTCCCGTGACCGGACGGGGCGCCATCGTCAGAGTCACCGCGGCATTGAGGAGTTCTTCCAACTCGTGTACCCTGAGGGTCCCCGCGCGCGCAAACGCCGCGTCATACACTTCGTCATCGCCGGCAACAGCCCCGGTGTGCCGCATCGCCGCTCGAGCCCCTTCAGGGGAACGGCCCGCCTTGAGAACGATCACAGGTCTCGTCTTCGCCGCCGAGCGAACTGCAGACATGAATTTGCGTGTATGCGCCACTGTTTCCATGTAAAGGAGAATCGCTCGGACGGTTGCGTCGGCATCCAGATAATCGAGCACATCACCGAAATCCACGTCCGTCATGTCTCCCAGTGAAACCAGGTGAGAGAAGCCTATGCCGCGAGAAAGGGCGCAGTCCAGAACACTGGCTTCCACTGCTCCGGACTGGGCCACAAAGGCGACAGGACCCGGAGGTATGCGGGAGACCTGCATCAGACTGGCATTCAGGCCGACCCCCGGCACGGCGATACCGAAGCAGTTGGGTCCAACGATTCTGGGTTGCCCGGTTGGAGTGGTTCCGGGCGTCTTCGAACTGGAATGGCTTCCTTCCTTTTCGCCGGTCTCCCGCTCTTTGACGGTTACCATGACGACCGCCTTCGTTCCCATTGATGTGAGCCGTTGCATGATCTCGGGTATGCTTGCGGATGGAGCGGCAATCACGGCCAAATCGGGCGATGCCGGGAGTCGCCTTACATCCCGGTAGCACTTGAGTCCCGCCACGGAAGAGTATTTTGGATTTACCGGGAAAACCTCGCCTCCGAAGCCCGCGCCGAGAATATTGCGCATAAGCGCCTCTCCTACTGTGAATCTGCTCTCGCCGGCCCCGATAACTGCAATGCTCGACGGATTCATCAAGTATTCAAGGTTTCTTGTACTCATGATAACACCTCCAGCCTGATGTAGCGGCCATGGTGAAGGAGAGAGGGAACTGAGGGGAACGGTCCCGGAATGAAAACTCCAAATCCGTCCCTGTTCCCTTCCTCCCGGCCGGCCAGGGCGCTCTCCGAGACAATTCGGGTATTGCCGGTTCAGTATCCGAAAACAGAGCGTCCATCAAACGATTCGATAAGAAAATGGTTCACTTTTGCCGGCCTCGAGCCTATGTTCAGCCGCACCATCTCCCGAACCAACTCGTCCTTGCGGCTTCGATAGAACTCAGCCTGTTCGCAGGCTCTCTTCGCCGATGCCCTGGCATTGTTCCCCGCGGTATTTCCGAGCATCGCGGCTTTCCTCTCACACTGGGCTATCTTTCCGTCTATCTGCATCCTGTAAAAGGTCTCCCGGTCTTCGCCCGCATATGCGATACGACACGAGAAAATGATTCCCAAAACCGCCACGGCTACGATCGTCTTTTTCATGGCCATCCTCCTTTTCTAAGATGGAAACGGCTTTCAGAGCATACGACGGCGCTCTCTCCTGATACATAGCATCGGGCGGGTTAATAAAAGGATACGAGGGTCCGGACGGCGACCATCATGAAATCAGGGAATTGGGATATCGGAGCGCATTATTTTTATTGGGTGGCGTCAACACTGATCGGGAGAGCATGTTTCAACGATTTTTCTGTACAAGGCGGTCGTGAGTTCATCAGGTTCCGCGCCGAGTTCGCTCCTGAGGTTCTCCCGGCATCTCTCGTAGGTCCTGAGGGCCTCATTCCTCATACTCCTGTTCAGATAGATCATCATCAGCTTCCGATAGGCGGGTTCGAAAAGAGGGTCGGCCTGAATGATCTTCTTGTGGCACGCGATCGCTCCCCTGGAGGAACCCTGCCTCTCATGGATTTCGGCCATCTTGAACAGCATGTCCAGGTATGTGGCCAACAGTTCCTCCCGTCGCTCGCCGATAACCGTGATGTACAACTCCTCGGGAATGAAATCCGCCGTGTAGAGCTTCTCCGCCTGCGCAAAGCGGGACAGGGCCGATTTGAAGTCCCCCTCCGCCTCCTTTCCACACCCCGCTTCGTAAGCCGACAGGAAAATATCCACGTCGATAGCGCACAGTTCGCGGTCGATGGATAGGAGGCCCTCCCGCAAATGGATATAGGAGGAGCGGTTCGAACCGGCGACTCCGGGTTCCAGGGTCTTCCTCAGCCGGTGCAGAGCGACCTTGAAGTTCCTCTCGCCGGCCGAGGGGGTTGCTTCCGGCCACAAGTCCTCCATAAGCACGGTTTTGGGCACATTGAGCGCTCCACGGGCTATGAGAGTCTTTAGAAGGAGCCTGGGCTGCCTTCCTCCCCATTCGCCGTCTTCAATGCACGACTTCCCCCGGCATACGCGGAAGCCGCCGAAGGTTTCGATATGCAGACGCGGCATCTTCGAACGATGGATGGAGCGCAATACATCGAAAGCCCTGCCTCGAATCGCCGGATCTTCGCGCCGCAGGAGTCCCTCCAGTTCGGGTTCGGCCTGACGGGCCAGGCGGGTGGAGAGAAGCTGAACCGCACAACGGCCGTGGCCGGCCTGCAACTCCAGGGCGAGCGCGCAGGCCCTGGCGGCGTCGCCGAGACGAAGAGTCGAGAAGTAGTCGCACCGCCTTTCCTCGACGGTCTCCAGGCCGGCCTCCAGGTGAGCCTTTGCTTCATCCCGGCGCGCTTCCGCGTACTTCAAAAGAGCCAGCGCGAAGTGGCACTCGATCGTATGAAGCGGATTGGCGATCCGGGTGAAGTGGTCGAGAGCTTCCTCCAGTTCCTTTATGTTTTCGGCTTCCACCCGGTGCAGATGGTACGCAACCATCCCTTTCATGAGCTTGATCAGGTTGAGGTGGTGCTCCGCCCTGGCGTTGGGCTGGGATAAGATGCTTCGCGACTTCTCGATGAACTCCTCGCACCTCGTGAAATCTCCTTTGAGGTAATTGCTGAGTCCCAAAAAGCACAGGCCTATTCCATGAAGCAACAGGTTGTGCAGAGAAGCCGTGAGATCGAGCAACTGCGCGCCGATCGTTTCGGCCTCGGCATACTCCCCCAAATGGGGTCTCAAGATGAGATCGTGGATCAACACCATGGGATAGGCATACAGCAGGCCGTGCTCCTCGACTCTTCTCCTCACGCCGGCAAGCATCTCCCTGGCTTTCTCCGGTTCACCGCTCCAGGTGTACAGGACGCTTGCATGGACGCCGTAGAGGGCATGGAATTCCGGATATGGATGTTTTTCCAGCAATTCCTCGACCTTTTGAAGGGTCTCCCCCGCCGAAGCCAGGTCCCCCAGCGCGCTGTACGCCGGCAGGACATGGACCAGGGCGTTGAGTTGAAGCGGGACGATGCCGGTTTCCACGGCCATTATGTAAGCATTTTCGCATGCCCAAAGGCCTTTGCGAGCCTCACCCGTGCAGAGGCAGTGCGCAAACCCCAACTGGAGCAACAGCGCGATCCTTTCATGCCTGTATTCATCCGTATCCAATGATTGAAGGAGCGCCTCCGCCTTCGCCGGAGCCTGATCCAGGGGAATGGTGAAATGCCCTGTCGCAATCTCGGCTTCGATGAGATAGGCCAGTGAAAGGATCTGCCCCCTGGTGTCTCCCGTCTGCTCGAATATGTCGAGGAGATTTCGAAGGTGTGCGGCATTTTCCCGTGTATTCGTGAACCGCGTGGTCATACAAAGAAAGAAGAGAAGCCACGGGTCCTCCCGGACCATGGAGCCGGGAAGCGACTGCAGCCTGCGGCGCAACTCGCCCACTCTTCCGGCCGTCAGCAAATCCATTCCGTTCTTCTTTATGATCCGGGCGAGATCGGGATATGCTTCCGCCTTCCGGAAGCATTCGAAGGCATTTTCAAGCTCCCCCGACTCTTCATAGCGGCGTCCCACTTTGATGAGCCACTCCATCCGCTCCTCATGGCTGAAGCGCGCCTGAAACCTGGCGTAAAGGAAATCCCGGAACAACTGGTGAAACCGGAACACCTTCCCCCGCCTCTTCTCATAGAAAGAATGAACGAACAGGTTTCTTCGTTCCAGGTCCTCCAGGATATCGGCGGCTTCGTCCGCGGCGGCGAGCTCCCTC
>CAYOVG010000404.1:0-5805 GCA_964407285.1 uncultured Syntrophobacteraceae bacterium
CCGTTGTAGACCTGGACTGGGCAAGCCGCAATATCTCGCAAGTGCTCAAAACCATCCAACCCGAGCGGGTCTGGCTCGGAATGCCCGCATACGGCTACGACTGGCCGGAGAACGGAAAGCCGAAGGTCGTTCCCGCACGTGAAGGCGTGCGGTCGGCGGAAAAGCACAATGCGATTCGCCATGCGTCCGGGACCCTTTTCTTCCGCTACTCCGACCGAAATGGAATCCGTAACGTTTACCTCGCCGACATGGAAACGCGACGCCGCATGGAAGCTCTCGCCCGGTCCCGCAACCTGAAAGGCGCGGCTCTCTGGCGACTGGGATTCGAAGAATGACCGATCGGAGTGTAGCGGCGCATACTCTTCAAATACCCCCTTTCGGCTGCTCGATTACATGAAGCCCCCCATCCCCCTCTACAGGGGAGCGCCTTATCCTTGCATTACAAAGAGGCACAAGGCATTCAGAAGCGCGATTCACAGGGTCGCAAAGGTGGTCCAAGGTCCGGGAAAGACGGGAATAGTCCTTTGCGACAGGCCTGTTCGGCTTGCGGTCCTCGACGGACTCAAAGTGGAGGGAATCGCCCTTCGCGAACTGCCGGGCAAGGGCCTGGATCTGTTCGTCGGTTCGGATGACGAGAACCACGGAGGCTCGCTCCGTCCCGTCCCGCTGCCGGTTGACGGGAGCGGGACGAAGAGAAGCGCGCCCCCATGAGATAAGGAGATCGATGACATGGAACAACAAGTAGCTGAAAAACGTGGGGTTAAGCCGTTGAACGGCGTCGATGTCAGCCGGATGTTCGACACTATCGAGGCGATCAAGGGCGCGCCGGACCTTGCAAAGTTCAGGTTCCGGGCCAGGAACGAGTGGATAAGCGGAGGTCACAACCGCACTACCATCGAGAACTTCCACGGGGCGCGGGAGGAACACGATCACCGGGAAACGTTCGTTCTCGATGAAGACGAACACCAGGTGCTCCTGGGCGAGGACAAAGGCCCCAATCCGGTGGAGTACCTCCTGACGGGCCTGATAGGCTGCCTGACTTCCGCTCTCGTATACCACGCAGCCGCAAAGGGAATCGAGATAAGGGGCGTGAAATCGAGACTGGAAGGCGACATCGATCTGCGCGGATTCCTTGGACTGTCGGACGATGTCAAAGTGGGATACGAGAGTATCCGCGTGTACTTCAAGATCGACGCGGACATCTCCGACGACCGGAAGGAGGAGCTGATCAGGATGGCCCGGAAGTACTCTCCGGTATTCAATACCGTAACCAATCCGACGCCTGTAACGGTCGAACTGGAGAAGTAGGGCCCGGCGAAAAAGTGACGGCCCCGGCAGCCTACCGGGAAGCCCCCGCTGCTTCCCGGTTATCTTACCTCCGTCAATCCGCTGATTCCTCCGGTCCGGCGCCATGCGCCGCCGTGACGGTCGCAAGGGCCGTCCGCGGGCATGCTTCCAGGTTCCCGCCCGGGTTTTGAGATGGATTCGACCCCGCACACCCGTCCTGCTTCATAGGTCACGAGGTCCTCGGCGAAGACCCTGATGTCTTCGGGGTCGTGGGTGATCATAACGACGGGAATGCCGAAGCGCGATTGAATTTCCAGCAGTTCCTTTCGCAGTTTGGCGCGCAGCAACGTATCCAGGGCGGAGAAGGGCTCGTCCAGGAGAAGCAGGTCCGGCTTCCTGATGAGCGCCCGCGCAAGCGCCACGCGCTGCTTCTGGCCCCCGGAAAGATCGAGGGGAAAGCTGCCGGCAAGATGAGCGATCTCGAACAGATCGAGGTATTTCTCGATTTCCGGCCTGTCCCGCTTGCAGACGCGCCGCAGCCAGGGTTTCTCGAGCCCGAACCCCACGTTTTCCAGAACCGTGAGGTGCGGAAACAGGGCGTAATCCTGGAATACATAGCCTATACCGCGACGGCGGGAGGGAACATCGATCCGGCTCTCGGAATCGTAGAGCACCCGGCCGTTGAGGACGATCCTGCCCGAATCCGGCGTGATCAGCCCCGCAATGGACTGAAGAGTCATGGTTTTGCCGGACCCCGAAGGTCCGAACAAGACCACAAACCGGCTGTCGGAGGAGAAAGCCGCTTCGAGCGCAAAGCTCCTTCCACGCGATACCAGCTTCTTCCTCACATCCACATGAATCGACATGTCATGGCCCTCCGAATGGCTGGAGTGGGAGAGAACACATCCCGCCGGCCCTCTTCGCTCAGGACGTGATCCGCAGAACGCCGCGCCGCACATTTCGATTGAGAACCGGCAAGCAACGACGGTAACGACGGCGAACGGAGAAGCGAGAGGACGGAACGGTTCATCATCGATCGACCTCCCTCAGGTAACCGGTTTTGAGGACTCTTCCGGAAAAAACCAGAACCAGGGTGCAAACGAGAGACGTTACCAGGACGAGCACGGCTGCGAGCCGGTCGTTTCCCGCCTGCACGGCATCATAGACGGCGAGCGAGAGAGTCTGGGTCTTTCCGGGGAGATTGCCCGCAATCATGAGGGTAGCTCCGAACTCGCCCATGGCGCGGGCGAACGCCAGCATCGTTCCCGCCAGGATGCCGCGCCACGCCAGGGGAAAGGACACGCGGAAGAATACGCTCGCCTCGGAGAGGCCGAGAGTCCTCGCAGCCTTCTCGAGATTGTGGTCCACATTTTCAAAGCTCGACCGGGCAGCCTTAAAGACCAGGGGCAGCGAAACAAGGGCGGAGGCGAGAACAGCTCCCTGCCAGGTAAACATGAGCGATATCCCGAACGCGTCGTACAGCAGGCGGCCGACCCATCCATTGCGTCCCACGACCACGATCAGGTAGTAGCCGAGGACCGTGGGCGGCATGACGAGAGGCAGCGTAAAGACTGCATCGAGCCATTCCCGTCCGGGAAATTTCTTGCGGGCCATGAGAAACGCCGACGCAACTCCGATGATGAAAGCAGCGAGGGTGGCCAGCGAGGCCACTTTCAGCGTCAGCCGGAGAGGTTTCAGCGTGTCGGCGATGTAGACGATATCACCCATGACGGATGCCCCCTGCTATGTTTGAAAATTCGCTCCTGGTGCGGTTTTTTGGTGAGTCGGCCCTCCAGGGGGTTCCCCTTGCGGAGCGTGCGAACCCGGCGCCGCGGAAACGCCCAAACGCCCACGAAATGGTCTGCACTCCGAGACCCGCAACCCGCGACGCGAAGCCCGCAACTCTTCAACATAGCAATTACTCTACCAACTTGCGTATTCTAATCCAGGACGGGCGATACGGGAACAGAAATGCATTCCGGAAACGTCGAAATGTACTCTACGGCTTACATTTTGGTGTGTTCAATCACATTTTGGTAAGGCTATTGTACGAAAACGAAAAGGTATTCCACCGTGCGGCGGCATGGCGACAGCTTCCATGAAGCTGTCGCCAGGAGCGGATCAATCGTCGTATTGCTTCGCGTAGGCCGCGTCGTCGTAAAGGCCCTGGCCGTATTTGTCTCTTCCGTAATCACGAATGATCTTCTGCCCCTCCTCGGAAGCGACGAAATCTATGAACTGGGCCGCCCACCGAGCCCCCGGCGTCGTCCCTTCCGGCCGGCAGAGCGCGTGATAGGTATTGACGAGGTATTTGTCCCCTTTGAAGAGAATTTTGAGATCGGGCATGTTGTTCTTCTCAGCCACCCAGGTGCTGCTGTCGGTCATGAAATAGCCCTTCTCGTCATTGGCCCGCTTGAGAGTGGCCGTCATGAAGTCCTTCGTTACGACGTACCAGTCGCCGGAAGGGGAAATTCCGGCTTTCCGCCAGATATCCATTTCCTTTTTGTGAGTGCCGGAGTTGTCTCCCCTGGAGAAGAACCTGGCTTTTGCATCAGCGATCCGCGCATAGGCATCCGCAGCGCTGCCAGCCTCGGAGATCTTCGCCGGGTCATCGGCAGGCCCGACGATAAAAAACTCGTTGGATCCAATGAGCGTCCGCTTTGTCGCCCATCCTTCCTCCACCGCTTTCTTTTCGGCTGCCGGGGCATGGACCATAATCATATCGACGGCCTGATCTTTCAAAGCCTTGAGCGATTCGCCGGAACCAGCTTTTTTCCAGAGCAGCGTGGCGCCGGCTTTCCTCGAGAACGCATCCCCCAGCGCCTCGAGCAGGCCGAGTTCGCCCGGGCTCCCCGTGGCAAGGGAGAATCGATTGGGTCCATTCCCGTACTCTCCATCGTATTTCTCTTGAGCATTCAACACCGGAGAGACAGCCAGCAGCACCGCCGCCAGGCTTGCCGTTACAAACATCAGCCGCGTCTTCATTCAACCTCCTCCTCGAACTCTTAGCCCGACCATTCAGATAAGACGTTGTTGTTCCGTACCTTGAAGAGCGCTCAAAAACCGCCGGAGCTCATTATATCAAGAACGGCATATTAAATACTGAAAAGCGGACGATTTGTCCAGATCAAAGATTGAAAAGGAACCGGCTATTGCATGGGGAGATTATACATGTTATGCAGGTAAACCACGGTTAAATATAGAAATCGTTCGGGTTAGACAAGTCTTTGGCGTGCCGACATCAGGGAATCGTGCCGGTCTCGCATTCGTCGTCTTCACTTGACCGTCGGAAGAGCCATTCCATTCGAGAGGCGCGAAGACGGACTATCACCGCCCCACAACGTGAAAAATCGCCGGCGCGGGTAACCGCTGATTTGTGAAGTGTCCTTGAAGCATAACTCATTTGCCGATCTCAGAGGTGAACGGGATGCTCTCGAACAGATCCAGAGAACACGATGTCCTTTTCAAGGTCGTATCCTCCGCCGTCGTTTTCGGCGGCCTGTACGCCTGCAGCCTTTACAGCTATCTGCTCTTTCACGGTATCGCCGAACTGTACAGTATCATGATCGCCTTCGCATTGTTCATCGTGTCCTGGAATACCCGTGAATACACCGATGAACCCAACCTCGTCGATCTCGGCGTCGCCTACCTTTTCGTAGGCGTTCTCGATCTGTTCCATACCCTTGCCTACAAGGGAATGAATATCTTCACGGACTATCACTTCTACGCCAATCAACTCTGGGTCGGGGCGCGGTACCTGGAGAGTCTTTCCCTGTTCGGCTTCTCCCTGATCGCCGGCCGAAAAAAGCGGTTCTCTCACGGCGCCTTGATGACCGGCTACGCGCTCGTCTCCGCGCTCATCCTCCTATCCGTCTTCTATTGGAGAAATTTCCCCACCTGCTTTGTTGAAACATCCGCCGACGGACAGGGGTATCAGACTCAGTTCAAAGTCGTCAGCGAATACGTCATCATTGCTCTCCTGTCGGCATCGGCCGGCCTTCTTTGGAAAGGGCGCGGGGCCTTTTCGCCCCGAGTGTTCAGGCTGCTCCTCCTGTCGATCATTACGACCATCGCGAGCGAATTCTGCTTCACGCTCTACGTCAGCAACTACGGCTGGATCAACCAGGTCGGGCACTACCTCAAGATCGTGTCTTTCTACATTTTGTACAAATCCATTATCGAAACCGGCCTGCGCAACCCATTTCAGGTGATGTTCCATCGCATAATTGAAGACGACCAGCAACTGCGCATGGCTAAAGAGGCGGCTGAAGCCGCCAATCGCGCAAAAAGCGATTTCCTCGCCGGTATGAGCCATGAACTCCGCACGCCACTCAACGCCATTATCGGATTCTCCGACCTGGTAATGTCCGGGTCGGCCGGTGAACTCAACGATACGCAAAAGGAATTCCTGAAGGACGTGAGCGACAGCGCCCACTACCTCCTCGCCCTCATAAACGATATCCTGGACATCGCCAAGGTCGAATCCGGCAAGGTGGAACTGGAGCTTTCCCCGGCGCC
>CAYOVG010000405.1:0-5803 GCA_964407285.1 uncultured Syntrophobacteraceae bacterium
CCGCAATCAAGAGAAAAATTCAAAGAAATTCATCTTATTCATTTCCAATTCCTAATCTGAGCGAAGCTAATCTGAGCGAAGCTAATCTGAGCAGAGCTGATCTGCGCGCAGCAAGGCTGCGCAAGGCTGATCTGCAGAAGGCTCGGAGTATCGATGGTATTCTGACCGACCACAGCTTGGATGCCGATTCTCCGCAGATGATCATAACGACTGATGAACAAGATGCAAATGGTTAGCCGAATGAGTCATTCATGGACCAGGTCGAGTCCGCAGAGAGGCGACCTGCTCGCTTCATTCGCAACGGCCTGCTCCTTCCCGCGAGCCCCGTTCGGCGTTTTCCGTTCGTATCCTTCGATGTAGACGTCCGCAAAGGCGAACTTATCCATTAGCTGGTTCTTCATGGACCTCAGCGTCTTCCTGTACCCGATGGAGTGATGGGTCCTCACGCGCAAAACGAGCATGACCTCCTCCGGGGACAACGCCCATATGTGAATGTCCTTGACGTGGCTTACATCGTCAAAGCTGTCGAGAATGAAATCCCTGACCTCATCGACATCTATTTTTGCGCAGTTCCCTTCCATGAGAATCTGCACGCTCTCCTTCAAGAGGTAGTAAGTCGGGTAAGCGGCGAGAAGTCCGACGAGTATGCCTGCAATGGCGTCGACAAAGAACAGACCGGTGTACCTGATTATCAGCGCTGAAATGATGACTCCGACCGACCCCAGCGTATCGTTCAAAATGAGGAGGAAAGCCCCCCTGATGTTTATGTCCCCGGAGTGCTTGTAGAGCTCCAGCAGCCCGAATCCGTTGACGAAGAGACCGATGACCGCGATCATCAGAACCGGGTCGGCTTCCATCGGCTCGGGACGCCTGATCTTCGCATACGCCTCGATGAACACGTAGAATATGATGAAGCCTACCAGTATCCCGTTGAACAAGCTCGACAGGACTTTAGCTCTCCCATACCCGAAAGTCCTCGAATTGTCGGGCTTCCTCCTGGACAGCCGCTCGACGTACAAAGCGATCATTTGACCCGAAATGTTTATGGCCATGAATGCGGCGTCGGTCGTGAGAGCGATGCTGCGATAGTGCAGACCACCGAACAATTCCATGAAGAAATAGCCGATTGTCAGCACGAGGACTATTTTCTGACTGATGTTTCGTGAACCGGCCATCGGCGTCGCCTCCTTCGGTTGTGTGCGACTGCCGGGATGAGGAGAGCTGCTTCCCCTACACCGCGACGAGGCCGGATGCCCCGTCCGTCTTCTCCCGTTCAGTCACGGGTCCGGGCCTGTCCGTCCGAAGCGGCCATGGACGGCAAACTTCCCGCGATGAGTTCCATTCAATCCATCCGCGGTCTCCATGAAGAAACTAAAAACCGGTGATTCAGGCCGATCAATTCACCGGTTTTTGGTTTCTTCACGACCCGCCGGGGTCATGGGAATGGAGGGGACGCTTCCCCTCTTCTCCATATCTTCACTTCAGCATAGACTCCCCGGAATCATTGTTGCCCGTCCGACCTCGGAATGGCCGCATTCAGGACATCTTTCACCCCTCCCACAGCCCCGACGAGAACATTCCTCACCGTTCCGACGGCGCCTATCCCAAGAGCGCCCACCGCGTCGATGGCGCCTCCGATGGTGTCCTTCGCCGCCCCGGTGGCGTTGAGTCCGATATCCCTGGTCGCGTTTATGCCGCCATTGATCGCTCTTCCCGCGATGCCGGCGACATTTCCGCCAATGTCCGAAACGGCCTGTACGGTCCCGGAGACGGCCTTCTCAGCAGTGGTCAGCAGTTCGCCTCCCACATCCGAGACGTATCCGGCGGTCCCGGAAGCGGCTTTGTGGACGATCGTCAGCACTTCTCCCCCGATGTCCGAGACGCCTTTCACCGTTCCGGAAACGGCTCTTTGAGCGGTGGCGAGCACTTCGCCTCCGACATCGGTGACTCCGCTCACAAGCCCCTTGGCCACATTGGCGGCGCTTCCCACAAGACACAGACTCACATCTTCCGTAGCGGCCACCGTTTCCTTGACAACGCTCCGGACTACGTTCACCGCACCGGCGGCGACGGCGCCCGTCGCTCTCAAAGCGTCCCCGACGGCGTTCCCGGCCCTGCCCATGAACCGCGTCTCGACCTCTTCCGCGCCTCTCGAGACGCCTTCGACGGTAAATTTGATCTCAGGGGCCGCGGAATCGTGGATTCCTTCCGGCTCACGGCTGGTTGCTTCGTTTTCGAGCGCCATTGTATTCTCCTTCTCTGAGAGAGTTTGAGGGTCCTCGGTTTTCTTTTTCTTTCTCTTCCTGCTTTTTGTCGTATCCTTGTGCTCGCGGGCAACCGGATCGTCTTCGTGGTCGATGATCGTCATAGTGCGCCTCCCTATTAGCGCGTAACAGGACCGTGACTACATTGTCACATGCTTGTAACAATTAACTTTCAATAGGCTGTTGCTTCCCCGCCGTCAACAAAACAAATCATCATTTACCTATTGTTTTATGGCATTCAGTGGGATGAGGGGAACGAGACGGGACCAGTATGCCGTGAGGCAGAGGTCGGAAGTCGGCAATCGGATGTCGAGTCGGTGTTGCATGCCTCCGACATCCGATCGCCGACTTCCGTCGGCGGAGCGTTGTCTGTCCGCCGGGAATGCGGATGGATGGGCGCCCGCGGGCCCGTAGCGGCGCCGCGGGCCCGTTTCTTACAGGAAAAGCCAGGTGGCCAGAAGGCCCGCGGAAGACATGGTGATCGTGTACGGCAGAGCCATCTTCACCATCTCCCCGTACGACAGGCGGATGAGCGGCGACAGGGCGGAAGTGAGCAGGAAGAGAAACGCCGCCTGGCCGTTGGGCGTGGCGATGCTCGGGATGTTCGTGCCGGTGTTGATGGACACGGCCAGCCTGCAGAATTGATCGTGCTGGATGATACCCTCCTTGAACGCCTGGGCGGTCTCCGAAATGTATACGGTGGCGACGAAAACATTGTCGCTGATCATCGAGAGCACCCCGTTGGCGATGTAAAACGCGGAAAGCTGCATCTCCCCCTCGAGGCTCAGAACGTACCGGATAATCGGAGTGAAGAGGTGCTGATCGTGAATGACCGCGACGACGGCGAAGAACACCACGAGCAGAGCGGTAAAGGGCAAAGCTTCCTCGAAGGCCCTTCCGATCCGGTGCTCTTCGGTCACTCCGTTGAAGGCCGTGAGGAGCACGATGATCATCAAGCCGATGATGCCGACCTCCGCGAGATGAAACGCAAGGCTCACGATCAGGACGCAGGCGGCGAAACCCTGCACGATGAGCCGGGCTTTCTTCTTCTGCGACATGTTCGCCTGGTCGTCGCGGAACTGCTCGGCCAGGATCTCGCGGACGGCCTCGGGCAGACGGTGCCCGTATCCGAAGAGGCCGTATCTCTCCAGGCTTATGCAGGTTGACAACCCCACGATGAACACCGGAATGGATACCGGGGCCACACGGACGAAGAATTCGCCGAAATGCCAGCGCATGACATTCCCGATGAGAAGGTTTTGCGGCTCGCCCACGAGAGTCATCACGCCCCCCAGGGCGGTGCCCACCGCCGCATGCATCATGAGATTTCTCAAGAAACCCCGGAAGTCTTCCAGGTCCGCTTTATGGCAGTCCTCGATTTCGCCGTCGATTCTGCAATCATGTACAATGGAGCGGCCTTTCTTGCCCGATGCGAAGCGGTGGTAGAGGTCATAAAACCCGTACGCCACGGAAATGACCACGGCTGTGACGGTAAGGGCGTCCAGGAAGGCGGAGAGGAAAGCCCCGGTAAAGCAAAAGAGCAGCGACAGGAGAACCTTGGAGCGAACTCCGAGCAGTATTTTGGTAAAGACGTATTGCAGCAGCTCCTTCATGAAGTAGATTCCGGCCACCATGAAGATGAGAAGCAGGATGACGGGAAGATTGTTCGCAACTTCGCTGTAGACGGTTTCGGGCGAGGTTATCCCGAGCAATACGGCCTCGATGGCGAGCAGCCCGCCCGGAGGGAGCGGATAACACTTGAGCGCCATCGCCAGGGTGAAGATGAATTCCGCAATGATGACCCATCCCGCCACGAATGGACCGGCGAGGTACAGGATCGCCGGGTTGAGCGCGAGGAATCCGATAACGGTCAACTTGTACCATGCGGGCGAGTCTCCCAGAAAATTTCTGTTGATCGCCTGAACGGCCGTCCTGGAGGATGAATCCCCCAAAAAAGCCCTGCCGATTGCCTGAGCGGCTGTCTTAGGCACCTTCCATTCTCCTTGTTTGTAGAACTCGCATCGGATGAATCCGGCCTGAAACCCGCCCGGGTCCCTCCCTCTGCCCGTTCTCGATCAGCCTAAACGAAAAAGGCCGCTGTCACGACTACCACGCCGTGACAGCGGCCCAACCATCACTAGTCCTTCGGAAACAAACGGAGTTTGAATTTCCGAACCCGGAATCAATATTCAAAATGTAATATCCTAATGCCCAATATAAAGAAAGAAGTCAAGAGGAAAGAGAAAAATTCGAGATACGCTCCGGGTGTGGTCGCCGCCGGTCACCGGGGTGCGCCCGACGACGCGCTGGACCCGGAGCAACGCGCGCGCTCCCGCGCCGGAGCCGGGCGCCGTCCTGTTCCAACCGTCAGGCGCGGTATCATATTTTTTAATTGATATGAATATTACTTGCATGGTATTGTGCCTTCGAACACGTTTTTGAAACCTTCATATGAGGCCTTGAGGTGGGAAGGTCCGTGGTACTTATTGTAGCGATAGGTATACCATGCGCGCGAAGGAGGGTATTTGCGTCCTTGTGACTCCGCCACCCTATAGTTTCGGCACGACCGTGGTTGCTTCGTTTATAGAGACTCTTTAGAAAATGGTCTCCATCATTCAATACAATGCCCTTGATTGAGGATATTCGGGAATAGCGGTATGCTGGTGCTTCTGCCGGGCGGACATGTGGTCCCCGACCTGTTTTGTGGAATCGAGCGCAATGGCGGTTCATGATTCCCACGGAGCGGCGGAAGCGCGGCGAAGTCCGAAAGATGCCCGCCGGAAGGACGAAGGTACAGGCTCCGCGCCGTCGTTCGCCGGGACAGGAGTGGAATTGTCTTGACCATGGAAACGAATTGAGTCGTTTCGGGCGGAAAATGAGGGAATAGAGGGCCGGTATGTCTGATATTGCGTTGAAAGGGCTACCTGACGGGGTAACCACCCTGGTCGACCTGCTGCGCTACAGGGCGCTCCACCAGCCCCACGCGACGGCTTACGTCTTCCTGCCGGATGGAGAGGCCGAAGAAGCAGGCCTGACCTACGGCGAACTGGATCTTCAGGCCCGGTCCATCGCGGTCCGTCTGCAGGCCCTCGGAGGGGCCGGAGAGCGGGCCCTTCTTCTCTATCCCCAGGGGCCGGCGTATGTCGCCGCTTTTTTCGGCTGCCTCTATGCCGAAGTCCTGGCCGTTCCGGCCTATCCTCCCCGTATGAACCGTTCCCTCGCCCGGCTGGAAGCCATCACCGCCGATGCGCGCGCGAAAATCGTTCTCACGACGGGGGCCATCCGCAAATCCGTCGAGCACATGCTTGCCGGAGCGCCCGAAATGACGGCTCTGCACTGGCTGGCGACGGATGAGATCGATACCGGCGGCGACGGTCCGCACCCGCTCCGTCGCGGCCCGGACGGCGACACCCTCGCTTTCCTCCAGTACACGTCGGGCTCCACGAGCGCTCCCAAGGGGGTCATGGTGAGCCATGCCAACCTGCTGGCCACCCTGGAGGACCTCGACCTGGTATGGCGCCACACGCCCGAAAGCGGCA
>CAYOVG010000406.1:0-5710 GCA_964407285.1 uncultured Syntrophobacteraceae bacterium
GATGCCCACCTATAACTTCGCGGTGGTGGTGGATGACGTTACGATGAACATCACGCACGTGATTCGGGGCGACGACCACGTCAATAATACCCCTCGCCAGATTCTCATTTACAAGGCGCTTGGGGTCCCTCTCCCCCAGTTCGGGCACGTGCCGATGATTCTCGGGCAGGACAAAACCCGCCTCTCCAAGCGCCATGGGGCGACCTCCGTCATGGTCTACAAGGAGATGGGATATCTTCCGGAAGCTCTGGTCAACTACCTGGTGCGCCTCGGCTGGTCTCACGGCGACCAGGAGATTTTCAGCCGGGAGGAACTCGTTGCGAAGTTCAGCCTGGACAGTGTGGGAAAATCCCCGAGCGTTTTCGATCCTGAAAAGCTGCTCTGGCTGAATGCTCATTACATAAAGGAGAGGAATCCGGATTCCCTGACGCCGCTGCTCAAGCCTTTCCTGGCCCAGCATCCGAAGTATGCGGAAAAGCCGGATGCTTATGTCTCGAAGGGGATCAGGACACTCCAGCCGCGCTCCCATACCCTCGTGGAAATGGCCAAAGCAATGGATTTGTACATGCTGGAGGACATCGAATACGATCCGGCTGCCGCCGAGAAGTTTCTCACGCCCGCCGTCGTGGAGCCGTTCAAACGCCTGATCGCGGCGCTGGAGCCGCTGGAGCCGTTCGATGAAGCCGGGCTCGAGAGAGTATTCCGACAGGTGGTTGTGGAGGAGATGGGGCTGAAGCTGGGTAAGGTGGCCCAGCCGGTGCGGGTCGCGCTGACGGGCGTGACCACGAGTCCGGGGCTTTTCGAGGTTATCGATGTCCTGGGGAAAAAGACGTTTCTGGAGCGCCTCGAGCGTGCGGTGCGCTTCATCGAGGAACGCGCGGCAAACAGGTAGAAGATAGAAGAATAAGTGAACGATGAGAATCGAGGGATGGAAATGGGTGCTCGGAAGACTGGATATCCTGATCCGGGCGCCGTCTCCTCTTTCGTGGAAAACACCCCGGCGCAAGTGAGGACGACCATCAAAGACAGACTCCTTGACATGCCGCTCCGGTACCGACTGAGCATACCCTTTTTCTTCCTGGCGCTCATGGGGACCGCCACGCTCGTCTTTCTGTCCATCCGCAGTCAGAACGACCTCGTGAAGCAACAGGAGCGCCGGCATCTCATGGCGTCCTACACCGCCTTTCTGCACAACATGGATATCCATGGGCGGTGGGCCGTAAGTCTTGCCGCCAATCAAGCCCGCAATCCGGAAATCGCCGCCGCTTTGGCTCAAAGAGACCGCATGCGGCTCATAGAACTCTGTTATCCGTCCTACCTGTACATGCGAGACGTTTTCGGCATCAGCCAGTTCAATTTCCATACGGCTCCCCCGCGGGCTTTCGTTCGTATGCAGAAGCTGTACCTGTTCGGAGACGACCTCGAGTACAGGCATACGATTCACGATGCGCTGGCCGGCAACAAGGAGACTTTCGGATTCGAGAAGGGACTTACCGGCTACGGCATTCGCGGCGTGGCTCCCGTCTTCCACGAGGGGAAAATAGCCGGCGTGGTGGAAATCGGGTTTACATTCGGCGACATATACCTGGAACAGATGAAGAAGCAGTTCGGCGTGGAAGCGACCGTGCTGCTGCCTGAAGGTGGAACGGACCAGTTCGAAACCTGGGCGACCACTTTGCCGCAGCCCCAGTCCATTGCGCGCGGTGGGCCGGTTCATGCCCAGGTCTTCCAGGATAGCGCGCCGCGGATCTGGGTCAGGCCGGCCGGGCCCGGCAGCCTGTCGGTCGTCCTTGTCGGTCCGCTCAAGGACTACGTGGGCAAGACGGTGGGACTGGTGGAGCTTTTCATGAGCCGGTCCGATACTCAGAAGGTCATCGATCACTACCGGTACATCATGTTGGGGGTCGGGATCATCGGACTGCTCCTTTCCGTCGGCGCCATTTTCCTCATCAGCCATTACTTCAGCCGTCCCATCGCGAGGATGGTGGACTTCGCCAGGAAGATCGCCCTGGAACAGCAGGGGCAACGCATGGACTTCCGCCCGGCGGGGGAACTGGGGGTGCTTGCAGACGCCCTCAACGACATGCTCTCGTCGCTGGACAAGTCCCGCGAGCAGCTCCAGGGGTGGGCGGACAACCTCGAACACATGGTGCACCTGCGCACCCGGGCGTTGCGCGAATCGGAGGAAAAATACCGGACCGTGGTGGAGAATGTGCCCCTCGTGGTGTACAGACTCCTGGGAGACGGGAGGACCATTTTCATAAATCACTTCATCGAGGACCTGCTGCGGGTGCAGGTGCGGGATATCCTGCAAGAGGACGAGTTCTGGAAAGAGAAGGTGATCGAGGAGGACCGGGAGCGCATCTGGCCCTTGATGACCAAGTGCCTTCGAGAGGGCCATGAATTCAAGGCGGAGTATCGCGTGCGCAAGGTCACCGGGAAGATCGTCCACGTGCTGGACCACGCTCTGCCCGTACTCGATGAGAAGGGGAGGGTGGAGACCGTGGACGGGTTCCTCATGGACGTCACGGACCGGTACAACCTGCAGCAGCAGATCATTCAGACGGAAGAACTGAGGACTCTCAGCGAGATTTCCGCCCGCCTGGCCCATGAAATCAGAAATCCCCTGGCGGCCGCGGGCGGGTTCGCCCGGCGGCTTCTGCAAAGTCTCGGCCCGGATGATCCGCAGAAGGAAAAGGTGCAGATTATCGTGAGCGAGGTGGCCCGGCTGGAGAAGATCCTGGAAAGGACCCTGGCCTACATCCAGCCGTTCGAAGTGGTGGTGGAGCGTATTTCGCTCAACCAGCTTCTCGGCCGCATTCTGGATGCGCATGAGAGGAGTTTTCTCGAACACTCGGTCGATGTCCGGAGGAACTTCTCACCGGGCCTCGAGTCGGTTTCCATAGATCCCGTTCTGATAGAGAGGGCGCTGGAGAATCTCCTGAGAGGCATTGTCGCCTATTGCCGCCCCGGCGGCCGGATCGAGGTGCGGACCATTCCCGTGGAGGGCGGCGTTCAGATCGACATGATAATGGAAGGCGTGCAGATTTCCGATGACGACGTGGATCATTTCTTCTATCCCTTCACGAGCAGGGTCGATCCCACCCTGACGATCGACCTTCCCATATCCAAGATGATCATCAACAAGCACAAGGGCATCATCAACCTGTGCCGGCAGAATTCTCGGCAACTCATCCTGACCATCACCCTCCCTCACTGATTTGTGAGTAAGGTTTTATCTCAGTGAACGATATTTGCGTATTTTTTGAGAGGGCACTTGTATTCCTGTCCTGTTTGCTGCTATAGGATAGAATCGCGAGGTCGTCGCTCCACGCAGTAGCGTTCGGGTCCTCGATTTCGGCGTTTTTTATATTTTCCGCCATACCATCCCGCTCGTACGAGAGAGGTATCGAAGCACGAACAACGGGGGGGGGGTCGCTTCTCGATTTTCCGGGGCGAACGGTGACGGGAGTCGTGACGGCCGAAGCGAGGGGCGTGATCTCGGCTTTGCATTCCGGTTATTTTGCAGAGCCTTCATGTAAACGGCCCAGAGGGCATAGGCCCGGAAAATGCGTGTCCGGGAGGGGCGTGAATTCTTCCGCCCGGCAGGGATAACTCATAACGTAATGTCTGGAAAAGAAAGATCAGTAATCTAGGGGGGTAGTCCAATGGAACTCAGTATCCATGCTGCACAACCGGGTCAGAAGCGTCTGAAGCCGGCGGATGAAAGCAAACTGATATTCGGGAAAACGTTCAGCGACCACATGCTCATTGTGGACTACAGGAACGGAGCATGGCAGGATGCCCGGATCGTACCCTATCAAAGCCTGGAGATGGACCCGGCGGCCATGGTGCTCCATTATGGACAGGGGATCTTCGAGGGCTTGAAGGCCTACAGGTGTCCCGACGGAAAGATCCACCTCTTTCGTCCCGAAAAGAACTGCGAGCGCTTCAACCGGTCGGCGCGCCGTATGTGCATGCCGCGGATGGACCCCGAATTTCACCTTCAGGCGATGGAGACCCTCATCAAACTCGATGTGGACTGGATTCCCCAGAGTTCGGGGACATCGCTCTATGTCCGGCCCACGATGATCGCCACGGAAGCGGCCCTTGGGGTCCGTCCGGCCGCCGAGTACATCTTTTTCATCATAACGGGGCCGGTGGGCGCCTATTATCCCGAAGGCTTCAATCCCGTCAAGATTTACATAAGCGACGAATATGTCCGGGCCGTGCGGGGGGGGGTCGGGGAGGCCAAGACCATGGCCAATTACGCCGCCAGCCTCTACGCCGCCGAGGAAGCGAAGAAGAAGGGCTTTACCCAGGTGTTGTGGCTCGACGCAGTGGAGCGGCGTTTCGTGGAAGAAGTGGGGACGATGAATATTTTCTTCCGCATCAAGGATGAACTGGTTACTCCCGCTTTGAGCGGTTCGATCCTCGCCGGCGTCACCCGTGATACGGTGATTCACCTGGCGCGCCATTGGGGAATAAAGGTCACCGAGAGACCGATCGAAGTCACGGAGGTTTTGGATACGGTTCGTTCGGGGGAAATGGTCGAAGTGTTCGGCACCGGTACCGCCGCCGTCATTTCACCGGTCGGGCAGATCAGCTACAAGGACCAGATCTTCACCGTCCAGGATGGATTGGTGGGTGAGTGGGCCCGGAAGTTCTATGATGAAATAGTCGGAATCCAGTACGGAGAGAGAAAAGATCCTTTCGGGTGGATTCATGAGGTTAAGCCGTAAGCCGGGTGGAGAGGGGCGGGATAAAATTATAATGACGGGGAGGGGTTGCAATATCTGAAGCCGTTGTTAGTTTAGAATTCAGGACGACTTATGTCGCCTTCTCCTAACCCCTCCTAACCCTGCACGGGCTATACCCCTCCGGCCTGGCAGGGTTTTTTTTGCTCTTTTTTTCGGGGACCGGCATCCGGTCACGGGAACTCGCGCTGACCGTCATTGCGAGGGCGGCGCCTTTGAAAACACGCTCCTGGACTACTGGAACCTGAATCCATGTCTCGCGGCCCGGTACCCGTTTGCGCCCACGGCTTGCGAATTCCCGAACTCGTAGCCCGTAACCCGCAACGCGGGAGCCCGAACCCGCAACCCTAAGGGACGCAAAGGACGCCGTCATCCCTCCAACCTTCTTCCGCTCTTGGAGGATTGACGGGTATCGTGAAACTGACTCTACACCCGCGTTCGCCTTCCCCTTCTTCCATCCAAACCTTGCCTCCATGCAACTCAACCAACTGGCGAACCAACGCGAGCCCCAGCCCCGTACCCATCATCTTGCCCTCCGCATTCCCGGGTACCTGGAAAAACTCCTCGAATATCCGCTGCCGGTATTGCGGTGGAACTCCGATGCCTGTATCCGACACCGTGACCTTGAGCATCTCCGAGTCCCGATCATCGTGCAGAAGGACCGCCTCGACGGCGATTCGCCCACCCCGCGGCGTGAATTTCACCGCGTTGGAAAGAAGGTTGTACATGATCTGTTTGAGTCTTCTTTCATCGGCCATGGTTACGAGGCCCTCTATGTCGGGCGACAGACGGACGTTGGTTTCGATGCCGTTTTTCAGCGCCTTCTCCTTGATCATGATGAGGGAACTCGATAGAAGGGCGCCGACAGGCGCCGGGGAAAGCTCCACCGGATCGAAGTGGGCTTTGATGCAGACACTCTGCGCGACCTCCTCGAGGTGCTCGACCGATGATCG
>CAYOVG010000407.1:0-5701 GCA_964407285.1 uncultured Syntrophobacteraceae bacterium
GAGGTATTTTGCCGTCTTGGCGTACAGTTCGGAAAGAAGCGTCGCTTTCCAGCCGTTGTACGCCATGGGGCCGGTGGACAGGGCGTCGGCCAGGGAGAGCGCCGTGAGATGCGTGAGGCGCGCGGGCGTCTCAACCAGGGAGGCCACGTGCGCGGCCGTGGCCACGTCGGCGGGGCGGACCACCTATACCTATGGAAACGCGCTCGTGAAGGCCTGCCGCGAGTTGAAGAAGAAGCTCCTCCACCGGAGCGCCCTGGTGCTGATGCTCGATGAGGAGAAGGGGTTGGCTCTCCTGCCCGGCCGGGTAAAGCACCTGCCCACGGGCAAGGAAGTCCCGCTCGAATTCCTTGCCCGCATGTTTCCCGATTCCGACCGGGTGTGCATCGACCAGTTCATCATGCCGGTTTCTCAGGACGTCCCCGATACCGGCAAGGGGTTCATCATCGGTTTTCCCCATGCGCTGTTTTCGTATGCGGCCCATGCGGCCTACGTCGAAGTGGATGAACTCACGGGCAAGGTCGAAGTGAAAGACTACCTCTCGGCGACCGAGGGGGGACGGGTGATCAATCCGCAGTGCTTCGATCAGCAGGTCCAGGGCGGCGTGGCCCAGGGATTGGGGTACGCCCTTTTCGAGCAGGTGCTGCTGCGGGATGGAGAGATCCTCAATCCCAATTTCACCAACTACATTTTACCCACGTCCCTGGACGTTCCCGATATCGCATCGGTTGCCGTGGAAACCGTCGAACCGACGGGGCCGTTCGGGATGAAGGGCATCGGCGAAGTGGGAGCCAACGGGCCGCTTCCGGCCGTAGCCAACGGTGTCCGCGATGCCCTGGGCCGTTGTCCGAACCGGTCCCCGCTGACGGCGGAGAGTGTTCTTAGACGGGATTGTCGGAAGTGAATAACACGCTCTACTCCCTCACAACCCCAAGCGCCGGGTTTTCGCACAAGTCTCTGAGTGAGTCGAGAAGCTTTTCAGTCATGGACTTGCTTGTCCGTGCGGTTCCAGTCCGCCTGGACCAGTTTTTTCATTTCCCGCGCCTTTCCCGAATAGAGGGCGATCGAGTCGAAATCGGGTTCGCGGAGGACTTTCTGCATCAAGATCCCGTCGCTATCGAACCATCGGGGAACGCAGCCACCCAGGAAATAGCCCCTTTCGCGAAGCACCTCCACGGCGTACCCGATCGAGAGTTTGTCCATGTTCAGGAAAAACTGAAGCACTACGACCGCCTCATTTTGCGCCTGCTCCTCAAACCTCGTCACCACCGATTCAAAATCACCACCCACCTTGACAACGTTTGCGCGGGCAACGCCGGCATGACGGAAGAACCTGGTCGTCAGTTCGCTTCTTTCGCAATCACGGGGAACCGCATCGGTTGACTCCGTAATCACTCTCGAAATACCGCAATCGCTCAGGATGTAGTCGATTAGCTGCCTGTATACCGCAGGGATGAAAACCTCGGGCGGTCTATCGCAAAACGAGCGGAACTGGATCAGGCAGGAAACCCTGCCTGATGAGGCGCCTTCCTTTTCATAGACCTCGGCGGGCATGAGATCGACCTCGAGCGCAACATCCTTCATGCCGATCAAGACGGACGATTTTTGAGTCGTAACATGGTTGCAGACAGCCTCTCCGAATATTGCATCGAGGCGGACAAGGCTTGTAAGAGTTTCGGAAATATACTGGTTGATTTTGTAGGCGGCAAAAGTATCCCGGTAGTTCTTCAGCACGATATACTGGCCGATCTCGTACAGATTTGGATAATGAGCCGAGCTGCGGTACAGCGCCCCGTGGGCAACGATATCGCCTCTCGGTGTTCGGGCAACCACGGAATGGATGTTCCCGTTTTGGTTCTCTTCGGTTATGCGTTCAGGAATGTAATAAGTGTCAAAAGGGTAGTCGGGGCCGTAGATCGAGTAGAATAGGTTTGCAATTCCCGCCGCGTCTTCGGGGCGGAAGCGATCTACTTGAAACTTCTGACCGGTTTCAACAGGTGTCTCATGATCGATTCGCATTATTGCTCCTATACAGCGACTTTGCTCGTCTCCTCTTGTAACTTCTACAAACTCGCTCTTCCATTAACACAAATGCCGGGAACCCGAGTTAGTTCGCTCCGTTCCTTTGGGGATCTCGCACTTCTATTTCATTTTCTGGTTAACGTAGACCACAAATTCATTGATGGTCTTTAGATTGGTGGCATCTGCATCCGAAAGATCGATATTGTATTTTTTCTCTGTCGCCACCGCTATAACCGGCAAATCGATGGAATCGAGCCCTTGCTTTAGAAGAGGAACATCGAATTTCAACTGACCGACAATTGCGGGGTCTATGCCGGCTGCTTTCATGATGGCGATGATATCGTCTGCTGTGGCTACCATAATCTTCCCTCCTCTGGTAATGGGGTAACGGCATTTGTGTTAATGGAACAGAGAGCTTTACTGAATCATGAATTCCGGTTCTTTCTCAATCGGAACCTCTGGACTTTGCCCGTCTCCGTCTTGGGCAATTCATCGCAACAGACTATCTGCACAGGGCACATGTATTCCGGCAGCCTCCGGAGAACGTGGGCGCGAATCTCTCTATACAGCTTCATGTCTTCCTTGAAGCCGGGATTCAGCACCACGTAAGCGAGCGGCTTGACCAGTCCCTCGAGTGTACGGCAGGCCACGGCGCACTCCATGACTGCATCGTGCTCACGCAGGACGTCTTCCACCTGTATGGGAGAAACCCAATGGGCATCCACCTTGAACATATCGTCCGCTCTGCCCTGGTAACAATAGTAGCCCCCGTCCTCTATGTAAACATCGCCCGTTCTGAGCCAGTTATCATCAAGCATCGTCTCTGATGTCTTGTCCGGCCTGTTCCAGTAAAAGGGGGCCGTGCTCCTGCCCCTTATCAGGAGGTAACCGGGTTCGCCGGGCGTGACGGACTGTCCGTCATCGCCGACAATTCTGGCTTCATACGGAGGGACAACGCAGCCGGATGTACCGGGGCGAATCTCACCCGGCCGGTTTGAAATGAATATGTGCAGTGCTTCAGTCGAGCCTATTCCATCGACTATTTCCAATCCGGTAATCTTCTTCCACTGATGATAGATCGAAGCCGGAAGGGCCTCGCCGGCGGATACGCATAAGCGCACGGAATCGAGGGATGTTGTTTCGTCCATGGTTTTGAGCATCATATTGTAAAGCGTTGGAACCCCATAAAAGAGGGTCGGCCTATAAGTGTTTATGATTTGAAATGCATCGGGGGCTGTGGACTTGCCCGGAAACAACACCACAGCCGCTCCCGCGCGCAAGGGAAAAGACAGGCTGTTGCCAAGGCCGTATGCGAAAAAGAGTTTGCTTGCCGAAAAGCAGATATCTTCCTCCGAGACGTTCAGCACCTGTTTTCCATAGACATCCGCGGTGAACGGTATATCGCCGTGCCGGTGAACCACTCCCTTGGGATTTCCGGTGCTGCCCGAGCTGTAGAGCATGAAGGCTATATCGTCCTCAGATGAAGGATGGGGATCCAGATCCGTTGAGGCTGAGGCCGCTCTATCCGCAAAGCTCTTCTCGTCCAAG
The DNA here is from genome assembly GCA_964407285.1 of uncultured Syntrophobacteraceae bacterium. Taxonomy (GTDB): domain Bacteria; phylum Desulfobacterota; class Syntrophobacteria; order Syntrophobacterales; family Syntrophobacteraceae; genus CAYOVG01. The sequence goes on from CAYOVG010000407.1 coordinate 3,568, forward strand.
CACATTATGTGGCGAAGGTGCTCGGTGCGAACCTTCGCGGCTTGGGAATCGCTCGTTGCAAAGACAGCAGAGGCCTGGGAATCATTGAGAATGTATTCATATGAGCCTTCCGAAAGCTGTGGGCTTACAAGGACGGGCCAGGCTCCGTATTTCGTACTTCCCAGAAAAGCGTACACACACTCGGGGCAATCGGGCAAAGCTATGAGAACTCTCTCCCCCGGACGCACATGGAGCTCTTTCAAAATACTTCCAAAGCGGTTGACCTGCTCGTAGAGCCTCCCGTAGCTGATCCGGTCCCGGTCGCAGTAGATGGCGACTTTATCGCCCCTTGATTTGACATGCGGATCGAGGAGCTCGCAGGCGACGTTGTAAATCTTTTTCATCGCATTTCTCCTGTCTTCAGGCGTGTAAGACTTCCAGCGAGAAGGCTGGATGCCGCTATTCGCGTTGCCTCCTGCACTGTACCGGCCTTTTCCGTAGCGGCTCTTTTGTGCGCCGGGATCAAGGGGACCAGGCAATCGAGATCTCTCATGGAGTGCACAGGTAGCTTGAGCGCAATAATCTCAACCATGGCTCTTTCTCACGCCGTTCATGGTCTTTAACCAAAGAGAGCCTTGAGTATGGGAAAAGCGCCATATGTATACTACAGGTTCAAACCTCGTAGAACAAACAATAAATATTATCCACGGCTCATAATCAGTTTGCATTTCTCATCGTGCAAAGATATCTTGGCTCTACTACTCCAAATACCAGGCTCCTCAGGCCCATGCTTTCAGTTGCAGCGGCTCCTCGAGAAAACGGCTCGAAGAACGCGAAGAGAAAAGCGTTTGAAAAAGGACTGCTTGAGATCGGCCATTCAGCGCCTCGCCATGAGGCCTGGACCAAGGTGATGGGAGAAGAGAAATTTGCGGCCGACCACTACCCCCAGGACCTGCTTTGGACCGGAGCGAAAAGAGAGGAATTGATTAAAGGGAAATAGCCTGCAGGGAGATTATTTCCGAAAACCGAGGAGATGCCTTTCCTCGGTCCCGAACTCCCGTTTGAGAACGAGGGTGTACGCTGACGCGCGTGGGGTGAAAGGATTTGGCGTTTGAGAAGCACTGTGACGATCAGGTTTGTGTTGAATGGAAAAGAAACGCAACTGGAGACGCCGGCTGATCGCAGGGTAGTGGACCTTCTGCGCGAAGACCTGGGGCTTACGGGTACGAAGGAGGGCTGCGGCGCGGGCGAATGCGGGGCATGCACCATTCTCGTCGACGGCGAGAGCCGGCTGTCGTGCCTCATGCTTGCGGCTCAGCTCCAGGGACGATCCGTCACCACCATAGAAGGATTGGCGCGCCGGGAGCAGGGCGCTCCTCCGGACACCGCTCCTCGACTGCATCCCGTCCAGGATGCCTTCATCGAATACGGCGCCGTCCAGTGCGGGTTCTGTACCTCCGGAATGGCGCTTTCGGCCGTCGACCTGCTGGGCCGAAAACCCGATCCCGGCCGGGACGAGATCCGTCGCGGACTGAGCGGCAACCTGTGCCGCTGCACGGGGTATGTGAAAATCGTGGACGCCGTGGAGGCCGCCGCCCGTCAGATGAACGCGGACAAGAAAGAGGGAACGGCGCCATGAGAGACGTTTTTCTGCCCGGATCGCTTTCCGAATTGTGGAGGGTCCTCGAAAGCCGGCCCGAAGCGGCGGTATACGCGGGGGGAACGGACCTCCTGGTGAAAATGCGAAGCGGGCTCGTGAATCCCGCCTCACTCGTATGCATGGACCGGATCGAAGAGTTGAGAGGCATCAGCCGGGAAGACGACGGCTCCATCCGCATCGGAGCATGCGCCACCCACACGGAGATTTTGGAGCATCCCGCGGTGCGGCAAGACCTTCCGGTGCTGGCGCGGGCGATCGAAGTCCTGGGTTCTCCGCTCATCCGCAACATGGGAACGATCGGGGGCAACATCTGCACCGCATCACCCGCGGGCGATACCCTTCCCCCTCTCTACGTTCTGAAAGCCGAGGTGGAGCTGCTCGGCAAACGCACGGCGCGGCGCATGCCTATTGAACGTTTCATCGTGGGGCCGGGGGAAACCCTGCTGGAAAGGGGTGAAATCCTTTCAGCCGTATGGATCGGGAAGCCCGAGGGGT
>CAYOVG010000408.1:0-5621 GCA_964407285.1 uncultured Syntrophobacteraceae bacterium
CCAGAAGATGGTGCGCAAAGACTGGAAGCTATTGCTCATCGATGACGATCCCGGAATCCGGAATGTGCTGTCCATCACGCTGGAGGACCTGGGATACGAGGTGCTGACCGCGCCCGACGGAAGGTCCGGGATCGAACTGTGCGAGAAGGAATCGCCGCGGATAGTGATTACGGACATCCACATGCCGGGAATGAACGGCATCGAAGTGGTGCGGAGGATAAAGGAGAAAGATCCCAATAAGGAGGTTATCGTCATTACGGCTTTCAGTGAGGTCGAGTCCGCCGTTCATGCCCTGCAACTGGACGCTTCCGACTTCGTGATCAAGCCGATCAGCCATGACGCTCTCCTGGTGGCGCTGAAGCGTGCAAAGGAACGTTACGCCACGCGCAAGGAACTGGCCGACTACACGGCCATTCTCGAAGAGAAGTGGATACGGACGGCCGAGGAACTGGCCAGAACGTTCAATTTTCAGAAAATGCTCATCGAAAGCTCAATAGACGCGGTTATCGCCTGCGACCACGAGGGAACGGTGGTCGTCTGCAACAGAGCGATGGAGCACATCCTGGGGCTTGCCAGGGAGGATGTCATTGCGAAAAGGGCGCTCGCCGGCATCTTTGCGCCGGGAGAGAATCAGAAATTCCAACTGAAGCTCGCATCGGAAGAGTTCGGGGGCGCGGGAAGGCTCGTTCTTTTCGAGACCGTCCTCCTCGGCAGTACGGGAGCGAAGGTGCCCTGCCAGGTTTCCGCTTCGGTGCTCCAGCAGGACGGCCAGGAGGTCGGGCTGGTGTGCTTTTTCCGCGATCTGCGGGAAATCAGGAGACTGACGCAGCAGTATGAAGATCAGGCCCGCATGCTCCACCAGGATAAGATGATCTCTCTCGGGAGACTGGCGGCCAGCGTCGTCCACGAAATCAACAATCCCATAGCGGGCGTGCTCAACTACGCCCGGCTCATGAAGAAGATAACCGAACGGGGGGAACTGAGCGAGGAACGCAAGGACAGGTTCAAGAATTACCTGGGACTCATGGAGAGCGAACTGGACCGGTGCTCCAGGATCGTCTCCAATCTGCTCGCCTTCTCGCGCAAGTCGAAGCTGGAATTCGGGGAGGTCAACATCAACGACCTGATCTCCAGGTCCATCACATTGAGCGGGCATCGGCTCGCCCTGCAAAACATCAAGCTGGAGACGGCCCTCTCGCCGCTTCAGCCCAAAGTTACCGGAGACTTCAATCAACTGCAGCAGTGTATCATAAACCTCGTGTTCAACAGCATCGACGCCATGCCCTCCGGGGGGACCCTCAAAATAGAGAGTTGTGTGGACCCTTCGGGGCAAATCGTGGAAATCCATGTTGCGGATACCGGGTGCGGGATCTCGGTGGACGATCTCCCGTACATCTTCGACCCCTTCTACACGACCAAGACGGAAAGCAAGGGGCTCGGCCTCGGTCTTTCCACCGTTTACGGAATACTGGACAGGCACAAGGGAACGATAGGAGTGAAGAGCCGTCCTGGAGAAGGCGCCGATTTCACCATCTCGCTGCCGCTGAAAAAATAAAAATCCGACCGGGCCGCCTCATGCCGTCACGGTCCCGGGCCTCGCTCCCGCCCCGAAAACGCCCACGAGCGGCTGAACTACGGACGGCGTGGTTCATAAACTACATGTTTGAGGTAACATTGAGAGGACTCACCGATAGGGGTCAGTGTTCTTGAGATGCGCCCGAGTCCGGCGATCAGGCCGAGGATGAGGGAAAAGAAGATGGAGACGACCGTGACCTCGAAGGTGACCAGGATGCAGTCCGGGATTAATTTCAGGATGTCCGGGTAGGGGTCGGGCCCGGGTATCGCCAGCCAGGCGAGGATCGCCGACGCTCCCGGGAAAGAAACCCTCCAGGCCGTGAAGATCCCCGCACCGCTCGCTCGTCGCTTCATTTTTCCACCTATTTTTCATCATCGAGCCTCATCGGACCGGCCGCATCAGCGCGATGACACATGCCGCCGTACTGCATGGAGATCCACCTGGCCCGGATCTCCTATTCAACGTGTCGGGTCCTGGTTCGTCATTCATCGCTACCATCCTCTCGGGTCCGGAATACTGCTTCAGGTCTGTTCCACTCCGGTTTTCCACACAACTCCCGAACGCTCGCTCGTCTCGCTCGCTCGTCCCGCGCGCTCTTCCGCGCATTCGGCATTCCCTGCATCCGCCCCGCCGGATGCAGGAATCCGGACCCATAAAGCATGAATGCCGAGGCGCTCACGCGGCGCATGCGCCGCAAAAACCGCACCGGCAGATTTGAATCAGAATTGGTCCCGGTTTATTATGTGAAAAGTGATTTTTCGTTGGTGGAATACAAACCGGGATCAGTTGACGAATGGAAGGATAAAATGAAATTTTCTCTTGGCGATCATGCTTTTTCCATTGAAGACTCATGGTGGTCGGACGCAAAGATGAGCGATTTCAAACCGGAGGCGAAGCACTACTGCCCAACCGTCAAAGATGGAGTACGGGTACTCGACATCTCGCGCATCGAACCGCGCATACGCGCCAGAGGTTTCAACAGGAGGCGCCTCCTCAGAATCCTTACTGGCTTCAGAAAGGGCCGGGAGATCCCGCCCATCGAAGTCTTCGAATTCGAGGCGACGAACGGATACGTCTACCGGATAATGGACGGATACCACAGGTACCACTCCTCCATCGCAGCCGGTTTTACCCATATCCCCGCCGTCATTCTGGAGATCGAGAAAAAGAAGAAAAGATGAACCGGCCGGACGGGCCGGGGAACCAGGTACTGATGAACTCGGGTTGATGGACATGGACAGAGTTTAAGATGCGCCTGCGGTGGACAAATGCGAAGCCTTGCCCACCGTAGGCGCATCCGCATCAACCCGCGTGTCTCACACCTCACGCCCTTTACGAGGTACTGAGGAGAGACTCTCTTTCCTCGCAGTTCGCGCAATAGAGCGGTTCCCTATTGGCGCCCGCTCTACGGATATTTTCGATAACCACCCTCGCGACTCCCCGGGCGGCCTCGTTCGTAAAGGCCGCGACGTGAGGCGTCGCCAGTACGTTGAGCCGAAAGAGGGGGTCGTCGGGGTCGGGCGGCTCCTCCCAGAACACGTCCATTCCCGCGCCCGCGATCGTTCCCGATGCGAGCGCATCCACCAGGGCGCGCCGGTCTACAAGTCCCCCTCTCGCTATATTGATGAGGAAGGCATCCCGTTTCATCGCGGAGAATGCTTCCCGGTCCATGATGGATTCCGTTTCCGGCGTAAGGGGGAGGCAGAGAACGACGTAATCCGATTCTTCCAGCAGCCGCCTGAAATCCGCCAGGGTCCCGACCCATTCCAGGTTCAACTGCCCGGCGGTCTGCTTCCGTTTCGAGCGTCTTATGCCGATAAGGCGGACGTCGAATGCGTGAAGCCGCTTTGCCAGCGCGCTGCCTATGCCGCCGAGCCCCAGGATTCCGACCGTCTTCCCGCTCAACGTCCTCCCGAAGGGTTCTCCCACTTTCTGCCGCGCCATGCTCCTGGCCATGCCCCTGAAATCTTTCGCCAGCCCCAACATGAGGTAGATCCCCAGTTCCGCCACGGAATCCGCGCTCCCGGAAGCGGTGGTCGGGACATTCGCCACCCGGATATCCAGTTCGCGCGCGGCATCGAGGTCTATTCCCTCGAGTCCGGCGCCGCACTGTTGGACGAGGCGCAGCCGGTCCGCCCGCTCGAGCAGTTCCCTGGTCACGGCGCAGGTGGTGGGTATCAGGATATCGACCCCCTTCAGGCTTTCTATCGAGTAACATCCTGTTGCTTCGATCCGGTGCTGCGGAAGCGCCGACCGGATCGCATAAAATATTCCGCCCCACGCATTCTCGGGGGCCGCAAATAGAACTTTCATGACGCTTTCTCACTCACACAGACAACAAAAGCGCATGAACCGGGATTCATGCGCCGGAAATATGAACGAAATTCACATGAATCGGACTCATGAGACTCACAATCCCGAATTCATGGAAAACAGGCGTACATGGACCGGAGATTCACGGAATTCGAGGCCGCACGAAACAACGTATCACGGCCGAGCCTCGCGTATCCGGCCGGTTGCCTGGACAAAGAAGTCAACTGCAAATTAAAGTTAATCATTACAGATAGATATATTAAGAAATAGCCCCGAATTCGAAACGAGCGGCCGGAAAGCAGGGAGCGGCGACACTCCAAGATCCTCCCCCTCTCTGAACTCCGGCTAGTTGACTTGATGTTGCGCCCGGCTGTCATTACGGTATGTGCGTTTAAACGTGGTTTGCCGCTTTTACCTCATATTCTCAACCTTTACATGCATGGAGGCACATCCGTATGCGACGCGGAAACTCTACTTACCGGCGAATGGATACTCTTCACCGATCAGGACTCGCAGCGCTGCTCGCGCTCGTCCTGCTGTCCGGCGGTTTCGACCCTCTCCACGGTGGAGAACGGGAAGACGCAGCCGACCGGCTGAACCGGTTTTCAACCTTTTCAGCTTTTCCCGGTACCGCATCCTGGGAAACATCGGCGCCCCAGGTCAAAACGATAGAGATTACGTCTTCGGCCGACGGCGAGGCGCAGCCGGCGCTCTTCTACGACTCGGGAACGGACCGGAAAAAGCCTCTCCTGGTCGTGTTGCACAGTTGGAGCCAGGACTACCGGCAGAAGTACAGCATTCCTTACGCGGTCTGGTCCGTCGCCATGGACTGGGTATTCATACATCCCGACTACCGGGGCGTCTTCGACAATCCACGGGCCACCGGCTCCGAACTGGCGGTTCAGGACATAGTGGATGCGGTGGAATACGCCACCAAACATGCCAATGTGGACACTTCACGGGTCTACCTCGTGGGGTTCTCCGGAGGCGCCATGACCGCCCTCATCATGGCCGGAAGATACCCCGACCTCTGGGACGCCGTGGTGGCCTGGGTGCCCGTCTACAACCTCACGGATTGGTACGAATACGTGACCGGGTTCCCCGGACGCCACTACAAGGACCATATCATCGCCTCCTGTGGGGGCATTCCCCGAGCGGGTTCAGCCGCCGCGAAGGAGTGCGACAGGAGAAGTCCCAGCAGTTACTTGAAGAATGCCAGGGGCAAGCGGCTGCGTGTCTACCTGGCCCACGGCATAGACGACGATTTCGCCCTGCCCGGCAATTCGTTGAGAGCGTTCAACGACTTGGCCGACCCGAAGGACGGAATATCGGATGAGGACATACGGTATATCGATTCGATGAAGCGGATTCCCGACAAGCTTGCGGGGGGGCGGGAGTACTCCGACGAACGCTACCGGGACGCCGGGAAGCCGCTGCTTTTCCGAAAAACATCAGGAAATGCAATAGTTAGCCTTTTCCAGGGCAGACATGATGTGCTATACAATGCGGGTCTGCAGTGGCTGAATCAACAAAGTGAGGAACAGAATAGACCGTAGGGTTGCGGGTTGCGGGTTGCGGGTTGCGGGTTGCGGAAAATCGCACGGGCCGCCATGCCGTGTCAAGAACTTTTTGATCAAATCCGTAGATTTTATTCCAGGGCGGGACCCATGAACGATGGAGATACACTTATGACTTACGGGAACCCGAACCCGCAACTCGTAACCCGCAACGC
>CAYOVG010000409.1:0-5616 GCA_964407285.1 uncultured Syntrophobacteraceae bacterium
ATTGAGACTGTCCGCCCGGGGAAGAGTCCGGCGGGCCTCCTCGGATACGCGCCCCCGGGCGGTGTTGCTCGATGGGGCCGAAAAGCAACTGGATCTGGTCTTGGGCCTCATCCCGAGCTGTCGTCCGGATGCCTACCCGATTCTCGACTTCATCCATGTTCTCGAATACGTGTGGAAGGCAGCCCGCTGTTTTCATGCGGTGGGATGCAGGGAAGCGGAGGAGTGGGTGGCGGAGAGAGCATTGAGGATCCCGCGGGGAAAGGCCGCCGGTGTGGCGAGCGGGATGCGCCGGAACGCCGCTGTCGCCAAGCTCAGCGCAAAGAAGCGAGAGCCCGTCACCAAATGTGCGGAGTACCTGGAGAAATACGAGGTCCTGCTCGACTATCCAACCTTTCTCCAAAAGGGACTGCCCACTGCAACGGGAGTGATCGATGTGGCCTGCAGGCATCTCGTGAAGGACCGGATGGATCCGACGGAGCGCGCTGGAGACTCAAAAGGGCGGAAGCCGTGCTCAGGCTCCGCTCCCTTAAATCCAGCGGGGACCTGGACGGCTACTGGTCCTTTCACCTGAAGCAGGAACGGGAGCGAAACTACTCGCCTATGTATGCGAGTTCTCCCCGGCTACAGGAGGCTGCCCGAGATGACCGAGCCGTCGTTTGAAAAGAGCCGCACCCTTCTATTCATACTGCTTCGCGGTTGTCATCCATAGCCGCCAAAAGTGCATAACACCCTCTAAAGCGGACCACGAAAAACACGAAAGACACGAAAAGAGCCTGATCCCTTTTTCGTGTCTTTCGTGTTTTTCGTGGTCTGTCTTTACGGCGCTTCGTGGGTGGCGCTCTACTACGCCTTCTTCTGCAGACGCGCCCTGTAGATGATGGCGATCAGGTTCATGCCGCATACGAGCGCGATGAGAACCAGGGCGGTTCCGTACTGCAACGGCCTGGTCTTTTCGATTTCGGTCCCAGCCGTGGCGAGGACATAGATGTGGTAGGGCAGGGCCATGACGGAATCGAAAAGCGATGTGGGCATCTGCCGGGTGAAGAAGACGGCGGCGGTGAACATGATCGCGGCCGTTTCGCCCGCGGCCCTTCCTATGGCGAGAATGGCCCCCGTGAGCATGCCGGGAAAGGCGGCCGGCAGGACGACCCGGTAGATGGTCTGCCACTTGGTGGCTCCCAGGGCCAGGGATGCCTCGCGGTACGTTTGGGGGACGGAGCGTAGCGCCTCTTCGGCGGTTCCGATTATGACGGGGAGGATCAACGCCCCGAGGGTGAGCGCCCCCGACAGGATGCTGACGCCCATCTTGCACCACGTTACGAAGAAAGCCAGTCCGAAAAGACCGAATACCACGGAAGGGACCCCGGCCAGATTGTTGATCCCGAGGCGAATGATGCGCATGGCGCGACCGGGCCGGGCATATTCATGAAGGTATATCGCCGAAGCCACGCCCCATGGAAAGGCAATGGTCATGGCGCCGAAGCTGAGGAGGAACGTCCCCACGATACAGGGCAGTATGCCTCCCTCGGTCATCATGTTGCGCGGCGCTTCCGTAAGGAATGTCCAGTTGATCGCTCGCCAGCCGTTGACCGCAAGAAAGCCGATAATAATCACGAGCGCCAGTCCGTTGATAAGCGCCGCGCAGTTGAACAAGGCAAACATCGACTTCTGCATCCAGCGCCGGGAGCGCATCGATCCGGAAGGAGCTATCGCGGGTGCTGACGCTTTAATTTCGGTGGTATCGGATACGTTCATTGGCTCCACTCCATTTTTATTCCGTACCTGGGGTTCAGTGTCGCTCACTCCCGTGCTCATAGCGTAGCCGCTCCGACCTGCTTGTGCTTCTGAGCGATGTGGTCCGCCACGAGATTGAACAGGAGCGTGAACAGAAAGAGCACTATGCCGGTGGCGAAGAGCGCATAGTAGTGATCGCTCCGGAACGGGGCTTCCGCCATTTCCGCCGCGATGCTGGCCGGCATGGGTCTCACCGGCTTGAAAATCGATGTCGGCACGAGCGCTGCTCCGCCGGCCACCATCAGAACGACCATGGTCTCTCCGATGGCCCGCGACATTCCGAGGATGATTGCGGTGCTGATGCCCGAAAGGGACGCCGGCAGCACGACCCGGAATATGGTTTCCCATTGCGTTGCGCCGAGGGCGAGGGAAGCTTCCTTGAGTTCTCCCGGTACGCTATAAATGGCGTCTTCGGAAATGCTGCAGATGGTGGGCACCGACATAAAGGCGAGCATCAGGGCCGCATTGAACAGGTTCAGTCCCGTTGCGACGTTGAAGGCATCCTGAAGAAACGGCGCGATCACGACCATGCCGAAAAAGCCGATCACGACGGACGGCAGCGCGGCGAGAAGCTCCACCACGGGTTTTGCGATTTGGCGAACCTTCAGGGACGCAATCTCCGCCAGGTAAATTGCCGTCATGACGCCTAGTGGAATCGAGAACAGGGCGGAAAGCGCGGTCACGGCCAGTGACGAGATGAGAAGGGGAAAGATCCCGAAGTCCGCCGGAGAAGCGGTGGGATACCACGCTTTGCCGAAAAGAAACGCGGACACGGATATTTTCCGGAAGATCGGGAGCCCTTCCATGAAAAGGAACAGGAGGATCAGCGACAGAACGATTATTGAAACCAACGCTGCAAAATAGAAAAAGAGCCTGATGGCTCGCTCTCTGGATTGACGGCTTATCTTCATTGTAATCTCTCTTCCTCATCCCACTTTCGGGGGACGCCACCGGACGCCGTTCCGGCAAAGCCTCTCAATGCGGCTGAAACCACGCTCGCGCAGCGCCGACGACACCGCCCGTTCCCATGCTCCAGCCTGGGAACGCATACCACCATTGCTTCCGTATTCTTCGGTTCCTGGCGCCATGAACGGGGACCTTCGTAAAAGGTTCCCACGCGGAAGCGTGGGAACCGGGCATTTCGTTTATTCCTTTACTGCCTCTCTCCCGCTCTCGACAGGTGGGGGAGAGAATCGTCGAATCGGTCGAACCTTAGAACAAAGGAACGAAACCGGCATCTTTCACGTGTTTCTGACCCTTCTGGGGATTGAGCATGTAGTTGATGAACTGCAGGGTGTCCCCGTTGGGCCAGCCGCGGGTGAACATGAAAAGCGCGCGGGAAACCGGAAAGCTCCCGTTGAGAGCCGTTTCCGCCGTCCCTGCAACGCCGTTCACCGTAGCGGCCTTGACGCTCTTGTCGAGGTAGCCGATGCCGAGGTAGCCGATGGCGTTCTTGTTCTTGGATATGGCCTGGGCCACCGCGCCGTTGGATGCCTGGAGGAGAGCGGAAGGAGCGACGCGTTCCTTCTTCATTACCTTCTCTTCCCAAACTTCGTACGTGCCGGAAGAAGTGTCCCTGGAAATGACCACTATCTCGCCGTCAGGGCCGCCGACGTCTTTCCAGTTGGTGATGGTGCCCATGTAGATGCCCTTGAGCTGTTCCAGGGTGAAGTCCTTTACAGGGTTGCTCGGATGCACCACGGGGACGATGCAATCGTAGGCAATGGCGAACGGAACCGGGTAGTTGCCCTTCTCGATCGCCAGCTTCACTTCCTCATCCTTGATAAAACGGGAGCTGTTGGCGATGTCGGTCGTTCCGTCGATGAGAGCCTTGATGCCGTTGCCGGACCCGCCGCCCGATACGGAAATGTTGACTCCCGGATTGTCCTTCATGAAAGCTTCGGTCACTTTCTGAGCAACGGGAAGAACAGTGGTGGAACCGTTGATCTGAATCGACCCGGCGTGCGCCACGCCGGCGGCGAGAATGGCAAAGACCATGATGCCCAGAGTAAACCACTTCGATTTCATCCTAACTCCTCCTTTGAATGTGATGTTGTGATGGATTTTGTTAATTCACAGCAACCCAAGTTTCCGAAATTTTGCACTGCCGGACACACCCCGGCCGCGTATGGGGAGGATACTAGCTCCGGCAGGTTACGGTATTGTTACAGCGATATGGAATTCTGTTGACGTAACCGTACTGCTGCACTCATGCGCCAAATCTTCGCCCTAAAGTCACTCCGTCTCCATCAAACAGGCTTATTGATCAGGTAATTGTAGAAAACGTCACAAGGCATTCGATACTTCAAAATAAAGAGTAATTTGGAATGCATAGCGAAAGGATGAGTATGATCGGACTCCAAAGGAAAGACGGTCTGCAATTGCTCGCCGGAGACAGCTCCGGGGGCGATGTCAGGCCCCTCGAACGAATCCTGGATGCGATAGGCGTCTGCCGCGGCAAGCCGGATGGGCTTATCGGGTCCCTTCCGTTTTGCCCGGGTGACGTTACGGCCGGCACGGAAAACGAGCTTCAGGCGGTTGTCGAGGGAAGAAAGCAGGATGTGGACCTTCCCGTCTCAATAGAAAATTCGGATTATTACACCAATATACTCAAACGGGTGGCGGCGGGGGATACCTCCAGGGCCGTCGTGGCCGACCTCCAGAAGTACATGGCCGACGCCTCCAGGACTGTGTGGGAAAACAGTTGGGTCCGCTTTCCGCTCAGAATGCTGAGCCGCTTCGCACACGAGACCCTCGACCGGGACCTGCTTGCAGACAAAGGCAGACCGGAGGAAGGGGTGAGAAACGATATAGAGCGGTTCATCTTTTCCGAACGTGGTGAAAGATGCCTTCGCATTCCGGTCAGTTATCTTCTGAAGCTCTCGCTCGCCGACGTGATCGGCTCGCAGCCCCGCCTCCCGCGGACGATCGCGGATACCGGCTGTCGGATACTCGGCAATTTCTCCAACGACAATACATCCCCCGAAGTATCCTCCTTTTACGTCATTGCGCCCCGGGACGGCCGGATGGGCGCTGCCGTCGCCGGGGAAGCGGCGAAGCGCTTCCTGCTGATTCAGCTCCTCACCATGTACGCCAATGCGGCGTTCGGCCTCATTGCGAGCGGGCAGCGGGCGATGGTCTATGCGGCCCCGAATCCGCCCGCCCGGCAGCGGGAACTCAACGAGTGCATATCCGACGCCTTCTATCGGGAGCTCTTCATGAGCCCGTGCCTCTCCGGCTGGGACCGGGGAGAGGACAAGCATGCATACATGGGCCTGTGCCACAGGGTGCTCAGCCGAAGCCAGCTCAACGCCATCGGAAAACTGCGTGAAGCCGGAATCATCGTCAACAACCTGGTTGTCCTGCCCAATACGTCGAATATCTGCCTGGCGAACAACGGCACGCACCTTAGCCTCGGCAGCAGGAAGCTGACGGAACTCAGAAAAGGCGGAACGGCCGGGCAGGCGATCACCGGAGCCGATGAGAAGTATGTCGGCGACCTGGTCATCAAGATCGTGGAGCATTTCCTTCCGCTCTTCGTCGGCGCCTACAGCGCCGCGCCGTACCGCCTGGATTTCGGCGATTTCCACCCGGAGAGGGTGCTGGGCTTTCTGCCCCACGAACTCGACTACACCCACCTGCGGATGCTGTGGCGGCGCTGGAAGAAGAAAGCCGACCTGAAGATCTTCGGCCGCCCCACGACTCCTTTCGGCCCCAGGTGGCTCGACCGCGCAATCAGCGTGCTCTTCCGGCTGAGAGGCGATTTCCTTCCCGATTTCCGGCTCATCGATTACTTCGTATCGCTGATGAGCACGGAACGAA
>CAYOVG010000410.1:0-5596 GCA_964407285.1 uncultured Syntrophobacteraceae bacterium
GCTGTTCCAGCAGTTGAGGGAGCCTGGGGTCGGTTGGATCGATAACCCCGCGCCTTCCGAGCCGACGGATCTCCTCTTCCGTGTAGCCGAGCATGCGGCATGCTTCCGGATTGGCTGCAAGGATTCGCCCCTCGAGCGTGGTGATCAGAATTCCGTCCATACTGCTTTCAAAAAACAACTGGTAGCGCTCCTCACTTTCCCGAAGCGCCTCCTCGGCTTTCCAGAGCTCGGAGATGTCCACCAGGGAGGACAGCGCCCGTTCAACGGATAATCCTTTCGTGCGCGCCTCCTTGAAGGCCAGCACTACGGCGATGAGAAAGTAGACGCCCCCGAGGTATTGGACGGACCTGCCCATCCAGTTGAGCTGAGAGCCCAAGGCCCTGAGAAAGAGCATGGTCGCCATCCCCTCCGCAATGAGCAGAAGCGATAGGGAGTACCAGTAGAGAAACTCGGATCGGGTCCTGAAGTGGGTACATAAGAACAGGAAACTCGACAGCGCGAACAAACTTACGGCAAGGCCCAGAACAACTTGCCGCAGCAACGTCGGCCCCTGTCCCTGGATAAAAAACACGGGGATCAGATCTCTGGAGGCTTCGAATGCAACGACGGCTACAAGCGCCGGCACGCCGAAATAGGTCGCTGCCAGCAGCTTTGCCCTCCTTTGCTCAAAGCGTTGGAGAAAGCCGGGAGGTCCCGCGAGACCGAGGATTGCGCTCATTCCGTGAAAAACCGAGGACAGGAGGAGGCCGATGTTATAGATGGTGACGATGTCGTTTACCCGATTCGGGCCTTGAGCAATCCATCCGGTGGTGAAGCTGGTGGAGCTCAACATCAGCAGTCCGCAGCCCATCAGGAGAACCGTTGGGGAGCCGCTCTGCAGATAGCTCCTTGCGGCAAAAAAGGCGGCGATGAGCGGAACCGCGGATAGGAACAAGGTGTTGAGCACAAAGAGCAACAAGGGAGATTGCCACTGTTCCCCCTTATCCAATCCGGACACAACAGCTGCAACAATGATATAGCCAAAAGCAGGAGCTACGGCCAAATACCTGGCCATATCCTTGCGATCGAGCAGCGCTGCCTTATCCTTATCCATTGCGACGTTTTCCATACACCTTTTATTTCCTGACACGCTACGCTCTTCCAACCTCGGGACTGTCCTGCCCGACCGGCAGCATGATTACAAACGTCGATCCCTGTCCCGGCGCACTCCTTGCCGTGATAGCGCCCCCATGCCGCTCGACTATCTTCTTGCAGATGGCCAGGCCCATGCCGGTTCCCTGGTAGCTGCCGGACCGGCCGTGCAGTCTCTGGAAGGGAGCAAAGATCTTATCGAGATACTTTTCCTCAAACCCGATGCCGTTGTCTTCGACCTCGATTATATGGTGGTCATTCTCATTGCGGGCATGCACTTTCACCACCGGCTTCTCCCCTTCCTTGTGGAACTTGAGGGCGTTGCCGATAAGGTTCTGGAAAAGCTGGCGCATCTGGGTGGGATCGGCCTCGATGGCGGGAAGCTCCCCCACCTTTACGCTCCCTCCGTTCTGATGGATCCTCACTTCGAGATCCGAGAGAACTTCCCCAATGAGCTCTTTGAGCTCCACTTCCTCGAAGGGATTCGCCCTGGTGCTCACCCGGGAGTACTCGAGAAGAGAGGTGAGAAGGGAGTGCATCCTGCCGGTTGCCGAGAGCATCCGGTCCAAGTAGTCTTTTCCCTCAGTGTCAAGGGAGGCGCAACATTGATTCTTGAGCATGTTTCCAAATGCCTGGACTTTCCGTAAGGGCTCCTGCATATCATGGGATGCGATGGAAGCGAAATCCTGAAGGGCCTGATTGCTCTCCTCGAGCTTTCTCATGGAATCCTCAAGCTCGGCGGTTCGCTCCTCAACCCGAATCTCGAGCTCGTCACGGGCTCTGCGGAGCTCCTCCTCCATCCTCTTGCGCTCGGTGATGCTGCGCCAGGCCATCACCCCTCCGGTAACATTGCCGGCTTGGTCCCGAATGGGACCGGCATTGCAGAGAACCGTGATTGGAGTACCATCCTTTCTTTTCAAAACCCATTCTTCATCGGTTATGACTTCTCCGGTATGCAGCGCACGTGCAAGGGGCAACTCTTCCCCTTCGGAGGGAGCGGCTCCATCGGGGTGATAGATTTCCCACATTCTTCCGTGGCGGCCCATAGGGTCCTCTTTGAGATGCTCTTCGGAGCGTCCGAGCAACTGCTGAGCATAGTTACTTACCTTCACAATCCTTCCATCCGGAGCATCGGCAATGGTAATGCCTTCCGGGATGCAAGCCATAAGGGCATCCAGGATCTTCTTCCCCTCCTCGGCCTCGGCGGCACGGGCTTCAGCATCCGTCTTGGCTTGCAGTAGCTCTGCACCGATGCGCTCCCTCTCATTAATCTCTTTTTCCAGATCCGCGTAGGACTCCCTCAGACGAGTCACCATCCCATTGAAATCTCGGGCAAGGTCGGCCAGTTCATCACCCTGCCCCGGATGATCTATCCGGTGGTTGAGGTCCCCGCTCGCAATGCGATTTGTGGCGCCTCTCAGCTTGAGGATCGCTCTCGATACGCCCCCGAAGATCAAAAAGGTGACCACGGAACTGGTGAGCATCAGTCCGGTGACAAGCATCATGGAGATCAGACCGGATATTCCATGAGCCGTTCTTATCTCCTCTTTCCTTGCATCCAGCAACTGGAAGACCCTGTCCGCCATCATCCGGAGTTTGACAGACAGTTGACCGATGGATCTCTCCCTGACTTTGGCTGACAGGGAGCCATACTCGTCGATCGTTCCACCTTCCACCAGCCGGGAGAAAATGGAATGAACATCCCGGTAGTCCTCCCTGAGGGAGTCGATAATCAACCGCTCATGGGGCTGTGCAGGACCTATTTGCTCAATAAGAGATCCCAGAGATCCATATACCGATTCCCATTGCGCTCTCGCCCGTTCCCGAGGGTCCCTCAGATAGGACTCGCTCAGGGTATTGAGGGCCAGCACCTTGTTCGTGAGCTCATAGTAGACGGACATATCCGAAATCCCCTTGCTCATGTACCGCATCGCCATGTAAATGGACAGGAATACAAAGATCGTTATAAGCAACGACATGACTATGAGCGACAGGAGCTTGGTTCTGATTCTCATGCCAACTCCATTACTGAAAGATTGTAACGCCTTTGGGTTTGACGGCTTTAAGCCCATCCTGATATATGAGCTCCAGATAATTCGGCAAGGCCATGTTTTCTCCCGGCATCGCTTCCAGCCGGTCCCCGGCCTGATCTTCCAACGCTATAATAAGGCCCTGAGGCAGTGAGGTGGTATACTCTATTCTTTTCCACAGGTACTCAATATATCGGGGCTCGCGATTCCGGCTGTTAGTGAGAAACGCCTTGGCTTCCTCTTCCGATTCCTTGATGAAATCCTCGGCTTCAACCATGGATCTAATAAACTTCTCTATAACCTTGGGCCGCGCATCGATCTTCTCTTTTTCGGAAACCAGCAACCAGTAGTAGTCCTGCCCGCTCTGCAAGGGCCAGTTCACCGCATTGTCTCCCAGTTCCTTCTTCATTTCGTAGATATAGAGATCCCAGCCTATCGCGGCATCCACCTGTCCCCGGGAAATAGCATTCACGAGTTGCGAGGCCGGCAGGGGGACCATGGTCACCTCCTCGGGAGATATGTGGTGAAAGAGCAGGAACCTTTTCAAATAGAATTCAAGAGTGGTTCCCGTGAGCACCGCAATCCTTTTTCCTCTAAGGTCCGAGGGCCTGGTGATCCCCTTATCCGCTCTTGCTACAATTTCATTTGTATCCATGGTGGCGATAGAGGCCACAATCCGTAAGCTCTTGTGGTCAAAGCTGTTGATCACGAATGGATAATCGGCTGCAGCGGCTATATCAACCTCGCCCTGAACGAGTTGACCCAGAGCCTTATAACCACTTTCGTATTCCTTCAGGATCACATTTAAACCATTCCTTCTGAAAATACCCCGGTTCTCAGCCAGGGTAATCAGTAGTGAGGCTTCTTCCCGATTCCCACCGATTGTTATGCTCTCGATCGGGACACTATTCTCGGGAATGCGCTTCTGTACAAACCATGCAGCGGTTGAGAGGAATAGGATGCTAATGACAACAGCGACCAACGCTGCCTTTCGTTTTTTCATTTTTCCAGCACTCCGCTTGAGCTCAGGTTATCCGATTTAAAGAAGACAGGTGATATTAATCCAATATGCCGATAAGTTTTGTGTCAAAGTATTCATCCAGGATTATTTTAGGAGTAGAGTAGTAGCAAACGTAGACCCCTCTTGAGATGCACTCTTTCCACGGTAACGTTCGATGATCTCTCCGAATATTTTAATGTTGCTCGAAAATGCCAGGATCGGCTGGAAAGCCTTGTCTGGCAAGGATCTACTGAGGTGGAATGGTGTAAGAGCCTAAAAACGCTGGGTTTTCCAAAATCAACACTGTAAGACTGCGAAAATAAAAGAACTTTCTCCGCGGACCTGCCATCCTGCCACCCCGTCCTGGTGGAATTTGGAACCCGCAAAGCCTTACTGCATCAGAAGTTTTTGGAAGACCCAGCATTGGGTGCGGTTCACGACCATTGGTAAGGCTAAACGCCCAACACACCATGTTTTGAGGGGCAATGCGACTTCAGCCGAATTCTATTTCCGTGGTTACCAATGATGGTTAATCGCACCCCCAGCATTTTGAGGCCCTTACAAGGGATACCCTCTCCGAAACCCCGGTATTCCCGGCTTTACAGAGATGTTCCGCAATTTCGAGCAACATTTAAGGAATACTGTCGGGCGTTGAACGCTTCCAAGAGCATAGCACGTATGAGAATGGGGTCACCCTTGTCACTATCGATAAGAAGAACGTTTGTTCTCTTGTTTTCTGTTTCCATCCAAGACTCCACCGGCCGGAAGAGAAAGCTGGATAACCCATAAGTACAACAAGATTTGTAACATCAGTCCGGAGAAGTGGAAAGTGGAATTCTTCCATGGAAGAGAGATAGCCCACCGGCCTATGCGCGCTAACATAAACTTATAGCATAGACGGTAATTATGTCGGAAGGTTCTTCACATTTTCAACGGAAACTTTTTTCGTTCACGATTGATTTCGCGGGTATGCGGCATCGCCCCAAATGCCTCTCTCACCAGAAAAAGATCGTCCTCGTCGTCATCGGCCATCAGCATGACGGCAGACTCCTTAATTTCCGTCAGTCACTGTGACGTGCTCCTTGTTCGACGGGTAGGCTGACGATGAAGGTCGAGCCCTCCCCCGGCTTGCTTTTGGCCGTGATGGACCCGCCGTGCAGGTCCACCACCTTGCGGCAGATGGTAAGCCCCATGCCGGTCCCCTCAAAGCGGCCGGTCTTTCCATGCAGACGCTGGAAGGGCTTGAAGATCCGATCCAGGTACTGCTCCTCGAAACCTATCCCGTTGTCTTCCACCTTGATGCGGCACACTCCGTCAACTATTTCGCCTGACACTCTTATGTGGGGTTTTTCCTGCTCTCTCGAATACTTGATCGCGTTGGAGATGAGGTTTTTGAAAAGCAGACACACCTTCTCCGCATCAGCTTCAATGGTAG
>CAYOVG010000411.1:0-5583 GCA_964407285.1 uncultured Syntrophobacteraceae bacterium
TTCCAGGCCCATCTCGATCCCGGCCTGGGTGGCCGCCCCCAGCGC
Organism: uncultured Syntrophobacteraceae bacterium; assembly: GCA_964407285.1. Taxonomy (GTDB): domain Bacteria; phylum Desulfobacterota; class Syntrophobacteria; order Syntrophobacterales; family Syntrophobacteraceae; genus CAYOVG01. The sequence continues at coordinate 46 of CAYOVG010000411.1, forward strand.
CACGCAAAGGTCCGGGTCCACTTCGGAGTGCGGAAGCTTGTGAAATTTCTCCTCCAGGAGCGCCGAAACAAGCGGGATGCGGGTCGATCCGCCCACCAGGAGTATCTTGTCTATGGCTCCCGGCAGCACGGCCGCATCCCGCAAGGCTTTCGTCACGGAATCCATGGTTTCCACGGCGTCTTCGCGGATCATGTCCTCGAATTCCGTCCGCGACAGCTCATACTTGAGATGGACCGGCTTCATATGCACCCGCCCGACATGGTCCTCCTCGATGAGGACGAACGGTTCGTCCGAAAGCTGGATCTTGGCCTTTTCCGCGGCATACTTGAGCCGGACCCTCAGGACCTTGTCGTCCCACGCCCTCAGCCCGTGCTCCTCTTCCAGGAACGCCAGCAGCCGTTCGACGATCTTCTCGTCGAAGTCGTCGCCTCCCAGGTGGTTGTTGCCCGTGCTGGAAAGGACTTCCACCACTCCGCTCTCGATGGACACGATGGAAACGTCGAAGGTGCCGCCGCCCAGGTCGTAGACGAGAATACGCTGGCTCTCGTCCTTTTGGGATTCGTAGGCGAGCGCCGCCGCGGTGGGTTCGTTGATGATCCTGACCACGTCCAGGCCGGCGATTTGCCCCGCCTCGCGGGTCGCGTAGCGCTGAGCGTCGGTGAAGTAGGCCGGCACCGTGATGACGGCCTGCGAAACCGCGGAACCGAGCGCCGTTTCGGCCCTTCTCTTCAGCGCCTTCAGAATGAAAGCCGAAATCTCCTGGGGCGTGTAGTGTTCGTCGCCGAGCCGCACCTTCTCGTTGGTCCCCATCTTCCGCTTGATGGAGCAGACGGTCCCCCTGGGGTTCACCAGGATCTGGTTCTTCGCCTCGATCCCCACCACAATGTGGCCGTTCTTGTCCAGGGCGACACACGAGGGGACGATTCCGTTGTCGTGGAGCTTCAGGACCTCCGGCTGCCCGTCCCTGATGAAAGCCACCTCGGAGTTCGTGGTGCCGAGGTCGATTCCGATTATGGGTTTTGGCATAATCTGCAATCCTTCCTTATTGATCCGATGCGGATACGACTACCTGCGCCAGCCGAAGAACTTCATCGTCCCGCACATACCCGCTCATGGTTTCCTCCACAACCATCCCCGGCGCGACGCCGGGGACATGCCTCGTGCCTATCGCTCTCATGGTGCGTGGATCGAACGGACGGCCTTCCGTGGGAACCATCTCGATGCCCAGGTTCATCATGGTCCGGTCGAAGCGGTCCACGGCCATCTCGTATCCCTCCTCGATGCCCTTCATGGCCGGAGGCGGCTTGAAGAAGAAAGGCCTCTTTCCGGATGTATTCCTGACTTCCTTAAGGCCCCTTTCGAGGCTGTCGCGCAGGTCCGCAAAGAGCAGAAAGACCCTCTTCTCCGTATCCCTTTGAACTTCCCTCTTCAGACCGGCGAGGTCATCCCCCTTGGTCTGGACCCTGGACAGGGCTTCTCGGTACACCGAATTCAGGCGTTCGAGTTCCTCGTTGGATTTGCCCTGTTCACGGTTTTGCCGCTTGAGTTCCTGGCGCAGGGCCGACACCTCCGTGGCGAGATCGAAAAGGCCGTGCGAGAGGTTGGGAGGCGGCGGAGGCAGGGCGGAGTCATCCAGTTCCGCGAGCCATCCGGCGAAGTCGTTGAGGACATCGAGCCGCCAGTCCCCATCGGGAAACGGGCTGTACGCCATGCCCGTCCGCGGAATTCCTACTCCGGGCGCGGAATCATCTTTTCTCCCGGATTCGGGGGCCCCATTCGGATAGAATGCGCCGCGTCCTCCGTCGCCCTGAAACATCGACGTCAACATGCATCCCACTCTGTTTCTAAGTCGCCTGAGCAGGCCTTGCGGTGCTCCCACTATTCCACCTCCCCGGCAGTGGATGCCTTCTCCAGTTCGACGAGATCGCGCAAGCCGATGCGCTTCTCCGGTGAAACGGCCAGCCGGGCCAGTTGCGCTATCTCTTCTTCCGGATAAACCACATCGAAAGAACCATACAGCGAATTCTGAATGCGGCGGGTTTCATCCTTCAGGGCCTCGTAAGCCTCCGTGATTTGCCTGAACAACTCCGGGCTGCGCTCCGGGGTGAACCGTTTGACCAGTTCCAGGTAGGCCCGGCGAATTTCTTTGTCGCCGGTGCCCGGCGAGACCCCCAGGACCATGTAATGTTTCAGCATCGTTATTCCTCTCGTGGCATCACTCGTAGGGGAAGAGCAGGAGTCTTCCCACCTTGGAGAGTTCCTTCTTCTTGTCTCCGGAATACAATTCCCTCAGGGTCCGTATCGCATCTCCGGCCTCATGTTCCAGCAGGATTCCCAACTGGCGCACGCCGTTGTTATCCACCCCCTGGGACTCGACCATACGCACCAGCATCTCCATGAAGAGCTTCAGGACCTGCTTGTTGCCGCGAAGCTTGTTGAAATCCTTGAGAGCGTTTTCCATCTCGTCGATCGTGCCCCCGAATCCTCCGGGCTCATCGAACAGGTCGAAGTCATCTTCATCGAAATCGAACTCCTCGGGTCCCGGGAAAAGGGGTTCACCCCACGGCAGATAGTCGACTAACTCATAGAAATTAAATGAATTCAAAGCGTTGTACAAGTGGCGATCGGAGACGAAATAGCGCGCGATGTCGCGGCAGAAATTGCGAAGCCGCATGACGTCGTCGGGCTCCAGCGACTTGATCAGCCTGTCGAAGCGCGCCACGGCAAAGGAGGGTGGTTCTTGATCCAGCGCATAATCCGCGAGGATTTCATAGAACCCGAGGAAAATGTCCGCCTTCCGGCGTTCCCCCCTCTTCTTCAGGTCTTTTTTCACCTGCCTGATTTGCTTTGGATAGCCCTCGCCGAGCACCAGCGCATAAACGGTCAACACCTGCCGGTCGTCGAGCTTCTCCAGGATCTTGGACCACAAGGAACCGAAAAGCCCGACGATACCGACATCCCCGGTCAATGTATGGTATGCGTCCGGAACGGGAGCCACCACTTCCATCAATTCGTTGCCGGACAGATCCTTCAGGCGATCCTCCAGCAGCTTCCGGGTTTTCTTCTCAATCTGGGTGCTGTAATTCCTGGGTTTATAGCCCCTTCCCATCTCGACGATGCCGTAGAAACAGACCAGGGAGCGTAGGGCGACGGGGGGTTCCGGCAGGTCCAGCAAAACCTTCAACTGCTGATCGGGATTGCCCTCTTCGAGATACCTGACGGCAACCGTCACCGCATGTATGAGCGGCGTCTGCGTCCTCGATTCCAGTCCGACCGCCCGTTCCACATCCGACCATGCAATCTGGAAGGACTTCCGATTGGCGCTCCGCATCGCCGCCTTGAGCAGGCTCAGGACATACTCCTCCTTGACTCCGGAATCGTAGGGCGCCTGCTTCCACGCATCGTCGAGGATCTTCTCCGACTTCCGGTAAGCCCCCTTGTCGGAGTAAAACCTTGCCAGCCGCAGATAGGGAAACGGGTCTTCCGGGTACTGGCGAAGCATCGCCTGCATCCCCTTCTCGAAGAGCGCCTTTCCCTCATTCGAAGCATGCGCGGGCCTCAACGCGCCCAAGGTCCGGTAATACACGATCACATCCGGCGCCAGCCGCGTGATCTTCTCGCCGATAGCGAAGTAGGTATCCTCGGTTTTCAGCCCGTCCCGTTTCAGCCACCGGTTCAGGCAGGTCCGGTCCCTGTAGGACAACTCGGACGCACGGATTGCTCCTTCGTTTGCCAGTATGGAGAGCAGCCTGTGGTACAACGCGGCTTCCACCTTCTGTTTGTGCGAAACGTGCGGGAAATCGGTTTCGATCAGGTTCAGATATTCCAGCGCGGCGCAAAAGGGGGTGCGGTCGTCCGCCGACCTGAGCTGGTGGGGAAAGAAGATCTCCATACGCAGCAAAATGGACCTGGACACGCCGGGGGGCAGGAGCTTCGCCAGGGACCCGGCGTCGTTGTTTGCGCGGGCGAGTCCGATGGCGGCCAGTTCCGCCAGGGGACGCACGGCTTCCTCCGGACTGTGCGGAAAGATGACGGATGCGAAACGTTTGATGGAATCCGGCAGTTTCTGTTCCCTGCCCTTGATCGCCTTAACGAGTTCATCCGCTTCGGCCTGAATGGGACGGGCAAGCCACTCCCGTGTATTTTTGAGCGCCGCGCACCCATCCTTTTGGAGCGCCCCCACCACGGTCTTCAAGGGAAAATCATCCGGCAGCTGTTTCAGGGAGCGATCGAGCGAACCGCCGTCGCCGTCACAGGCCGTCGCCATGGCCTTGGCGAACCACTTCCAGCCGGCAAAGGGGGATTTGCGGGGCAATGAAGCGAGCTTCGCCACTCCCTCTTCCCAGCGGGCGGCATCCATGTCCGGCAGGGCTTCCACCACCAGGGTCCCGTCCACCCGGACCGGATCGTCCGCCGACAAACGTTCGAGGCCGTCCCACCTCCCGGTGAACACGAACATGTCCGCAACGGCCCGTTCGACCTCCGGGCAGGGCGAATGATTCTTCCTGTGTTCGCCGTACCATTTCACGGCAGCGTCGAAAGGCGCCGCGCGGACCGCTCGAGCCAGTTCCCCGCAAGGAAGGCCCACCGCCGCGAGGGGCGGCTTCTCGAGCATTTCCAGGAGGGCTTCCGATTCCCTGGTAAGACCCTTTTCTTCCAGTTGGCGGGCGCGCATGGCGTAAGCCACTATTTTCAGAAAGACAATGCCGGGGGTATCCCCGTGAGAGGACTGCTGGATGAGCTGAATGGCATCGCGGGGTTTCCCACGGGCAAGCAGTTCCTCGACCTTTTCTTTTATCAACCCTTCCGGAAGTTTCGCAAGGGCCTGAAGGTCCGCTTTCGCAGCTTTTTTCTTCCTTTGAGATTTACTTTTTGCAGCCATCTCTTTCCTTTGGGGAAATCGGAAAACAAACGATATCGCCGTGTCAGTGTTGTGCATATCAGGCGGATCGCGCCATCCATCCATATTTGATTTCAGTATAACAGATTTAATGGATAATTGACACAAGGCATGGTGTCAACCAAAATGGAGGACGTATGAAGCGGTAATCCGGCAATCTGTTCTTTGTGTTAAAAAAAGGAGAATTGTCGATTCTATATATGAAAAGCTATTCAAACTATGCGGAACTCGCCGGTAATGAGACCGAAGGGATCGACTACAGGATTCGATGCCGCCGGGGGACAAGCGGAATCCTGCTCATAGCGCCCCACGGGGGGCGCATCGAGCCGGGTACCGGGCTCATAGCCGATGCCGTCGCGGGGGTGGAGCATTCTTTGTATTGCTTCGAGGGGATAAAGGAACGCCGGAATTATGCATTGCACATTTCGAGCACGAGTTTCGACGAGCCTCGCGCCGCGGAGATGCTCGCCGCGGCGCGGCGCGTGGTGACGATTCACGGCTGCAAGGGAGACCGGGAAGCCGTCCATGCAGGCGGACTGGACACCGCCTTGCGGGACGCCGTCGTGGAGGAGCTATCGAGGGCGGGATTTACGGCAACGGCGGACTCGCCCTCCGGGCTTAAGGGCAAGAGCCGGCTC
>CAYOVG010000412.1:0-5546 GCA_964407285.1 uncultured Syntrophobacteraceae bacterium
CTACCTGGTAACACCGGTCGGAGAAACCAGGGACGTCGCCCTGGAAGACGGTTCCCGGCCGATCCTGGACGGCCTGGCGAAAGTAACGGCATGGTTGCAGGGGTTCCAGCAGGTCGTCCATAGGGAGCCCGAACCGGAACCCGAGGAAGATACCGGGGACACGGAGGATTCAACACCGACGGAGGAAACCGGAAGATCCGCCCCTCGCGCATTCGGGGGAGCCGCGCCCGCCCCGGCGGGCATGACGCCGGGTGCGGCCGTGGTCGGCGGCGGTGAGGAACCGGTCTTTGTCGAAGGATCTTATCATCTCAGGGTGCTGATCAGGAAGCTCCGGGCCTTCGAGCAGCTCATCGAGGAGCAGAAGTTTTCGAGGGCCGCCGTCGTGGGCAACGACATAAACGCGATCCTCTCCGATTTCGACCCGAAACTGTATTTTCCGAAGCTCTTTGCCCGGTACGCATACCTGCTCGCGACGAACATATCGGAACTGGCCGAATTCGACGAACAGAAAGAGACTATCGAATGGCATGCGCTCGAGGAATTCTACAAGGTGGACATCGACGGGTTCATCGATCTGTAGGCGCGGGATGCCGGAGTAACCGGGACCCGCTCCCCCATGTTCAAAATCCATGGAGCCGTACCGAATTTTATTTCTTTGCCCGGGTCGATACATATCCTTATAATGAATTGGAAACTTGCGCTCATCGGTCGGATCGGCATCTTCAGGCATGCAAGAAGGGATGACGAGAATCATGAATATCCAATATGTAGTTGACGACAAGGGAAACCGCATAGCCGTGCAGATTCCCATGGACCAGTGGAAGATCATAAAAGCGGAACTCGAAAGTTATGACAGCGAAGACGAGACAACGGAAATTCTAGCCGATTCCGACATTATGGAATCAATCGAGAGAGGAAGAGAACAGGTCAAGTCAAGGGTAGGCCGCCGAATCGAGGAAATTGATGTCTAATGCCTGGACAGTATTCTTTACCGAAGAAGCTGAGGAAATGCTGTTACGCATTGAGGACCGGCGTGTCCGGAAGATCATCAAAACCAGGGCTGTGCGCTTGAACTCAGATCCCGAGATGCAGGGCAAGGCGCTTGGAGGAGACCTTGCCGGACTTAGAAGCGTTCGAGCGGTAGGGCAACGCTATCGCATAATCTACGAGGTAATAGCCGAGGATCATGAAGTCTGGATCATTACCCTGGGAATGCGCAAAGCCGGTGATAGAGATGATGTGTATGAAGCTGCCAAACGGTTGAAATGAGTACATCGAGATCAACTGAAGCACAAATACGGACCCCCCCGTGAAGCCCCTGCCCGCCACGCCGGAAGCATCGAACCTTGCACCCGCGTCATCCGGTTCTTCGAACCGGAGGCGGCGCTTGCCGGTCCGGCGCGTTATCCCGCCTGCGCCATGACCTGTGGAACTCGACGCCACCCCGGAAAGGAGCGGGAGCCTTTCGGCCCGGCGTTGCCCAAGTGGACGCCGCTGTCGGCGCGTCCCACCCCGCCGGGCCCGGAAAAGGGTTTCCACATACCGGGAAACTACTCACAAGGAACGCAAACTCTTTCCTCGTTGATGCACTCATGACAGTCGGACCGATGACAAATCACACATTCCGTCGGTTTCGATTTAATATCGATGGACGATACCGCCCCGGCATCGATCAGTTCGTTTCTCGGACAATAATTACAGTCAAATAGGGCCATGCTCTTTCCTCCCTCATTCCTATTCGGAATCTAAACATTATAGCGAGATGCGATATCTGGATATACTATCATGATAAGCAGCATCCGCGCCCCGGTCCATATAACGGTGTTCCCGCGGGGGTATCCCGGTGAAAGCGGCTCACGCCCGCCACGCCAGTTAATGATTGTTAAACCCTCCCCAGTTGTGATAATAGAAAGGACTGGAGAATACGCGGACATATGGATATCGTATTGCCGGACCCGATGGAGGCCATACCCCTTTTCACGGCGCGAACCGCCGGGCATGGGGCGGTACGTCCGGGAGAACACGAAGGTCGGAAAAGGGATATGAGACGACACGAGGCCTTTGACGCAGATATCGGGACATCGCTCATCAGCAAGATCCTCGACCACCGGCTGCGGCAGTCCGATATCAGGAATATGCTCGAAGAACTCAGCGACGGCGGGAAGGAGCAGTTCCTGGACAAGGTTTCCAGTATGCTGGGCAGCCTGACCGCCCTCCTCGGCCTGACGAACCGGCTCTCGACCTCCCTCTCCCTCGACATGGTCCTCAAACACCTCGTCGAAGCCACCACGGAAGCGCTGAACGCCGAACGTGGAACCATCTTCCTCAACGATAAGGACGGCAACGAACTGTTCTCCCGCGTGGCGATGGGAGACCTGACCCAGGAGATCCGTTTTCCCAACCACCTGGGAATTGCCGGAACCGTATTCCGGACCGGCGAGCCCATCATTATCCCCGACGCCTACGCCGACCCCCGCTTCAACCGCGAGATGGACAAGAAGACCGGATACAGGACCAGGAATATCCTCACGACCCCCGTAAGGAACAGAAACGGCGAGGTCATCGGAGTCGTTCAGCTCCTGAACAAGACCACGGGCGACTTCAACGAAAGCGATCTGACCCTGCTCGACGCCATAGCGACGCAGGCGGCCGCATCGCTTCAAAACGCCCAACTCTACGAGCAACTCGAGAGGGCGCGACAGGAGGAGCACCAGCTCTACGAATGCACCAAGGCGATCTGCTCGGAACTCCAGCTCACCGCGCTCCTCCAAAAAATCATGGAAACCACCAGCGCCATCCTGGAAGCCGACCGCAGCACCCTTTTCCTCCACGACGAAAAGACCGGCGAACTCTGGTCCGTGGTCGCCCAGGGGCTGGACAAAGTGCAGATCCGCTTCCCCTGCCGCCTCGGCATCGCCGGCAGCGTCTTCACCACCGGGCAGACCGTGAATATACCCGACGCTTACGAAGATCCCCGCTTCAACCCCGAAGTGGACAAAAAGAGCGGCTACCGGACGAGGTCGATCCTCTGCACCCCCATCGTCAACAAAGAGGGGAAAATCATCGGCGTCACGCAAGTGCTGAACAAAAAAGGCGGCCCCTTTACCCATATCGATGAAAACCGCCTCAAGGCGTTTTCCGCCCAGGCTTCCATCTCCATCGAAAATTCCCGCCTCTTCGAGGACGTTCTGAACATCAAGAACTACAACGAGTGCATCCTTCAGTCTCTTTCCAACGGCGTGATAACTCTCAATGAGAACATGGCCATCGAGAAGTGCAACGCCGCCGGGCTTCGGATTCTCGGACTCGAAGACGAATCGATCACGGGACTCCATATCAGCGAGGTGTTCTCCGGCGACAGTTCCTGGGTGGTGGACGCCGTGAGCAAGGTCCTGCAATCCGGGGAACAGGATGTGACCATGGATAACGAACTCATCCTGCACAACGGCAAGACCATCTCCATCAACCTGACGGCGGTCCCCCTCCTGAGCGTCAAGAGCGAACTCATCGGCTCCATGCTGGTCATTGAAGACATCAGCGGCGAAAAACGCATGAAAGGAACGCTGGCCAGGTACATGACCAAGCAGGTGGCGGACCAGTTGATGGAAAACGCGGAGACCATGCTGGGCGGACAGATCAAGCCCGCCACCGTTCTCTTTTCGGATATACGCAGCTTCACGACCATTTCCGAGCACTGCGGGCCGCAGGAAACCGTTTCGATGCTGAACTCCTATTTCACCGAAATGGTGGACATTATCTTCAACCACGGCGGCATCCTGGACAAGTACATCGGCGACGCCATCCTGGCGGTATTCGGAGCCCCCTTCAGCACGGGCCGCGATGCGGACCAGGCGATCACGGTCGCCGTCGAGATGATGCGGGCCCTCAAATCTTTCAACGCCTGCCGCTGCCGGGAGAACAAACCCGGCATCAATATCGGGATCGGCATCAATACGGATGAAGTCCTGGTGGGCAATATCGGCTCCATGAAAAGAATGGACTATACGGTCATAGGGGATGGAGTGAATCTTGCCTCGCGGCTCGAAAGCGCCACGAAATATTATGGAGTGAATATACTCATAAGCGGATCGACCTTGCATAATCTTACAAATTCGTATTTAATGCGCGAGGTGGATTTCATTCAGGTCAAAGGGAAGACCAGACCAGTGGCGATATACGAAGTGCTGGAATTCCACGACGATGCGTCTTTTCCTCATGCGAGGGAAGTCGCGCGGCGGTTCGAGGAAGGACTCGCGCTGTACCGGCAGTCCCGATGGAATGCCGCCGTCAGGGCCTTTGAAAGCGCCCTGGCCCTGCACCCCGGAGATAAGCTGTCCCGGATGTACGTTGACAGATGCCTTTATCTCCTTGAGAACCCTCCCCTCCCGGACTGGGATGGCGTGTGGGTGATGAAAGAAAAGTAACCTCAATCCGCGACTCACATTCAGCCCGACATTTCCTGCTGTTCGCCCGGTAACGGTTCCCGCTTCGGAATGTGAGGTCCCCGCGGGAATGATCCTGCGTCTCATGCAACTCGAAACACTCACCGGCGATGACGTTCGGGTTCGGCCGCCTCCCGACGATCCGTCGCCCGTTGGATACTATTCTATGGCTTCGAAGAAGAGGTTCTCGAACTTTTTGATACTGGTGCTGCCGGCGTTCGAAGGGCTGTCCTTCGCCATGGTGGTCGGACTGCTGTACGGCATCCTCGACAAGGACGATTTGACGCTTATCCTCGGCGCGCTCTGGGCGATGGTTTTCCTTTCCACCCTGGTCATAGCGCTCGTGATTGCGCGCAGGGTGAGCGAACCCCTGGAAAGCATGGCGGACCAGGCCCTGGGAATCGCCCTCAATCCGTCCGGCGCTTGCCTCCTGCGAGAGGAAGACATCCGTTACGTCGAATTCGGCAAGCCGGCCCGGGCTTTCAACAAGGTGCTCAGGAACCTGCTGGAAGCCCATGAAGAGCTCAAGGAGAGAACGAGAATCGAACTGGACGCCTCGGAGAGGCGATATCGAAGCCTGGTGGAAACCAGTCCGGCCGGGATTTTCTGCCTCGACCCCGACTGGAAGGTGCTCTTCGCCAACAAGACCATCGAGGGGGTTACCGGGTACTCACAGGACGAACTCACCTCCATGGAATTCTGGGATATGGTCCACCCGGCGGAGCGCGAGAGGATGCAGCAGGTCGCCATGGAACACCTCGACCGGGGCTCCCGTCAACTCCACGAGACCCGGTGGCTGTGCAAGGACGGCCGGCCGATTTGGGTGGGCTTTCGCGCAGCCCGCATTCAAGACGGCACGGAAACCGCCATCCTTGTCGGCATGATGGATCTTACCGCGCGCAAAACGGCGGAAAATGCGCTGCACAGGCAAAACGAATGCCTGGAAGCCCTGCACGAAACCGCCATCGGACTCATCAGCCGCCTGGATTCGAGCGACCTGCTCGAATCCATCGTCGCGCGGGCGGGCGCGCTCGTGGGAACCGGAAATGGGTTCGTATACCTGTACGACCCCGATGCCGACGAACTCGAGAAGCGGGTCGGCCT
>CAYOVG010000413.1:0-5538 GCA_964407285.1 uncultured Syntrophobacteraceae bacterium
CGTCAACCCGCATGGTGACTCAATTTGGTCCCAACCCAAAAGGGCCAGACTCACTGCAACCGACGCGCTCAGAACTCTTTTCATCAGGCCCTCCTCTTATTCTGTCATTGAAATTGAACAACGTCCCCGGCGCTCCGACCGAAGTGAGCGAACGGCCGCCCGTCTTTCCGCATTCGCCGCGTACGGGTGGGGGCGGGACTGGTCGGGACTGTCCGTTCGTCCGCCATATGCTGGAATTCCTGCGGCACAAGAGTGCTGGTATGGAATGACCGGAACCCCTCCCCAAAGAACCGGCCACCATAATATTGGCTACGCGCACAACTGTCAACTCCGCTCGCTGAGTACAGGTCCACACAAGAAAATGAATAGGGTGCGGATTTTTGCCACCCGTTGTTTCCTGGATGCTCTCCACGCCCTCGTCAAAGGAAGAGCCGACCACTTCCCGGGCCGCCAGGCGACACAGTTCGGCGGAATAAGTACCTGAGCAGAAGTTTTTTAACATTTTGGATTGCGGCATCCCAAGTTTGCACCGGAAAGCGCCTCTCAGGTTTTGTTAAGAAACTTTTGCTCACCTGCTTAGTGGATCAGGCTTTGAGTTGATGGTCGAACTGCATCTGTAAGGGTTTGTTGCTACGGGACTGGAGCGGGTCGGAAGAGGACAGGATGTGCATAGCCGGTTCGATCAACTCCTCGAAAGAGGGGGCACGGTACTTTTTGTCGTGTGGATCGAGCGTGTGCGCCATTTTTCTTATTTTTCCCTCACCCTCCAGCATGCAATTTCCTAACCGGACATTACTGGTTGTGGGTGAGTCTTTTGATGCTGGACATTAGCCGTTTCTTGATTTTGGCGCCCGATCGGGTTAGAAGCGAATTTGGAAGCTCGGCTGAGGGGCTTCGACGACATATCGAGCATAATATCGACCATGGAAAGGGCCATTCATAAACGACCGACAGAGCAAGTCCATGGAAATGCAGGATTTCAAGGGTAGGATGGGCGAGCCGTCGTGTTGCGGCCGGACTCTCGGCGAGGCGTCGGCATGGGCGGCAGTTGCTGTTAATTCCATCAGGTTCGGGATGACTGCCTGGAAATCGTCCTGGTGGGTAAGAGGAACGATGATGACATTTACCATCATCTTGGAAAGTGAGACTACAGGTTTAAAACGGTAATGCACGATACGGTATCCACATTTTTGAAGCAAAGCGTAAAGGGAGAAGGCGAAAAACTCTCCAGAAGAAAACCTTCCCACTTGATATATGGAGTTGATGATGCCGTTCCGCTGCCCGCGAGCCTCATTCTCGGACTTCAACACAGCTTTCATGTAACAACCGGTCTTGTTTTTGCCCTGGTCGTCGTACGGGCGATGAACGGCACAGGTGAACAGGCGAGCTTTTTTCTCAGTATGTCGCTGCTTGCCGGGGGCATTTCAACCTTGCTGCAGGCCCTTAATTGGAGGGGAATGGGTTCCGGTTACTTCGCGCCCTCCACATGTGACCCCGGTTACATCTCCGCATCGGTGCTGGCCGCAAAGCTGGGAGGACTCCCCCTGGTTTTGGGCATGACGCTCCTGAGCGGTTTCTTCGAAATCGCCCTTTCCCGGGTGATACAGCACACGCGAAGGGTGTTTACCCCGGAAGTGACGGGCATGGTTGTGGCCATGATGGGTATTTCGATTATTCCCATCGGTCTTCGGAACTTCCTGGGCGTTACCGAATCCGGCGGCGCGATCAACCCCCCTGTATTCATGATTTCGTGCATCACCCTGGCCACGATGGCCGCCATTACGGTTTGGAGCAAGGGCAAACTTCGCCTCTTCTCCGTCATCATCGGCATGGGAACCGGCTACCTGATTTCCTACTTCTACGGTCTCATTCCCGCCGCGCACATCGAGCGCGTCCTCGACAAGCCCATCTTCGGGATACCCCATTTCGGGATGCTCTCGTGGTCGTTCGACGCATCTCTCATTCTCCCCTTCCTGATTGCAAGCCTCTGCACATCGGTCAAATCCCTCGGCAATCTGATCACCTGCCAGAAGATCAACGACGCCGACTGGAAGCTGCCGGACATGGCGAACTCGAGGAAGGGACTGCTGGCGGATGGCGTGGGGATGGGAATCAGCGGACTTATGGGAGGCATGGGGCAGTCAGTGGCGTCCAGCAACATCGGACTCTCGATGGGGACCGGCGCCACGAGCAGACAGCTCGCCCTTCCGACAGGCTGCATCCTTATCGGTCTGGCCTTTTTCCCGAAGTTGGCGGAAGTTTTCGTAATTATGCCCCAGCCGGTCCTGGGCGCAACCCCGCTGTTCGCCACCTGCTTCATCATCCTGACCGGTTTTCAAATCATGATGTCGAGGATGATCGATTCGAGGAAGATGTTCATCCTCGGCATTTCCATGATATCCGGGCTCGGCGCCACCGCCCTGATTCAGGAGTTCTCCCAGATTCAAAACACCTTTATCAGGCCTGTCATGACGTCCCCCCTCTACCTGTCGACCCTCGTTGCAATCTGTCTTACCCTCGTCTTCCGGATCGGGGAGGCCAGGCGGCACCGGGAGGTCGTCGAGGCCGGCGTTACCGGATATGACGACATCAGGCAATTCATGGAGCGGCAGGGCTCGATGTGGGGCGCGAGGCAGGAGGTGATCAACCGTTGCATATCAGTCCTCAATGAGTTGTTGGAACTCGCTGCCGCGCTTGAACTCTCACACAAGCCGATGCGGTTGGACATGACCTTCGATGAGTTCAGCATCGATTTCATCCTGGATTACGAAGGACGGCCTCTCGATCTCACGCAGGACGATTCCGCGGTTTGTTCCCTCGATGAGGACGTATCGATTGCCAGGCTCGCCCTTCGTCTCATCAGAATGAGCGTGGACGGGTTGAGCGTATCGGAAGCAGACGGCCGGCAGCGGATCATGCTCCATGTCGACCATTAGAGACGATGGGTGAGGACGAACGGGAGAACTGAATGATCGAATCCGGCGTTTGGCGGAGTATTCCGGGCACAGTCGAAGTGCGGCTTTATCCAATCTTGCGGAAGCCGAGCATCATATCCTCGAACTCCTTCATTTTCAGGACGCCTTCCGAAATCCTGGTCCTGGATCCGGGCGGCGACCCGAAACAGGTGGAGCATATTGAAGACGTGGTGAAGCAGGTGCTTATGGAAGAGAACCTGCCGGTAAACGTCTGTTTGACCCATACCCATATCGACCATTTTCACGCCATGTCAAGGCTTCTTGGTGAACCCGTGAAGGGGCGGCTTCTCTGTCATCCCCATAGCGGGGATGTGCTGCAAGACCGGGATGCGCATCATTCGCTGGCTTATTTCTACGGGGTTCGGGTCCCGCGGTGCGACGTCCACGCCTGGTTTTTCAATGGTTCGTCGTGTTCCTGCCGATCGGAGGCATACAACCAGGTTCCTCCCGCGGGAGCGAACCTTTCGCGTGCCGAACTTCCGGCCGGACACATCGGCTTCTCGAAGGATTCGCCCCTTGCCACCGATGTACTCAAGCTGGGAAAGCGGGACATGATAGAGGTCTTTCACACTCCCGGACATTCGCTGGACAGCCTCTCTTTCAGGGTGGGGGAGTACCTGTTTGTAGGGGATGTGCCCTTCGCCGCCGAACCGGGGGTTGCGGGCGTTGGAGGCTGGAGTTCGGAAGCTCTCTTCGAATCCGTTAACGGGATAGCCGCGGTACTTGAGAAAGGCGACATTTCGCTTGTGATCCCGGGCCACGGCATACCCTGGCCTGTTCCCCAGGCTCGAAAAATACTCGTCAAGGTCGGTGAAAAGCTGAGTTGCCTTGGGGATATCCGTCCACTCGACCGGGAGCGCCTGGACTCTTTGCTGCACTATGCGGAAGTTTTGCTTGAAGAGGCGGGCGCGATATTTTCGATACTCGCGGGACGTCTTCTCAAGGTCCGCCATTATCTGGATGAACTTGGCGAGGAAAAAGCCGCCGGAAGCCTTATGCAATTGATCGATTTCGACAGGGCTGACGGGATCATCCATGACTTCCACTCGTTCATGGAAGATGTAAGGTGTAGCGGCTTAAAAGCGCTGAAGCTGCAAAGGGCCATTCACTTCGTAAATAGCCTGAACTCCACTTTCAAAGCCGAAGGGCTGGAACATCTCGCCGGCGCATCCTTCCTGCGGAGGACGAGCGCTCTTTTTACCGATTTTATCAATGCCGTAAACGGCAGAAGCTTCGATAACCAGGAGACGGTTTTTAACCTGAGCGAGAGCGTCGGGAAGGCGGTGGCGTCGGTTGTCGAAAAACCTTTCAGCGAGCAGGCGTATTTTGATTCCGTCGATAGTGACGAACTCTTCATCCGCGAGCTTTCCGCCCGTATCGCCGACAATCATCTCTTTGACGACGTGGTGGTTGATTTTCATGCCGGACCGGAAGATGTGTTCGTGAGCCTTGAACCTGCCGTGCTCGAGGATATTCTCGTATCGCTCTTCGAGGAAATGGCCGCCCAGGGATGCGTCCATCTGGAAATCCGGTTCGAGCGCAAACCGGAGAACATATTGCTCCTTGTGGACGCCTTGGACAATCCGGATTTCGAACTATCGGGTCCCAAAGAGGAATACTTGCGGCTCACCATGGCCCACCAGGGCGTTCCCTTCAGGAAAGCGCCGGAATACGGCAGGGCGTGCTTCGCTTTCGAATTTCGGGGGCGCGTCCGCGCGTCCGCGTCCGGAGGTCCTCGGTAGCACTGGCGCTATATGCCGACCGCTCATCTCGCGTCCGTTCGCCACCAAGACTTAGACCGGGTGCGCGCGTCTCGGGTATAGTCCCTGTTCGCCTTCCATGGCGGTCATACGCATGATGATAGAATTTGATGAAGTCGACAAATGAGGGCGTCAAACATGTTGCTTGCTGAACTATTTCCGGCCATAAAGGTGCTGCCACGAGCCGACAAGTTGCGCCTGATGCGGTTCCTTGTGATCGACCTGGCGCTGGAAGAGAGCGTACCGCTGCTCACGGTGGATGCCGAGTTCCTATATGGACGCCGTTGCGCGCCTTCGAGGCTGCGGATACGCTGCCACGGATGTTGAAAACCCATGAGGTCGTACAACTGCGACACCCGTGCGTTTTGCATACGCTGAAACAGGCGCAAGCCGTCCGGAGAGGAATCTGTTGACAGAAGCACTGGTAGGCGAAGGTTCCATTCCGAGTGAGAATACGGAGAAGACGCCCTGCATGTCGCTCTGTGTGCGGTGAACGGCATCGACTTCGGAATGATCGTTCACGGAAAAATATATTGCGCATCAAACGCATTACTTTCGTATTCACAAAAGCTCGGGAATATGATAGGGTCCGCCCGACCTTAACTTGAAAGGGCGACATATGAGAAGGATGGTATCTTTCATCGCAATGGTTGTGATCTTTGCCATGATTTGCGGTTGCGCGCTGGTGGCGACGCCGCGCGGCACGCGAGTGGAGCTTCTGCCTCCTCCGCCGGTAGCCGTTTTGCCGGCGGGACCGCCTCCACCGCCTCTGCCGCCGCCCCCGCCTCCACCACCGTGGGTAC
>CAYOVG010000414.1:0-5534 GCA_964407285.1 uncultured Syntrophobacteraceae bacterium
GGTTACGGGTTGCGGGTTGCGGGTTGCGGGTTGCGGGTTACGGGTTACGGGTTGCCTTCGGGTTGCGAGTTGCGCGTTGCGGGTTACGGGTTACGGGTTACGGGTTGCCTTCGGGTTGCGGGTTACGGGTTGTGGGGTGTGGGGTGTGGGGTGTGGGGTGCGTGAATATGACCATTGCGTGAGCGGGGTTTTCTTGACCACCGAGAGCATAGTTGCAGGTCGGGTGGAGCGGAGCGAAGCCCAACGCCCTCGGAAGTCGAAGGGATGCGGTGCGTTGGTGGACAACGATCCGGTGACGGAAGTCGGACATCGGAGGAATGCGACTCAAATCCGATCTCCGACTCGGGTACTCGGTTTCCGGCCTCGTTGCTTCGTTGGGCAACGCATTACGGAAGTCGAATGACTCCCTTCCGACCACCGACCACCGTTCTCCGACTTCCGACCACCGACCACCGTTTTCACACCACCACCCACGAAACGGTCTAATCTCCGGCACTCCCGACTCACAACGCGCAACCCGCAACGCGCAACCCGCAACCCGAAGGCAACCCGAAGGCAACCCGCAATCCTTCCGACCACCGACCACCGTTTTCACACCACCACCCACGAAACGGTCCAATCTCCGGCACTTCCGACTCACAACGCGCAACCCGCAACCCGAAGGCAACCCGCAACCCCCGAGTTCGTTCCATCATCCTTGATGCGAGGCGTCGAGCCCCTTGGGATAGCTCCCCAGGAACTTGAGGAATTCCGTCTTCCCTTCGAGGTCCCGCAGGATGGTCCGGTGGTTTTCGTCGCTCATGTCCACTTCGAAGTCGGCATAGAAGAGGTACTGCCAGGGCTTGTCGGGCGCGGGGCGGGATTCGAGCTTGACCATGTTGATCCGGTTTTCCGCGAAAATCTTGAGGGTTTCATACAGCGCGCCGGGAGTGTCGCTCACGGAATAGATGAGCGACGACTTGCTCCTGGCGCCCGCCGGGAATTCGCTCCTGGAGATGACCACGAAACGGGTGTAGTTGCGGGGATTGGTTTCGATCCCTTCCTTCAGGACCTGCATGTTGTACAACTGGGCCGCTTCCTCTCCGGCAATGGCGGCTTCCCGTACGTCTCCGGCTTCCTTGATCCTCTTCACGCAACTGGCCGTGTCCTTGCTGGCGACCTGGTCCCACTCGGGATGCCGGGACAGGAACTCCCTGCACTGCTGGAACACCTGGGGATGGGAGTAGACCCTCCGGATGTCGTCGAGCGACGTTCCTTCGAGTCCTATCAGGTTGTGCTTGATCCTGAGGGTCAATTCCCCGACGATCTTGACGTCATATTCCAGGAGCAGATCGTAGTTCTCATGAATGCTCCCGGTCAGGCTGTTTTCGATCGGTATGATTCCCAGCGTGGCCTCGTCCCTCTCGAGGGCCTGAAACACCTCCCGGAAAGACAGGCAATTCTGCACGGGCACGTCCTCGCCGAAGAACTGCGTGCACGCCTTGTGGCTGAACGACCCCGGCACGCCGCTGTAAATGACCCGCGTCGGAAGACTTCCCTCGCCTCGCGGCCGGTTCATGATCGCCGCCTTCTCCAGGTAGGAGTAGTCGACCTGCTTGCCGACGACGGGCGCGATGACGTACAGGTCCCGCATCAGTTGTTCGAACTGCTCCGGATAGAGGCTCTGGGGACCGTCGGAGAGGGCTTTGTCCGGTTCCGTGTGGACTTCGACTATCAGGCCGTCCGCGCCGGCCGCGATGGCTGCCCGGCCCATGGGGATCACCTTCTCGCGGATGCCCGTGGCGTGGCTCGGATCGACTATGATGGGAAGGTGGGTGAGCTTCTTGATGACCGGCACGGCGGTGAGGTCCAGCGTATTGCGCGTGTAGCGTTCGAAGGTGCGGATTCCGCGCTCGCAGAGGATGACCTGGTCGTTTCCTTCCGAGAGTATGTATTCCGCCGACATGAGCCATTCCTCGATGGTCGCGGACAGGCCCCGCTTGAGGAGGACGGGCTTCCCGATCCGGCCGACGCACTTGAGGAGTTCGAAATTTTGCATGTTGCGCGCCCCGATCTGCACCATGTCCACGTACTTGACCATGAGGTCGGCCTGGCTGGGGGCGGTCATCTCCGTAACGATCCCGAGGCCGGTTTCCTCGCGCACTTCCGCCAGGATCTTCAGCCCCTGCTCCCCCAATCCCTGGAAAGCGTACGGGGACGTCCTCGGTTTGAAGGCCCCTCCCCGGAAGAGCGTCGCCCCGTGGCGGCGCACCGCGCGGGCGATATCCATGGTCCGCTTCCTGTCCTCGACTCCGCATGGGCCGGCCATCACCACCAGGCGGTCCCCGCCTATGGCCACGTTCCTGACGTTGATGATCGACGGGTTCGGGTGGAGTTCCCTGCTCACCAGCTTGTACGGCTTCGAAATCGGAATCGCCTTGGCCACGCCGGGCAGGGTTTCGAAGTACAGGCTGTCCTTCTGGATGACTCCCACGACTCCCAGGACCGTCTCCTCGATCCCCTCTATCTCCCGAATGATGTAGTTTTCCGCAACCAGTATCCTTCGCAGTTGCTCCCTTTCCTCCGCCGTAATTCCCTTCTTCAGCACCAGAATCACCTTTATGCCTCCCCTTTCCGTGAGCGCGCGCGCCCGGTTGAACGTCGATTCGATCCGTCGCCCGATCGGTCGGTCGGGTTCCGGGTCCACAAAATAAAAAAACCCCGAGGTGTTATCCTCGGGGTCGCCGGTATGCCCTTGAACCCCGGGGGGAGTCTTGCCTCCACCCGGGGAAAATGCTTTTCAACTATCCTCCCGGATGGAGCGAGCTAAAAAAGTAAAAAAAGAAGCCCTTAAAGCCGAAGCGAAAGGGCTCTTCAAAAATGCATCCAGCCGGGATATCGGACATAATCGATATGTATGGGGAATTGCTTTCCAACCTGTTCTCCTTATTAGATCTCGAGTAGCAGCATAGCTCGCCCGTGGCGGGATGTCAATGCGAAAAGTGGGCGGACGGCGCAGGTCCCGGTTTATTCCCCGGTTCGCGGCGAACCCGTTCGCGCCCGTCCGCCGAAGCGCGGACGGCGCGTCCGGATCTTGGGGACGGCGGGCGAAGGACGCGAAAACCCGACCGCTTCGACCGGTCACTGGGCGTCCGCGCCCATCGCCTTCTGTGCCCTCAGCAGGAATTCCTGCGCGTGGGCCCGCGTCATGTCGGATATGGCGACCCCGCCGAGCATGCGCGCCAGTTCCTCGACCCGCTCCTCGGTGGAAAGAGGCTGGATGTCGGTGACGGTCTCCCCGTCGGTGGCGTGCTTCGCCACCTTGTAATGGTGCTGCCCGTAGCAGGCGATCTGGGGAAGGTGGGTGATGCAGATTACCTGGTGCCTCCCCGCCAGGCGCTGCAACTGGAGTCCCACGAGTTCGGCGGTGCGCCCGCCGATGCCCGTATCCACCTCGTCGAAAATGAGGGTTTCGGCTTCGCCCCGGAGGCTCAGAAGGCTCTTGAGCGCCAAGAGAATGCGCGACAGTTCGCCGCCGGACGCTATTCTCGCCAGCGGCTTAAGGTCCTCGCCGGGGTTTGCCGAGAGGAGAAATTCCACGCGGTCGATTCCGGTTGGAGTGAAGAGGGACGGCGCGGTCTCACCCCCGTCGTTCGCCTCGTCGTTGAAGGCGATTCCGAAGCGGGCCCTGGCCATGTCGAGGGAGGCAAGGGTCTTTTCGACTTCCGCGCCGAGCTTTTCCGCGCATTCGCGGCGCTCCTTCGAGAGGGACCGCGCCTCGCGCAGATAAGCCCCGCGATGGCTCTCCAGTTCCTTCTTGAGCCTCTCTTCCATGGCTCCCGCGTCCTCTCCCCCCCCGAGAGCCAGCCGCAGTTCCTTTATCCGGTCGAGCAGGCGGGCGACGTCGCCCCCGTATTTCTTCCCGAGGCGTTGCAGCAGGGCCATCCGCTCCTCGACGAAAGCCAGTTTCTGCGGATCGAACACGATGCCCTGCTTGTAGCGCTGAAGGGCATGCGCCAGTTCCTCGAGGTGGATCACGGCCTGGTCGAGGTGGTTTGCGAGCGGGCTCTGGGTCGGGTCGATGCCGGCCAGCGTCTGGAGGTGCTTTTCCACTTCGGATAGCCGGTCGAGGACGGCCCCGCGTTCCGCGTAAAGGCATTCGTGGGCGCGCTGGGCGGCCTCCATGAGCGTGGCGGCGTGCCTCAGGAGGTTCCGTTCCTGTTCGAGGGAAGCGTCCTCGTCGGGCTGGAGGTCGGCCGCCTCGAGTTCGCTCAGTTGAAAGCGCATCCATTCCTGCTGCGCCTCGCGCTCCTGCTGGAGGCTCTTGAGCTTCGAAAGCTCGTCGCGGGTCTTCGACCATTGGCCGTGGAGGCGGGAGACTTCCAGGCGGCGCGCTTCGAGGCCTCCGAAGACGTCCAGCAGGTCCAGGTGAATGCCGGGGTCGAGGAGCAACTGGTGTTCGTGCTGTCCGGAAATGGATATCAGGCTCCTGGCCAGTAGCTGCAGTTGCTGCAAAGTGACGGTCTGGTCGTTGATGAAAATGCGGTTTCTGCCGTTGCGGTTGATCGCCCGGCGAATGACGATGTCGTCCGCCGGCGCCAGCCCCCACTCTTCCAGGCGCTCCTGGAACGGCCGCATATCCTGCGGGGCGAACCGGCCCTCGACCATGGCCTCTCTCGCCCCCGTGCGGATCATCTCCTGCGACGCCCGGCTGCCCAGGATGAGGTTGACCGCGCCTACCAGTATGGATTTGCCCGCCCCGGTCTCTCCCGAGACGATGTTCAGCCCGGACTCGAATGGGACCTCCAGGTGCTGGATAATTGCGAAGTTATGCACCGTCAATTCGCTTAACACGCTGTGCGGCCTCCAATTGTGTGGTCTGCTGGGAAGTCCTCCGTATCAATGTCAAACAGCCTAATTATAGATGACGCACGGCCGGATTTCCAGAGCAATGGTCGATGCCCGGAGAATACGCATCCGCGGATGAAAATATCCTGGGCACGGTTCATGGACCGTGTGTTTGAGGTGACGCTCGAGAGGATTCGCCGTCGAGAGGACTCACCGTCATTTCCGCGCGAGCGGTAACCCGGGCGCTTCAAGGTTTCCCGGTCCCCCGCTCCCCGCCTTGAAACACCTCCTCGCCGGCCGGTTCGCCGACAAGCTCCGCTCCATCCTGAGTTTGATCGACCAGTTTTGAATTCCGCCGATTATTTTGTAGAGCGAGGCTGCATACTGTGCTATGATGCCGAAGATTGCGAAACGATGCGTTCCGAACGCGGAGGGTCGAAGTTCGCGGTAAGGTCACGGAATGCTTCGGAGAATTCGGAGTCGCCCCGGTCGTCGGCGATGTCGTCGTCGCCCGAATAGGGGCGTCGATCCGCCGTGCGCCTGCTGGAAAGCATCGGTGGACCGAGGTGGCCCGACCGACCGGTCGATCCGGCCAAGCGGTTGAGAAGGGCCCGGTGGGTGATCGCATGGAAGGTGTTTTGCTCGCCGGTGCTTTGCGAGCGCTCTTGTGATGCGAAAAACCCCGGCAGCGCTCGCAAGTGGTTAAG
>CAYOVG010000415.1:0-5507 GCA_964407285.1 uncultured Syntrophobacteraceae bacterium
ACGTCGGGACGGGCGATGTGGTCTTCTGCCACGGAAAATGGAACGACCAGGAGACCGTCCAGGCTGCGGACTGCACGAGAGACCTGACCCGCCTCGTTGTCGCGGATTATGGCGGAATCGCTTTTTTCGATCTGGAAAAAGGGGATGCCATAGGGAAAAGGTTGCCCCTTTCAGGCGAAAAGAACCTGCGCATTGCCGAAACCGGGAATTTTTTCCAGGTTTCGACCATGCACCGGGTCTATGGATTTTCCACTCGTGAGATGGACCCGAAGCAGCCTCTGTTCGAGTACCGGTTCGAGGGCAGCGGACCGCCGGCGAAAATCGATTTAAGCGTGGACGGCCGGTATCTTTTGCACAGCGGAGAGCGGGAAAAGGCCCTCGTCGTGAAGCAAATCGGATCGTCCGACACTTTTTCGACCCTGACCACCGGCGATCTGGTGAAATCCTTCGACAAAAACCACTACTATGCCATCGGAAACGCGCGGTTCAGCCCGGATGCCCGCCATGTGGCCGCGACGACGTGGTCTTCGGAGGAGGGAAACCAAGTCCGAATCTGGGAGACGGCCACCGGCCGATGCCGGCGGACCTTTCCCGGCGGCAAAGACAAGATACTCACCTTTTGTTTCCATCCGGACGGGACCCGCCTCTACACCGTCGTGGAGAAGCAGGATCGGCCGGTAGTCGCATGGGATATCTCCGGCCTCGCCGATCCGTTCGAAGCTCCCCTGACGATTTCGCGCCGTGTCACCGCCGCGCATGTCGATGCCGCGAAAAACCAATACCAGGATCATCTTCGGAGAGGACTGGATTTTATCGTCGCCGGGGATCATTCGGCTGCCGAGGCGGCATTGACTGCGGCGCGGAACCAGGCGGGATACGCCAAGGCGCCGGAGGCCATGGATGCTTGGTTGCGACTCTATCCGTTTCTATCCCGGAAAACCCTGCGCGGCTGTTGGGAAAAATACCACCTTCCGGACAACGCCCGGGAACGTCTCGAAATCTCCCCGAACGCGAAACATCCCATCGTCAATTACTGGATCGCGGCCGTTCTGCCGGACGGAGGCCATTGCATCCATCTCCTCGACGAAATGAAGTCCGGCAGGCGCATCATGGAACTTTGCGAAACCGCCACCGGCAAGGCGGTTCGCGCATTCACCGGCCACGAGGCCTACCGGGGTTCGGTCGCGCCGCCAATGCTTTCCTCCGACGGCAACTTCGGCGTTTCCAACGCCTTTAGAAAAAGCGAGTTCGGCACGACACTCAACGATTATCTGTTGTGGGATATTTCCCAATGCAGATGCGCCGAAATCGAACAGGTTCCGGGAAGCGTCCATTTATGGACCCCGGACCGGAAAAAACTCGTCGGAACCATCAGAATCCGGCTTGGAATGAGCCCCACCAGCGGGTTTCGGTCGGAAATT
The DNA here is from genome assembly GCA_964407285.1 of uncultured Syntrophobacteraceae bacterium. Classification (GTDB taxonomy): domain Bacteria; phylum Desulfobacterota; class Syntrophobacteria; order Syntrophobacterales; family Syntrophobacteraceae; genus CAYOVG01. The sequence continues at coordinate 1,422 of CAYOVG010000415.1, forward strand.
TTTCTGTGGGACCTGAAAAAGAAGGAAGTGGTTTCCCGACTTCCTGCAGGACACGAAGAGGAAATCGTGTGGATGAAACGCCATCCGGACGGCAAAAGGTTTCTTTCCGCCTGCAACGGCGGACGGATAAAACTCCGAAGCCTTTCGGACGGCAGCGAAATCCGTGCCTTTTCCGGTCATAGAGACCGGATCAACAGTCTGAACATAAGCCCCGACGGAAAAAGCCTCCTTTCCACCGGCTATGACAGACAGCTCAAACTGTGGGAACTGGAAACCGGAAGATGTCTGCATACCTTTGCCGCGACATCCGAAAGGGCATGGCATTCTTCAAAGGCGAAGTTCAGTCCCGACGGACGGCGGATTTTTCTTCTGGCGGCCGACGCCCTGACCGTCTGGGACGCGGAAAGTCATGCCGGCCTCTTTTCCCTGGAAATTCCCGGCGCCACAAACTTCTGGATCACTCCGGACGAGGGATATCTGGTCACAAAACTTGGCGTCTGGTATCTGGACTGGGAACTGGCGCGGACAAAATTTCGTGCGGGAGGCCGAAATTAGCCTTGCCGCGAGGCTTCCCGCATCTCGTCGGCCCGCCGGCGGATTTCATCCAGGCTGCGGGCTTCGACCTCGCATTCCACCCTCCTTATGGACGCTTTAGCATGAATCCTGAATTGGAAAAAATTTTTGGGATATGTACTTCAATCCCGCAACCACAACATCTTGTTTTATCCCTAAAACGATACGTCGTGCGGTTCTTCCACGCCGCCGGCCTTTTTCCGGAGGAAATCTGCGCCTCCGATTATTTCCCGCCTGCGCACCGGATCGGCAAGGACCGACTGCCGAACCAGCCTGTAGAACAATTTCTCATGCCGATCGATTTCCTTCTGTTGAACCGGAAAGCAAATTTGTCCAGGTAGTAGTCAAAATGCTTCGGCGCGACCGCCCCCTGGCAAGTCACGAGCAGCCGTCTTTTCGGCAAAGAGGCCACAAGATGCGCGATTGCAAGCTCCTTCGAACCGACGACCGAATGCTCGCAGCCTGCGGCCGAAACGAAGTTGTAGTCTATGGTGATGAAAATCGCCTATGAATAGGCATTTTTCATCACCCCAGATCTCGCCTATACGTTTATACAGGATTCATTCGGCCGCGCCAGGCGCCTTGAAAATTTGGTTTCAGGTGCTTCAGGAAAAATCACCCCTCAACTGATGATGATTTTTTTGTCTGATCATCAAAACCATCCGGATTCGATCTGCAATCACATCGACAAAACCAAACCGCCGGAAATGGCGTCCATGTCCATAAGGATCGTTCATTATGGTCCCTGACGAATTGAAGATGTATGTTTCATACGGTCCGCCGTGCGAGAATAAATATGTGGAATACTCCTTGGCATAGTACGGTTTATCCTGTGATTTCCAAAGTTTTTCCTCTTTCAAGCAGAGGGAAATGACAGGACACGCTATGTCCTTTTTCAATTTCCGACATGATAGGGGAGTGAAGAGCGCATTTGGGCTTAGCCCGTGGGCACCGTGGATGGAAGTGGCAGCCGAGCGGCGGTTTGATGGGTGATGGGAGATTCGTTGGACTTGCGAAGTCTATCGATCTTCGGATTCCAGGGACCGGCTTCGGGACGGCGTCCAGCAGAGCGGCCGTATAGGGATGGGCCGGACGGGAATAGAGCGCTTCGACAGGGGCCAGTTCGCAGATGCGCCCCAGATACATCACCGCCACCCGGTCGGACACCCTTTTCACCACAGCCAGATCATGGGAGATGAACAGCATGGCGAGTCCGAAGTCCGCCTTTATTCGATTCAACAGATTGAGAATCTGAGCCTGGACCGATACATCCAGGGCGGAAACCGGTTCATCGCAGATCAATACGTCAGGTCGAGTCACCAGCGTTCGTGCAATGCTCACCCGCTGACACTGACCACCGGAGAGCCGACGGGGATATTGATCCTCGTACTGGTCGGGGTCGAGCCCGACGGCGGTCATCATGCTCCGGACCCGGGAAGCAATCTCGGCCTTGTCCACACCTTTCGCAGCACGCAGCGGAGCGCCGATGGATCGTCCGACGCGGCGCCCTGGATTGAGCGATGAAACCGGATCCTGAAACACCATCTGCAGCCGAGGACGGATTGCTCTTAAAGATGCGCCTTTGAGCGCAGTCAAATCGCGACCGCCCAGGAGCACACGGCCGGAGGTCGGAGGCGGCAGTTGCACAATGGCTCGAGCCAGGCTTGATTTGCCGCATCCCGATTCGCCGACCAGCCCGAGGGTTTCATTGGACTCAATGGCGAAGCTCGCTCCGGATACGGCCCGAACCTTCTGTTTGCGCTCGACGTCAAAGCGGACGTGGAGGTCGATGATCTCGAGGATCGGTCCGGTTTCCTTTGGGAGCGCCCCAGTCATTCAGTCCTCGCCTCCATTTACGGGAAAGAAACATGCGAACCGGTGCATGCCGTCTTTGCCGGTGGCGAGCAGTGGCGCCTCTCGCCGGCAGACGGGCCGCACATAGGGACAGCGGTCGGCAAAAACGCATCCCGCAGGGGGATTCATGAGATCCGGCGGTTGCCCTTCGATGGTCCTGAATGGTTCGCCGGCGGGTGCGTCCAGCCGGGGAACGGCGGCCATCAGGATCTGCGTGTAGGGGTGGCGCGTGCGCTCGAACAGCAGGCCTGTCGGAGCCTGTTCGACGATCGTCCCCCCGTACATTACCGCCACCTGGTCCGTATGGCCGGCTGCAATGGACAGATCATGGGTGACCAGAATGACGGCCATGCCGGTTTCGGCTTGCATCCGGTCGAAAAGCTTCAAGATCTCGGCCTGCACAGTGACATCCAATGCCGTGGTGGGCTCATCGGCAATGAGCAGTGCGGGATGGCGGCACAGGGCCGCCGCGATCAACACCCGCTGGCGCATGCCTCCCGAAAGTTGATGCGGATAGCAGTCCACCCACCGTTCCGGATGGGGAATCCCGACCTGCCGCAGGCGCTCGACCGTTGCTTCCCGCACGGCTTTTTTCGGAATGGAGGCATGCGGCAGGCGCAGGCTCTCACCCACCTGCGCTCCCACGCGCATGACCGGGTTCAGAGCTGTCATGGGGTTTTGAAAAACCATGGCTATATCTCTGCCCCTTATGCGGCTCAAGGCTTTTTCGGAAAGGGCGCCGATCTCCATCCCATTGAATTGCACCCGCGAGTCCGGGGCTATCCACCCGCCCGGCGGCAAGAGGCGGATCAATGAACGACAGAGGATCGACTTGCCGCAGCCGGATTCTCCCACGATGCCGAGGGTCCGACCTGCCGAAAGAGAAAACGACAAACGGTTCACCGGGCGGATCACTCCTCCGCGGGTCAGGATTCTGACGTTAAGGTCCGTCACCCTCAGCAATGGTGCGGTTGCAGCAGGAGCATCCATCGTGTCCATCCGGCTCTTCATTACGTCTTGTCCATGCTCCACCAGTTGTTGCCGTCCGTGCGTCTTCAAAGGCGTCGGGTCCCAGGCGCGCAGCGTGTCGCCCAGCACATTGAGCGACAACACGGTGAGAAACAGCACCGTTGCCGGGATCAGGCACACGTGAGGCGCTTCGCTGAGCACTTCGCGCCCTTCGGCGATCATGCCCCCCCAGCTCGGTTGCGGCGGCGGAACGCCTAAGCCCAGAAAACTCAGCACGCCCTCCACCACAATCATCAGGGCGGTGACGATCAGGCCGTATAAGCTCAGGGGAACGACCACGTTGGGAAGGATTTCCCTGGACAGGACGGCGATGTGGCTGTCTCCCGCCATCCTGGCCGCGAGCACGAATTCACGGGCGGCCAGCCTCAACGTGGCCGCTCGGGAAACCCGGCAGAAGGCGGGAACGCTCAAAAATCCCAAAGATAGGACCAGCGCCCGCAAGTCGGCCCCGAAATAGAATGCGACGGCCAGGAGCAGAATAAGCCCGGGAAAAGCCAGGACCACATCCATGACGCCGACGATGAGGCTTTCCGCCCAGCCGCGGAAATAGCCCGCCACCATGCCCAGAAGACCGCCGAGGGTGAATCCGATGAGGGGTGCAATCAGCCCCACCGCAAGGGATACTCTGGC
>CAYOVG010000416.1:0-5461 GCA_964407285.1 uncultured Syntrophobacteraceae bacterium
CTCCTACATCTCCGACACCATGTTCAGGATCACCTTCCCGACGTTCTCGAAGCTGCAAGGGGACCCCGACAGCCTCAGGAGCAGCTATCTCAAGACGCTCCAGTTCGTCTCCCTGCTCGCTATTCCCGCTTCCGCCGGCATAGCCCTGATCGCCCCGGAATTGGTCCGGGTCGTGTACGGGGCAAAGTGGATGCCCATGGTGGACAGCGTGCGCGTCCTGTGCATCTTCGGAATGATACGGGCGATCGTGTCGATCGGCGGCGGACTTTTCCAGGGTGTGGGCAAGCCGCAGTACCTGACCTACGTGAGCCTTGTGCAACTCATCATCATGGCGGCCATCATCTACCCGCTCACCACGCGCTACTGGATACTCGGCACGAGCGTGGCGGTAGTGGCGCCGATGCTCGTCGTCCAGGGTTGGGCCATGGTGAAGACGGCTCAAATAGTAAGAGAAAAGCTGCGGACGATAATGAAGCTCATCGCCGTGCCCACGGTGGGTTCGCTGGCGATGGCCCCCGTCATCCATCTCGCCAAATACTACTTCAATTTTGAAGCTTCCGCGCCTTTGCTGGCTTTGTACGTGTTCCTCGGGGTCGTCACCTACTCCTCGGCCATCCTTCTGCTGGACAGGAAAACGTACAGGGAGGCCGGGAGGCTGGTTCGATCGCTCAGATAGGGGGAGAGGAGAGATACGACTATGTTCTACAGTATCGTCATACCTTCTTACAACAGGGCGGACCTGCTGATGGGACTGCTCGACAGCCTGGAGAGAATCGTCATTCCGGAAGACGTCCGGTGGGAAGTGGTGGTCGTGGACAACAACTCCACCGACTCGACTCGTGAGAAGGTGCAGGCGTTCCTCGATACCGGGAGTCTTCCACTGCGCTGTTTCATCGAGACCAACCAGGGATCGTCCCACGCCAGGAACAGGGGCGTGAAGGAGGCGAGGGGGGACATCATCGCCTTCCTGGACGACGACGAGATCGCCGATGAATCGTGGCTGCAGGCGCTGCACCGCGGGTTCGAGCGCCACGGGTGCGCCGGAATAGGCGGCAGGGTTGTGGCGAAATGGGTTTTTCCGATACCCGGCTGGTATACCACTGAGGGACCGTACCGCATCGTGGGGCCGACCGCGGAGTACGACCTGGGCGATGAATGGCTGCGGTACTCTGTCGGGATGCAGATGCCGGTTACCGCCAATTTCTCCGTGAGAAGGGAGTGTTTCGAAAAGTACGGATACTTCCGCACGGACATGGGGCCGGTAGGCGACGACTACATCATGGGGGAGGATGCCGAGTTTTGCATGCGGCTGGTCAAGGGCGGCGAGAAGCTCGTCTACTCCCCTGAAGTCCTCACCTACAATATCGTCCATAGGGACAGGGTCTCGAAGCAGTACTGCAAACGCTACCACTTTCGTTTCGGAAGAGTCACGGCGCAATTTTTCGAGGCGAAGGAAAGCACACGCATGTACTGGGGCATCCCCCGGTACCTCTTCAGGGAGTATGTCGAAACCCTCCTTCTGTGGGCGACTTCGCCGTTCAACGGAAAGCGCCGGACGGGGTTTTACTATCGCCTCAAGCTGAGCCGGATAGCCGGTGAGATCTACGAGCACGTCCGGAGGCGAATCCGCAAGCGCGCCGGGGGGAGCGTGGCGCTCCAGGAATGAATGATTAACCCGAAGCCCGGAGGCAACGCGTGTTACTACCGGTATTGAAGCATATGAACGGTCCGCTCGTGAGCATAATCATTCCCACGTACAACAGGGCGCACTATGTCGGCGACGCCATCGAGAGCACCCTGGCCCAGACCTATCCGAACAAAGAGATCCTCGTCATCGATGACGGTTCGACGGACGGCACCCGCGGCCTGGTGGAAAAGTACCTGCCGCGCGTGCAGTACCACCATCAGCCCAACAAGGGGGCCAGCGCGGCCCGCAACCTGGGTATTCGCCTGTCCCGAGGGGATTTCGTAGCCTTTCTGGATTCGGACGACAGGTGGCTTCCGGAAAAGATCTCCATGCAGGTGGAACTCCTCGAAAAACACCCCGCCGTGGGCATGGTGGGCTGTGGGGAACACTGCATCGACGCGCGAGGGGAGAGGTTCTGGACAGGCTATGCGCGCCCGAAGCTGGATGTGGAAAGCCTTATGATCCGCTGCACGGCGTTCGGCGGAGCATCCCGGCCGCTCATCCGGAGGGAATGCTTCGACAAGGCGGGCCTTTTCGATGAAACCCTCTTCTTCAATGAAGACTGGGATATGTGGCTGCGGATCGCGAAGCATTACGAGATAAGGAATGTGCCGCAGCCCCTGATGGAGTGGCGGGCGCACGACACGCCCCGCCCCCGGAGGGCGATGGAGTTCCGTTTCGAGCAGACCCGGAGGGTCATAGAGCGGCACGTCACCCGAGAGATGGACCGCAGGAAGGCCTACAGCTGGATGTTCTACGAATCGGCCAAGGTAGCGCTCTCGCAGGATCGAGACCGGAGGCGCTCCCTCAGCCACCTGTTGATCTCCTACCGGCATTTTCCCCTGAAGGTGTGCCCCGAACACCAGAGAGTTCTACTCCTTCTGGAGAACGTACTTCCGGCGGAGGTTCTCGAGAAACTCGCCGGGTTGAAGCGCAAACTGAAAGCCATCGGAAAGGGGCGATAACATGAGGCGACGCGTCCTGTTCGTCGAAGCCAATATGGACGGCACGGTCGGCGGTTCGTACTACTGTCTCCTGGAGATAGTGAAGAGGATGGACAGGAACAGGTTTGAACCGCTTGTGTGCTTCCACGCGGACAATTATCTCGTGCCCGAGTTTTCGAAGCTTTGCCGTACGCTCGTTTTGAACAGGAGACGGGGGCTCGTGGCGTCGAAGGACCTGCCGGGCCTCTACGCGGCGGTGGCGGGGAAACCCTTCGCCAGGGGGCTTGTCCATCTCTTCCAGCGCGGCTGGAACTTTATCGCGCATGCCGTACCCGAATTCCTGCAGGCGGTAAGGGTGCTCAGGAAGCATGCGATAGACATCGTCCACCTGAACAACGCTCCTTCGGAATCCGGCTGGCTGCTCGCATCGGGGGCCACGAAGCGGCTGTGCGTCTCGCATCTGCGCGGCAACTGGAATCCCGCTCCCTTGCAGAAGTGGCTTCTGGGGTATTACGACGGGGTCATAGCGATTTCGGACTCCGTGGCCGGGTACGCGCGAAGGCAAAACCTGAACACGGAAAACTTCATCACCATTCACGACGGGATCGACATAGGAGCCGTAGAGAGGGCGAGAAGACGCGATCCGGGCGAGGTGAGGAAGGAACTCATGCCCTCGTCCGGCATCGGGTTTCTCGTGGGGGTCGTGGGAAATCTGAAGGAGTGGAAGGGGCAACACATCGCCGTTGAAGCGATGAAGATCATTCGAGAGCGGCATTCGGACGTCGGATGCGTCCTCGTCGGCGGCGTCTCCGGCCTGGAAAGCGACAGGAAATACCATGAGCGCCTGCAGCGCATGGTGAGGGAGTACGGACTGGAAGATAGGGTCGTCTTCACGGGCTACAGGGAGGATGTTCCCGATATTGTTTCCGCCCTGGACGTGCTGGTGCATCCTTCGACGCTGCCGGAACCCTTCGGGCGGGCGATCCTGGAAGCCATGATCTTCTCGAAGCCGGTAATCGCCACTGCCCACGGCGGTCCCCTGGACATCATAGAAGACGGCGTCTCCGGTTTGCTCGTTTTGCCCGGCGACCCCACGGCCGTCGCGGACAAAATCGAACTTCTGAAGCTGCATCCCGAAAGGGCGGCAAAGCTGGGGCGAAATGCCGGAACCAGGGTTGCGAGCCGTTTCGCCATTGAAAGCAATGTCTCTAGCATCGAACGGTTCTACGAAGCTCTCATTGCAGTGAACGAACTTGCCGCATTGCCCGGCTCAAGAAATTCGTACTCCGCAACCCGCAAATCCTGACCCCGATGCCTTTCAAATCGGGAGTGTTCTAAACCCTGATGCAAGGACGAAGGACATACTCGGAAACAGAAAGACGACAGCTCAACCGGACCGGAGCATTCGACTGGTTGTGAGTCCACTTTTTTCGACAAGGTTCCCAGTACTTGCACTAACCTGACAGGGACCGGCTATGAAGCGAAAAGCGTTCGATTTTCCGTTTTATGTCCTCATGCTCTATCTGTTGTTCGATTATGCCAGGCCTCAGACGTTCATACCCGGCCTGGCGAGCCTCAGACTCGGCATGATTCTTCAGCTCGTCCTGCGGGCGGCGCTGATATTCCGCATCCGCATCCTGCGGTTCGATACGAAGCAGACGAAGCTGTTCGTGTGCCTCCTCGCTCTGATGGTCCTCCACGTGCCCATAGCACTGAACAATTACTTCGCGTTCCAGATGTGGAGGAGCATGACGCTCTACTTCATCGCCTACATGAGCTTCATCAATTTCGTGGATACGCAGATCAAGATCGAAAGATACGTGCGGTTCTGGATTCTCATCATCGTCGCGGCGGCGGTGGTGGGATTCATCAACAGCGGAAAGATACCGAACTCATCCTTCATGGGAGATGAGAACGACTTCGCCCTGGTCATGAACATGGCGATACCATTTGCCTACTTTTCCGCCATGCAGACCGAATCCCGTAAAATGAAGATCTTCTTTCTGCTGGCGGTCGGCGCTTTCATCGCGGCCAACGTCGCATCCGTGTCCCGGGGGGGCTTTCTCGGGTTGATCGTTGTCCTGGGTTACTGCTGGTACAGGACGCTCAAGAAAAACTTCGTTCTCGTAGTCGCTGCGGCGGCCATTGCGGTGGTGATCTTCATCTATGTCGCTCCCCAATTTGCACGGTACGGCAACGATTACTGGAGCCAGATGCAAACGATCAAGGAAGACAACGTGAAGCGCGGCACGGGGGCGGCGAGGTGGTATTTCTGGAAAGTGGGCATGAGGATGTTCATGGACCACCCCATTTGGGGCGTGGGGCAGGGGAACTATCCATGGAACCTGGACGGCCGATATGAGGACCCCGGAGGATTCGGAGGGAAATACAGCAGAGGGCGTGTGGCGCATTCCATGTACGTGACGCTGCTTGCCGAATTGGGCATTGTAGGAACGATCATCGTATTTATGATGATCTTCACCTGTATCAAAGATTTGCTGTTCATCCTGAGAATACAGAAAAATCCGTCTTTCAGGCGGGTCCAGCCCTATCTCTCGAAGGAGTGCATGCGGCAACTGAAGTCGATGCAGTTCATTGCGCACGGAATTGTCGGCGCCTACGCGGGGTTTCTCGTAACCGGCTCGTTCCTGTCTGTGCTGTACTACCCGCATCTGTGGTATCTCTTCGGCCTTTCGGTCACCTGTAGAAAGGTCTTGGAAAGGAATATCCGGGAGTCGATCGTGCGGATACCTGCTCCGCAGCCCCAGAGCGGTTTTTCTCCGCTTCCGGAGCGAATGGCGGCTCCGGGGATTAGACCGCTTCGTGGGGG
>CAYOVG010000417.1:0-5455 GCA_964407285.1 uncultured Syntrophobacteraceae bacterium
AGGACCTGGGGGTTGTTCAGAGGGCCGAGATCCGTTCTTTCGTCCGTCGCCGGGCCGACGCGCGTCCGGCGGACGAGTCCGGTAAATTCAGACAGGAACTCCGCAAAGATCTCCTCGGCTGCATAGATGCGACTGATGCGGTAACAGTACTGGCCGCTGTTGTTGAAAGTCTGATGGACGATGTCGGCCAAAGCGTCGCGCCACGGGGAATCGGCGCAGATGATGGCGGGGCAGTTTCCTCCCAGTTCCAGGATCACTTTTCTCGCCCACCGGGCGCTGGTCGCCTGGATTTCCTTCCCCACCGCCGTACTTCCGGTAAAAGTAATCATGCGAGGCGTCGGGTGCTCTACCAAAAAACGGCCGGTTTCCGGTCCCGTGCCGGTGATGACGTTGAGTACGCCCTCGGGTATTCCCGCATCGAGTGCGAGTTCGCCCATCCTGATGGTGCTGAGCGGCGTGTGTTCGTCGGGCTTGGCGACCATCGTGCAGCCGACCGCCAGGGCCGGCCCCATCTTGCAGACGAGAGTGCTCAAGGGATAGTTGAAGGGCGTGATAGCCACGACCACCCCCACGGGCTCGCGAACGATCAGAACCTGCTCCCGGGGATTTCCGAGGAGCGGGACGCGCCCGGCGAGGCGAAGGCCTTCCTCGGCGAAGTAATCGATGAGCGCGGCGGCTCCGGCGACTTCCTTCGAAGCGGCCGCAAGGGGCTTACCCACCTCCCTGGATAAAATCCGGGACAGGGATTGCAGTTCGCCCCTGATCCTGTCGGCCAGAGCGTGCAGGAGACCCGAGCGGCGGCGGGAAGGGGTGCGCCGCCAGGCGGCGAACGCATCCAGGGAACTCGCCAGGGCCGCGTCCACAACGCCTCGGCCGGCCACGACGGCCCGAGCATATTCCTCTCCCGTAGAGGGGTCTACAAGAGGACGCCAGTTGCCGCCTTCAACAACTTTCCCGTGAACGAGACATCCATAGCGCATTGAACAGCAAACCTCACCAGCCTTCATCCGTGATGAAGCTCTTCGATTGAAAAATACTCCGGCTACACGCACGTCATGCAGCCGTCAGGGTTGACTTATCAGTATCTCACACGGCTGGAGGGCTGTCAATGCGGCGATTCGGCGGCATCGATCCCGGAGAAGACCACGGATTCCGGAAAAAGAAGGCCGCATCCCGTCCGGCATTCAAGGATGCTCGACACCGAAGCAGAACACGACCGGACCATTCGGCATCAGACATCGGCATCGCCGGCATCCGGGCTCTCCAGGAATCCGAAAATCAGGAGTTTTTCAGCACCGCCAGGGCATCCTCCAGTTTGCGGTTCTGAACACGGGATTGTTCGGCGACTTCCTCCAGGATGCGGGCGACATCCTCTTTATTCAGCCCACGGGCCTTTTCCGCCCATTCCCGGAAGGAGCGGGCATGGTCTTGATTGTGGCGCACCCAGTGTTCGATCATCTTCGTAAGTTTTACGGCTTCGGACGGTCCCTCCGCGGCGGATGCCGGCGCGGTCTTCCGTTCCACGGGGCCATGGGACACATGGTGGTGATCGTGTTCTCCATGTCCGTGGTGGTGGTGATGGTCATGCTCATCATGACCATGAGCATGGTCGTGATCGTGGTGGTGATGCTCGTGGGAATGGTCGTGATGATGGTGATCCTCGTGATCGTGTTCATGGCCGTGGTTATGATCGTGATGGTCGTGGTGATGGTGGCCATGATCATGGTGATGGTGTTCATGGTCGTGATCGTGCGAATGGTGTTTGCGACCGCAGCTCATCATGATTCTCCTGTTCAGAGTCGAGTGCCGGTTGACGGTTTAGTTTCCCTATGCTAGCCTCCATCCCGAGAGGCGAAAGGAGGAGACTGACAATGCTGCCCTATCCGAAAATAGATCCCAACATTATTTCCATCGGTCCCATACAGATCCGGTGGTACGGAATCATGTATATTCTGGGGATTGCCTCCAGCTATATCCTTATTCAAAAACAAAAACGAGCCCGTGAGCTCAATCTCGTCGGCCCCACGGCGCAAGACCTGATCTTCTACCTGGCCGTAGGACTCATAGTCGGCGCCCGCCTGGGGTACGTCATTTTCTACCAGTACCGCAATTACGATGTCTACCTGAGCAATCCGCTCGAAATCATAGCCACCTGGCACGGAGGAATGTCCTTTCACGGCGGGTTCCTGGGGGCCGTCATCGCGGGATGGCTCTTCTGCCGAAGAAGAAAACTCCCCTTCTGGGCCGTGGCCGACTGCGTCGCCGTTACGGCCCCCATCGGCCTGGGGCTCGGCCGTATCGGTAACTTCATCAACGCGGAACTGTACGGCCGTGTCACCCTCGTTCCGTGGGGGATGGTCTTTCCTCACGCAGGACCGTTTCCACGGCATCCGTCTCAACTCTACGAAGCCGCCCTGGAAGGACTTCTTCTTTTTATATTGTTATGGCGACTTCGTCAAAGGACATTCCGGGATGGGATGATGGTCGTGTTCTTTCTTTTCTTCTACGGCCTGTTCCGTTTCTTTGCCGAATTTTTCCGGGAGGCCGACATTCAAGTCGGGTATTTCGGGCCGCTCACCATGGGGCAGATATTGTGCATGTCGATGATGCTGATCTCGGTCGGCCTCGGACTGATCCTGAAGAAACGTCCGGAGACGGTTACCGGTCCCGATACCGATGCGGATACGGATATCGAGGAGGCCGACGGCGCCGGGGCGGCGACTCAGCCCGGAGCCGCCAGGAAGCGCCATGGGAAGGAAAAGCGTTAAATTCCACCCGCGTAAACATTATTCTTGCATTCCCGGCGGTTCTAATTAAAAATGTCCGAAAATCCGATATAATTGCATCCGGGAGGGAAGAGATGCTTTCCGCGCGAGGCGCGGAGCATCTGTTCCGCTGATGAGACGGATGCGGCAGATCCAGGCGCTGGTGGATATGAACGCAAATTTACAGAAGGCACGAGATCGGATGGTTGACACTCAGCTCGTCGGCCGGGGCATAGCCGACCCGCGGGTGCTCGAAGCCATGAGGAAGGTCCCTCGCCACCTTTTCGTCGACGAGGCGCTCCAGAATCAGGCCTACGGCGACCATCCTCTGCCCATTGGGGAAAAACAGACTATTTCACAGCCGTATATCGTGGCGCTGATGACGGAGGCACTCAAGCTGCGCGGGCATGAAAAGGTCCTGGAGATCGGCACGGGGTCCGGCTATCAGACGGCGGTTCTCGCGGAACTGGCCGAGCGAGTGTTTTCGGTGGAACGGATTGCGAGCCTTTCCGTCCGGGCCAGGGACCTGCTCGAGTCGCTGGGCTACAGGAATACCGTGCTGCGAATAGGGGACGGCACGCTGGGATGGCCGGAGGAACAGCCTTTCGACGCCATTGTCGTGACCGCGGGGGCGCCGAAAATTCCTCAACCCCTGGCGGATCAGCTTGCCATGGGAGGGCGTCTCGTGGGGCCGGCGGGCGACCAGGCGTCCCAGGAACTCGTACTGCTGGAGCGGGCGCCCGAGGGAATCCGCAAATCGGACCTGGGAGCCGTGCGGTTCGTGGCGTTGATCGGCAAGTGGGGGTGGGAGGACCAGTAGATGCGCGGGCCTTTTCTGGGTGTGATCGGCGCGGGACGGTGTTCCTCCGACATCGAGGAACTGGCTGTGGAGGTCGGCCGGGAAATAGCCCGGCACGATGCGGTTCTCGTCTGCGGGGGGATGGGCGGAGTCATGGCCGCGGCGGCGCGGGGAGCCAAGGAATGCGGAGGATGGACCATCGGCGTTTTACCCGGGCCGAGTATTCACGAAGCCAATCCTTACATTGACTTTCCCGTGGCGACCAATATGGGCCAGGCGCGGAACGTGATCATCGTAAATACTGCCGACGTGTTGATCGCGGTGAGCGGCGGGTATGGGACTTTGTCTGAAATGGCCCTGGCCGGGAAGACGGGAAAACCCGTCGTTGCGCTCCAGCCCGAATTCGAGTTGCCCCATCTGCGACTGGCGCGGACCCCCGTCGACGCGGTGGAACTGGCCCTCGCCGCCATCGGGAAGAGCCGGCGGAAATAGGAGAAGAAGTCGGGGAAAAAGAGAGAGGTCTGGCGGATGGATCGAAATCAATGCGAGTCGCCCTTTCCCGCCCCGGAAGCGCCGCCGCAGTTCGATTGCGCGGAAGCGCGGGACATGGTGGAAAAGCTCTGGGCGGAAAAGGAGGCGTTGCGGGAACGGCTCGAAATAGTGGTCAATACGGCCGCCGGCAATGAGAGCATCTGGCGCCGTTTCGCTGAAATCGAGCGCATTCTTTTCCGGACGATACAACTCGATCAACTCGCCGAGCAACTTCTGAGCGAGATCAAAGAACGGTTTCAACTGGATGCGGTGGTCCTCTTCATAAACCACCCGGAAATCATCGACAGGTTCTTCCCGGAGATTTCGGAAGAGAGCGAACCCATCGCGCAAAACACCTGGATACTTCCTGTTTCGGGGGAAGTAATGCAGACGATTTTCGGAAACTCGCCGGGTCCCATTCTCCTCTCCCCGGACAACATAGCGGAGTTTCAGAAGTTTTTTCCCATTCCCATTTCGTCCATCGGGTCCGGGGTGTTGGTTCCTCTCTGTTTCCATGAAATCCTCTTCGGATGCATGTTCCTGGGGAGCAGCAGCACCGAGCGCTATCAACTCGACGACGGCACGGAACTGCTGGCGCAGTTGGGTATGAAGATCGCTCTTTGCCTTGACAATTGCCTCATTTACGAGCGGGTGAAGGACCTCGCGGTCCAGGACCAGTGGACGGGACTTCTCAGCTTCTTTCAGATACACACCATCCTGGAAAGGGAAATGCGCAAAGCGCACCGGCTTCGGGAGCCGCTTTCGATAATCCTGATAGCCCTGGATTACTACAACGAGGGGAACGAATACTCGGAGATCGGGACGGAAATCCTCAAGCACGTTGCGGCGCTGATGAAGCAGATCTTCACCGACGACGACGGCTTCATAGGCCGCTACGGTAGCAACGAGTTCGTGGCGGTGCTGCCCGCCCTGCGGGCGGATGAGGCTTGCCGGGCGGGCGATTTTCTTACCCAACTCATCCGCAAGTCCCCGCTGGCCTATAAGAATACGGCGATTCTCATCCACCCGACCATGGCGGTGGTTGAAATGGGCGACGAGATGAGGCGCACGCAGGATATGCTGGATGCCGCCAATATCGAGCTTTGCCGGCTCAGGATGAAGCGGCCGCAATGATGCGCCGGTCTCCGACACGCCGGTCCCGGTGAAATACCGACGCTCCACGCCTGCAGAGGCTCACCTCCCCTACCCTGTAAGGCCGGAAGGCTTCGCAGTCTGTTCGATTCGCTCGTTGTCCATTGCGCCAGAATCGACGCGTGCGCGACTGCGCGGGTACAATCAGCTCCGCACCGGAGAAGACTGTTGCCCATAGATCCCACTCATGCTATGGTTGGGCATGACA
>CAYOVG010000418.1:0-2777 GCA_964407285.1 uncultured Syntrophobacteraceae bacterium
TGGGCAAGAAGGAACGCAATGTCTTCAGCATGGACGACAGGCGCGAGATGGCCGGTGCGTAACCGGAATGGGATTTGGGATAGCGCGGACGTAGGACGATTATACCATCTAAGAGAGCGTAGGGCTTAGATTTCTCCCCCTGCTTCGGGGAGCTGTGGGGTGGGCGCGATAAAATCGCGCTCACCTTTTTTTGTTCCTCGAGGATTTATTCGTCCTTTACTCACAGGTTCTTCTCCATGGGAAATCGGGAAAGCAGTAGCGGTTGACAGGTCCCCGGAATAGCGTTACAAGATTTCGAAGCCGTCAGGCCCTGTATCGTCCACAATTTCAGGAGGGAAGTCATGGACGGAAACCTGCCGGTCGGCACTTTGAACGTGCTCATAGCCCTTTTCGGCGTTCTCTTTGTCGCCCTTATGGTGTACGAGTACCTCAAGCTGAGAGATTTCAAGGATGAAATGCGCAGATCCCTTGCCGATCTCCGGGACGATATCCACAAAACCCAAAAGGCGTCTCAGCGCATTACCGCCAGCTATGGAATCAAAGACCCCGCTCAACGCATTTCTTTGCTTGAATCCGCCGTCCGGATTGCTCCCGCCGCTTTCAACGGCTTCAATGCGCTCGGCTACGCATACCTCGACAACGGAGACTTCCAGAAAGCGGTAGACGCGTTCAAAGAAGCCACGCATTATCGTCCGAAGGACAAGGAGGGGTATTGCGACCTGGCCGTCGCTTACCTCGGAAACGGTGATTTCGATCTTTGCATCAAGTACTTGAAAAAGGCTATCACCGTGGATGAAAGCACAAAGGACGATCTTCGCGGGAACCCTGTCTTCGCCTCCGTCTCCGACCGCGCCGAGTTCCAGGCTCTTTTCTCGTACCGGCCGGGCCCCGACGAGGCAGCAACGCTCTAAGCGAAACGGGAATACGAAAGAAAAGACAAAAAAAGCACGAAGCGAGCCGCCATGAGCTGTCAATGGCCGGCAAAGGCTTCGTGCTTCTTGTGAGCGACAGTGTGTCTCATCGACATGCGCCGCGTTGAATCACCTGGTAGCGGGCGTCTCGCAGCCTATCTCCCTGGTGGAGCCGGGTCCCGCGAGGGGACGAAAACACTGCTTGCCTCCGCCGCAAACCGGGCATCGCCAGGACTCCGGCAAGTCCTCGAAACTGGTTCCCTTGGGGATTTTGCCTTTTCTGTCCCCGCGGTCGGGGTCGTAGGTATATCCGCAATTAACGGTCTGACATTGCCACATTTCTTCCGGCCTGGCCACAAAAAACTCCTTTCGACCCCGTCTGTCCGATTTGCGACGACAGACTCGAGTTCCGCTCTTTCCATCGATAACGCCACCGGCGCGTAACCCGCGCCAATCTCACACCGCGCCCATGCCGCCCGCTTTGCCGCCCGCGCCGCTCACGCGACGCGGGCGGAGAACGCACAAGCGCGGACCGCACATTCAGCGCCGGATGTTCTACTTATGGCCCTTGGAGCTTTCCTGGTACACATTGGCGTTGATGTTGCCCGAATCGGGTCCGCCGCATTCCGGGATGTAGCAGGTCACATCCAGGAACTCGCATTTTTCCTTGCACGATGGACAGGTTTCAGGGGGAGTCGCCACATCGACGGTATTTCCACATTTATTGCATTTCCATACGGACATCTCGGTGCTCCTTTCTCTTGCTCGGGTTCATCCTGTTTGGTCGTTCGTTCGGAATCCAGACCTCGAAATCTCCATCCCCCACACCCTTCAGGACGCACTGAGATCGGACTGAAGGCCTGATAGTGCGGGTACTATTGGGTTTCCATGACGCCCGTTATCCGTACCGCCCCTCCGCGGATTTCAACCGGCTCACGCAGGCGGGAACATGCGCCGGCTCATGTCAGGTGCATCGAAAAGATCCCGATACTTTCGGATATCGACGTCACTCTGCTCCATCTATAACTGCTTGACCTGTAAATGGCAACAAGCATGCCATGCCTCATGCCTTGAAGCCTTTCAGGAAACACCTTAGAATCCGAACGCTTATCGATATTTCGGTAATCTGTGCCCGCGTCCGCTTTGGGTTTCGAGACACTCTTGGGACATACCGTATACCGAAACCGGGACGACTGCCCGTGCAGGGCATTACAGGCATCCGGACGGGCGCCGCCGGCGACGCGATAATCGAACCGCGCAAGCCGTCATGCGGTCAAGTCCATCCAAACCGGGCAAAAAGAGGACCATTGAATCAACTGAATGCGTGCGCGCAACCACGTTTGTATGAAACGGTCAAACCATCCCGAGCAATCGCCGTTATATGTCTCAAACCCGCCATGATACACATTCGTATCATGAAACGCAGCATCCCGGCATGAGACGCCATGCCGCCGCCACCGCGTCTCCCTGAAAGCGACCTTAAGCTCCTCTGCGTAAATCAGATGGACATGCGTGGCTTCACATGTCATTATGACATCGCTCAGCGGAGGAAATGCGACACACCGGCATTCATTCATGTACGCCATCGCCCGGCGCATCGAACAAGCGGCATATCGGAGAATTATAAGGAGACGAGCATCATGGAACGGCTTGCCCGAAATCCCATCGCGGACATGCATGGCCCCGATTTTCTCGTTCTGTACTTGATCGTCATTGCGGCCACCCTGGGGTACTGCCTGTGGAAGGTTAGAAACGCCGACCCCGGGGCAGACGGCCCGGCCCCCTTCCCTTCCCGGCACGACCCGTACGAACTGGCCTACCTGCGCGGCGGCGAACGGGAAGTCATCCGTCTCGCCGTATTCAAGC
>CAYOVG010000418.1:2787-5444 GCA_964407285.1 uncultured Syntrophobacteraceae bacterium
CTGATCCAAAACGGCTTCCTGATGCTCGGGAGCGCTGGAGACGGACGCATCGGGCGCGCCCCCGATATCGACCCCGACCGCCTGGCGAAATTGCTCCCTATCGAGCGCAAGGCGCTCGACTGCTTCCATCTTTCCAAAACCGTGCAGGAGGCCGTCGCCGAAATCTCCCACACTGTCAAAGATGAATGCCTCCCTTACGAATGGCGTCTCCGGAAGGAGGGTTTCCTCACATCACGGGAAATGGAGGGCGCGACAACGAGACTGCGAATGACGGCGCTGGCCGTCATCGGCGGTCTGGGCATCTACAAGATCGTGATAGCCGTTTCGAGGGGCCGGTTCAATATACTTTTTCTGTTATTCATGCTGATATTCGGATCGATGTTTGTCTTCCTGATCACCAGAACACGCCGCATCAGCAGGCGCGGACGCCGGTACCTCCAAATGGTTCAGGATGAACTCCGTCCGGCCGGGGGAGCGATGGGTCCCGGACATTTCGGCTCACAACCCGACGACCCCGGCCTGCGGGACTCTTACGCGGAGGAACTGGCGATGCTGGTGGGAGTTTTCGGTTTCAGCATGCTTGCCGGGACCGCCTATGCCGAATACATGAACGTTCTCGGCCCTCCGGCGTCTTCGGGCGACACAAGCGGGGGCTGCGGCGGAGGCGGTTGCGGCGGAGGCAGCGGGGACAGTAGCGGAGATGGAGGCGGTTGCGGCGGAGGAGGATGCGGGGGTTGCGGCGGAGGTGATTGAAAGCGGTCCACGGAGAAATTCGATGGAGGGGGATAGTTGAACACCAGGGCCGAGGCTCCCCGATACCGGCCCGGCGGCCTGCTCCTCCAGTGGCATATCACGGAGCGGTGCAACCTTCGGTGCGCGCACTGCTACCAGGATTCCTTCTCGGGGGACGAACCGGGTTTCGAAGGCCTCATGGCCATCCTGGACCAGTTCAAGTCGATGCTCGCATCGTGGAACAATCCGGATGACAACGACAATCCGGACGGCGACGGGAACGGAGCAGACGATGCGGACGCGCACAGCTATGAGCACGAGAGGAAATGCGTAAACGGACAGCGAAACGAAAAGGGGAAGGGAAGCGAAAATGAACTGTCCGCAATAAGGGGCCACATAACCGTGACCGGTGGGGAACCCTTCATCCGCACCGACTTTATGGAACTCCTCCGGGTCTTTGCCTCCCATAAGGACCTTTTCAGCTTTGCCGTTCTTACCAACGGCAGTTGCATCGACAAGGCCACGGCGCGCCGGCTCGGCGAACTGAAACCCTCCTTCGTGCAGGTGAGCATGGAGGGCGGCAGGGAGACTCACGACCGAATCCGCGGGTTCGGGTCTTTCGAGAGGGCGGTTTCGGGGGTTCGGAGGCTCGTCCGGGAGGGTGTCCGCACGTACATTTCGTTTACGGCTCACAGGGACAACTACCGCGAGTTCCCCATCGTCGCTGAAACCGCCCGGCGGCTTAAAGCCGACCGAGTCTGGGCCGACCGCTATATTCCGCCCCCCATGGACCGTGCGGATTCTCCAGCATCCGGCCTTGCCGCATCCGGTGCAGCCATTCATGCCGGCGCTCCCGCATCCATCATTGCCCGCCCCCCCGACGCGTCTCACTCCCCTTTCGCTGCCCCCGCCGGTTCCGCGCCCCAGCCGCTCACACCATCCGAAACGCTCCATTTCTTCCGGATCATGCGTGACGCGCGCCCCAAAGGTTGGCGACGCCTGCTCGGAAGAACCGAAATAGCCATGCACAGGGGACTTCAATTTCTGGCGGCCGGAGGGATTCCGTACCGCTGCACGGCGGGCGACACCCTCATCACGATCCAACCCAACGGAGACCTGTATCCCTGCAGGCGCATGCCCATCAAGGTCGGCAACGTTTTTGAATCGCACCTGGCCGAACTCTACAGGACGAGCGATGTCTTCCAGTCGCTCCGAAACCCGGACCGGATCAGCCGGGGATGCGAGAGGTGCTTTTTCGCCGGGACCTGCCGCGGCGGCCTCAAGTGCCTTTCGTATGCACTCACGGGCAGCCCGTTCGACGCGGACCCCGGCTGCCCGCTCGCACTCACTTCCGGCACGCAATGAACACGCAATGAAATGGGAAGATCCAAAGACCGGGCGGCGCGGGAACGAGCGCGCGCCGCCGCCCGTTCACCGCTCAATATCCACAGGTGCGGTACTCAAACTTCCCGGACGCTTCGAAGCATTCGACGGCCGGAAAACAGCAGCAGGATTTCCGGCGGGCAGCATCCCACACAGAGTCTTCAGCCATACGCTCCCATCAAAAAGTCAGACGGGTAACCCTTGTATCATCACGGCATGATGGATATCTTACGCCAAGAGAATGACTATACATTGGGTTTATTTTCGACCGATCAACCGCTATGGATTAGATCCTGATTCTATTCACTGCCTGTCTATTGATGGAAGACAATGGAAATCATTGCTATTCTCTACTATCTCGCCGCCGCCATCCTCGCGATCTACGGGATCAACTGCCATGTGATGGTCTATCTGTTCAAACGCCAGTTCAGAACACGCATGCGGGAGGACAGGGACCGGATCGAAGATTTCCATAGCCGGCATAGCATGGACGAACTGCCGTTCGTTACCACTCAGCTCCCCATCTACAATGAAATGAACGT
>CAYOVG010000419.1:0-5367 GCA_964407285.1 uncultured Syntrophobacteraceae bacterium
TGTACTGCAGCCTGTTCTGGTAGGCGCCTACCTTCGCCATGTAGTTGTTGACGCTACTCAGGGCCGTATCGAGACGGTCCATCGCGGACTGGGCGGAAGCGACATCCGAGATGCTGGAAGCATTGACGCCCATGGTCGTTGACGTGGCGCCGGAGATCGTCAGGGTTATCTGGTTATTGCTGGCATTGACCGCGCCTACCTGGAAGGTTATGCTCCTGCCCGCCGACTGATCGATCAGGGTCGTGCCGTTGTAGTTGGTGGAACCCGCGATACGATCGATTTCAGACTGCAGGAACTGGAACTCGCTGTTGAGCTGGCTGGCCGAAGCCTGCCCGGACGACGACTGAGTGGCGAGGTCCTTCATTCTCATGAGAATGTCGTGAACCTTGTTGTAAGCGCCGTCCGCCGTCTGCAGCATCGACTGGGCTTCCGTCGCGTTCTGGTACGCCACCCGCATCGAAGAAGCCTGTGACTTGAACTTGTTGGCGATGGCGAATCCCGATGCATCATCCTTGGCGGCGTTGATCCGGAGTCCCGTCGACAGCCTCTGCAACGAATCCGAAACCCTCTTGTTCGTATTCACCAGGTTGTTGTGGATATTGAGGGCTTCCACATTGGTATTGACTCGAAGCGCCATGATTATCCCTCCTTGAAATGTACGTTATGACTTCCATGTCGTCTTTCGGGTTAACGTTTTCCTAACACCCTTGCAGCCGATTATTCACCTTTTGCTTCCATTATCGGATAGAACCCGACACGACTTTAGAAAATATTTTCAACCCTCCAATCTCCTAACTGCACCTCGAAAAACCGCAGGACCTGCAGACAATGCACCCGCCTTCGTGCTCGACGGCCGCTCCGCAATCAGGGCACGCCCCCATCTGCGACTCGAAAGACGTGATGTTGGAACTGGCGTGGTGATTGAGGATCTTCGCGATCGCATCGGAACACGACACGACCTGGTGGCCGTTTTGCCAGGTGGGGGAGGGGCACCGGATTCCCATGAGCTGCCGGATGATGGCTTCCATCTTGACCCCGGACCGTAGCGCCAGGGATATCAGCCTGCTGGTGGCCTCGATCTGCGAGTAAGCGCACCCGCCGGCTTTTCCCATCTGTGCGAAGATCTCGCAAAAGCCGTAGTCGTCCCGGTTCAACGTAACGTAGAGCTTGCCGCACCCCGTATTGATCCGCTCGGTCACGCCCACCGTGGCGTCGGGCCGCGGCCGCGGCTCCACCTGCGGGTAGACCGGCTTCTTCGTTATGTTCAGGACCTGCGTTTCCCGGCTCCCGTCGCGGTAGATGGTGAGCCCCTTGCACCCGGACCGGTAGGCGGTCATGTAGGCCCTGGCCACATCCTCCCGCGTGGCGGCGAACGGGAAGTTGATGGTCTTGCTCACCGCATTGTCGGTGTACTTCTGAAAAGCCGCCTGGATGCGGATGTGCGAATCTGAAGTCACGTCGTGGGCCACCACGAAGATGCGCCGGACTTCCCGGGGGATCTCCTCCATGGCCTGAATGCTGCCCTTGTGGGCGATTTCCTTCATCAACTCGTCACTGTAGAAGCCCCGCTCACGGGCAATCTTCTCGAAGAGGGGATGCACCTCCACGAGTTCCTGGTTGTCCAGCACCTTCCGGACGAACGAGATAGCAAAGATGGGCTCTATCCCGCTGGACGCTCCCGCGATGATGCTGATGGTCCCGGTGGGTGCGATGGTGGTGGTGGTGGCGTTTCGCATATGGGGAGTCTCGGGTTTGTCGTGGATCGACCCCTTGTAGTTCGGAAAATTGCCCCGCCGCTGACCCAGGTCCGCCGATGCGGCCTTGGATTCACGCTGGATGAAGGCCATGACCTCCTCGGCGGTCGCTATCGCCTCCCCGGAATCGTACGGAATCCCCAGGGCTACCAGCATGTCCGCAAAACCCATCACCCCCAATCCGATCTTCCGGTTGGAGCGCGTCAGCTCCTCTATCTTGGAAAGCGGGTACTTGTTGGCTTCGATCACGTTGTCCAGGAAGTGCGCCGAATCCCATATCACTTCCCTCAACCGGTCGTAGTCGATACGGCCCTCCTTCACCATCAGGCCGAGGTTGATGGACCCGAGGTTGCACGACTCGTAGGGAAGAAGCGGTTGTTCGCCGCAAGGATTGGTGCTCTCGATTTCCCCATGCAGAGGAGTCGGATTGCCCCGGTTCATTGCGTCGATGAAAATGATGCCGGGCTCCCCGTTCCTCCACGCGGATTCGACGATCCTGTTGAAAACGTCGCGGGCGGAAAGCACTTTCACCTGCTCGCCCGTGCGCGGATTTATGAGACGGTAGTCTTCCCCGTTTTCGACCGCTTCCATGAAGGCGTCGGTTACCGCGACCGAGATATTGAAGTTGGTGAGCCGATCGTTGTCCGTCTTGCAGGTGATGAACTTTTCGATGTCGGGGTGGTCCACCCGCAGGATTCCCATATTGGCCCCACGCCTGGTGCCCCCCTGCTTCACGGTTTCCGTGGCGGTGTCGAAGACCGTCATGAACGATACGGGACCGCTGGCGACCCCCTGCGTGGACATCACCTTGTCGCTCTCCGGGCGAATCCTCGAAAACGAGAAGCCGGTGCCGCCGCCGCTCTTGTGAATGATGGCGGCGTGCTTTATGGCTTCGAAGATCGAGTCGATGGAATCCTCCACCGGGAGTACGAAGCAGGCCGAGAGTTGGCCCAGCTTCCTGCCCGCGTTCATCAGGGTGGGCGAGTTCGGCACGAATTCGAGGGATGTCATTAGCCGGTAGAACTTCTCCGCGCTTTCCGCTGCGCTCTCCGGCCCCTCGAAGGCGGCGTCCGCCTCCGCAATGGCCCTGGCCACTCGCCGGAAGAGCTCCTCCGGGGTTTCCACCGGGTTGCCTTTTTCATCTTTCTTGAGGTAGCGCTTCGCCAGCACCACCTCGGCATTCTGCGACAACTTGAGGGATGATTTTTTCTTTCTTACTGCGCTCATCTATTTTTCCCGAAAAGGTCAGTCTCATGGAGGCCCGCCGCGCCCCACCCGGAGCCCGACAGGTCTTCCATCGTCGTTTATCAATTATATTCCTTTATCGGAGAACGGACAAATGCGGCCGCGGACAGCGGCTGCTCCGGTTTTCCTCGGGCTGACGGCATCCGTGCGGCCGTCGCGATTGGGCTAATGATAGGACAAATCCGTGGAGTGTCAAAGATAGAGTTACTATGGTAAATTAATAGCCTACAGCTAATGATTGGAATTTTGGGATAAAAATAAAGGGGATGGCGCTTCGACCACTTAGCTCCACCACGGCGATTTCAGAGGGAAATATTTTGCCGAAAGTGCGCGCATTATGTATGATGCGCCGTTGGGTTGCGAACGGGTTGCGGGTTGGGAGTTACGGACCACGGTTCATGGTTCATGAACGTCCGCGGAAATGGCGAATTGTATGGAAATACCTGAAAAGATAGGCCGATTCGACGTAATGAAGGTGCTCGGCAAGGGCTCCCAGGGGGTGGTCTACCTGGCGCGGGACCCGTTGCTGGAACGGCAGGTCGCCATCAAGACTCTCGAGATCAGCGTGGCCACCCAGAGGGACCGCCACAAGCGCCTCATGAACGAAGCCCGCATAGCTGCAAGGCTCCGCAATCCGAACATCGTATCCGTGTACGATATGGGAATCCACGAGGGGAAACCCTACCTGGTGCTCGAATACGTGGACGGGGTGTCCCTCAGGGCCGTCATCCGCAAGCGAGGTCCCATGAAGGTGTCGCAGGCGGTACCGATCATGATCGGGATTTTGAACGGCATCGCCTACGCGCACGAGAAGGGGGTAATCCACAGGGACCTCAAGCCGACGAACATCCTCATCAACAGGAAGAGGACGCCCAAGATCATGGATTTCGGCATATCCACCACCATCGGGGCCAGGAACGACATGGCCGGCACACCCTTCTACATGTCTCCGGAACACTTCGGCAAGGCGCCTCTCGGTCCCCAGTCCGACATCTTCTCGCTGGGACTCGTGTTCTACGAGATGCTGGTGGCGAGCCCCGCCTTCGAGGCGGAAAGCCACGTCACGGTCATGTACAAGATAGCCAATCAGCCCGTGGAGCCCCCGTCCCTGAAGAACGGCGAGATCCCGGAGGAAATCAACCGGGTGGTCCTCAAGGCCGTCGAAAAGAGCCTGGAACTTCGCTATCGGAGCGCCGGGGAAATGATGGCCGACCTGGAAGCGTACCTCGGGCGCGAGGGGGTGGCGGGCAAACCGGACGGAGGGCGGCCGGGGGATGCCTCCCACAGCACGGTGGAGTTCCTGCTCCGAAGAATGAGCCGCAAGAGCGATTTTCCGGCGTTTTCCCGCCATGTGGCCGAAATCAACGAGAAGACGTCCTCATCCGCCGAAAATCCGGCTTCGGCCCTGCAGCTCGCAAACATCATCCTCAAGGACGTCTCGCTGACCAACAAACTGCTTCGGCTCGTGAATTCGGCCTTCTACGGGAATCTCTCCGGTAAGATCACATCCATCACCAGGGCCGTGATGATGCTCGGCTTCGAACAGGTGAGGCTGGCGGCGTCGGGCCTCATGCTCTTCGAACATCTGCAGAGCAAGGACCGGACCGGCGAAATGAAAGACGGGGCGCTCAGTTCGTTCACGAGCGGCCTCATAGCCCGTGACCTGGCCAGGGAGATGCGCTTCAAGGGAGTGGAGGAAGCGTTCATCTGCTCGATGCTCAGGAACCTCGGGAAGCACCTGGTCATCTACTATCTGCCCGAAGAGTACGAGGAGATCAAAGCGGCGATGGCCGGCAACCGGCTGAACGACCAGGACGCATCCCGGCTGATCCTGGGGATTTCCTACGATGAACTTGCGGCGGCGGTGCTGAGGAAATGGAACTATCCGGAAAAGATCATACAGGCGGTGAAAAGAATGCCGTCCGGCGAGGTCAGGGAGCCGGAATCCGATGTCGAAGCGTTGCAGTGCCTCTCCAATTTGTCCAATGAAGTCTGCGAGGCGGTGGGTTCCGCTCAGGGAAATGCCGTCCGGGAGGCCTTTGCCTCCATAGCGGAACGCTATAAGAACGTCGTTCCCGTTTCTGAAAAGAAGTTGACCGGGCTTCTCAAGGCGGCCGCCGGCAGTATCGAGAAGCACTCGGGGGTGCTGGACGTTAACGTGGCGAAGAGCGAGTTTCTGCGCAGGTTGAGCAGCGTGGCCCCCGTCGAGCGGGCCCAACCTGCGGAGGGCCGGACGGCCGCCTCCTCGGGCGGAAAGGCGCGGCGGCCCGCGCCGGGGTCGGCCTCGACTGCATCGCTTCACTCTCCCGTCGACGAACTGGAGAGCGCCATGGCGAAGGAAGCCTCAAACGGCGCGGCATCCGCATCC
>CAYOVG010000420.1:0-5363 GCA_964407285.1 uncultured Syntrophobacteraceae bacterium
CGCGTGGATCAACAAACCGTCGAGTGGTGACGTGAGAGTCTAATTTCTGAAAACAGGTGTCTCATTTTCATTGACACATTCCGCCCGGAGATGCTCGTTCGGAGCATCCGGGACCATCGGTGCGTAGTGTTTGTCGGGGCAGGCCTTTCTGCGCAAGCCAAGACCTCTGATGGGAAGAGCTTGCCCACGTGGCGGACGTTGCTGGAGCGCATGATCGACTGGTGCGCAGTTCATCGCGTGCAACTGAGAGCGGAACCTTCAGAGTTCAAGGCAATCCTCGACAAGAACCGACTGCTGGTCGTCGCGCAGGAACTTCAGCACGCTCTCGGTGGGCAACTCAACGCGTGTCTGTCGGAGATTTTACACTCTGGAGCGACGAAGCCGAGCCCGGCCCACCGCGCTCTTTGTCAGCCGAAATGGGTTGCAGTTCTCACATCAAACTACGACGGCTTGATCGAGGGCGCTTATGCGGTCGAATCCGAGGGCACAATTCCGCCCGTCTTCTCATTGGGCGGCGTCAACCAGGCCATCGACTGCCTAAGAAGCGACCGGTTCTTTGTCTTCAAGGTGCACGGAGACGTCAACTTGCCGGGGTCGATCATCCTCGGCAATCGTGACTACTCACGATTGCTTCATCTGAGTCCGGCGTAGAGGTCCTTTCTGGAAACCGTCTTCGCGACGTACACGGTCCTCTTCGTGGGGTTCGGGGGCTCGGACCCGGACTTGGAAAGCGTAGTGGACAGGCTGTCGACAATCTACGAGCGGAGCATCAGCCAGCATTTCCTGCTTATCTCAGAAGACGAATATAGCTCACTCGAACGCCGTCGGCTCCTTGAGGACAAGCGGCTCGACTGCATCACTTACGAGCGTGATGCGTCGCACTCACAGGTCGTCGAGTTTTTGAAAGCGGTAGCTCTCCGCACTGCCCCCGACGCAGATGTGCCGACGCCATTCACGGCGGAGGTTCGACGACCTCGGGCATTCCTCTCGGGCAGCTACCGCGACATCGCGCTGCTTCGAAAGATCTCTGACATTGCGCAACAGGCGGGCTTCGAAGTGTGGATGGCGGATCGTCAGGTGGCGGTGGGCGACTCCATAACGGACACGATTTCTAAGGCAATCGACGACGCTGACTGCTTGATTGCTGTGATCTCGGGAAATGCTGCCGCGACTTCTTGGGTGCACTTTGAGATCGGGCGTGCTTGGGGAGCCAGAAAGAGAATTCTCCCCATCAAGGTAAGCGACGCGTCCGTTCCCTCTGATCTGATGGGCATCCTCTACCTGCAGATCCAAGGGCCGAAGGTGACCAAACGCGATGAGGCGCTCCTAAATGAGCAATTCACAAAGTTCTTGGCATCGTTGCGTGACAGCTAATCGGGTAAGGGGGAGTTTTTCTCTCCCTCTCCCCACACCACCTATCATGCGGGTCCGCAATAGGCGGTTCACAGAACTTACCGGGTCATAGCCGGGTAATGAATGTTCACCCACAGTTCTTTGACAACTATAAGACCTTGATCCTTGAGCCACTGATTGGTCATGCCGGTTTGGGTCGCCATGGTTCGAGCGCTTCGCCACGGGCCTTTGCCTCGTTTTCCATGGACGAGGCTCATCTTCTCCTCGCTGCGCGTTATATTGAGCGTATTCCCTTGAAAGCGGGCATTGGGAACGATCCCGGATCGTATACATGGAGCCGTGCGGCGGCTCATCGGTTGGGAAAGGACGATCGACTGCTCACTGCTTCCCCGCCGGCTTGTTTCTCGTGACACCGCTCCTGCGGTGTAACGAGGGGAAATAAGTAAGGTGTCCCCGGATTGGAAACGGCCTGGCACGCGTGCGTACGTAAAAACGCCTGCATTTGCGCCCTTGCGGCTTCATGGTCACGACGCGTGAAGATCCAGATTGAAGCGCACCCGTTTGAAGCGCATCTGAATATCCTGGGAAATGCGGCTTCCGATCCGCGCCATGAAGAGATTTTCCGGGCGAAGGTTCACATTGGGATCATTGGTCTGGTAAGGCTTGAACCCGTATCCGGCGAAGAAGGTTCCGAGCATGGTGCGGTACTCCATGGGGGTCTTGTTCGAACCGTCCAAATCCCAAGTCCAGGAGTATCCCACAAGATAGCAGATCCGATCCTCCACCAGCGGATGAGACAAGAGCAGCGTCATGAGCATTCCCGCCACTCCCATGGATCTCCATTGCCGGTTCACCTCGATCACCGCCACTTCCATCATGACGCGGTCTCCCACGCGGCGCCATCGTTCGTCCGGAGACGGATACGCCAGGACAGCCACTCCCACGATTTCATGCCCGGAGGTTAAGGCCAACACCACGTTGGCGTCGGGCTCTCCGGCCGTTTCCATCAATTTCTGCTTGCTGGATAAGATCGGCCGGTACCGGGGATATCTACCGAAATCGGCGGGGAATCGGGCGCTCTCGATGTCTCCGGGGCGGCAGAACGAGACGAATGTGAGGTTTCCGCGGGGAGTCTCCCGATGTACACGGGTTTGTTGGAAGGAGCCCATGAACTTGACGGCTAACAAGCCGTAAAAAAACGCGATCTTCTGTGTTGGGCTTCATCCTTCGTCCTTGCGGCGTATTGCATGTAGGCCTCATTCCTCAGGATTCGCGCGCCTTGCATCTCATCGTTTTCTACCGGCCTGTCCATAGTACCGTTTATCAACGGGCGGTCAGAAGTCACTCCAACCCTTATGCAGGTGCTTCACCATAATCTGATAGTCATGGTAGTTCCCCTGCTGATCCCGAACATAGTCCTTCAACACGAATTCCTTGGTAAAGTCGAGCTTGTAAGCGGCCTCGATGGCGGAATCCTCAATGCCCACCACGAAATCGGACCGCAACCGCTCCAGCCCCAAATCCATAGCCCGGCGAATGAGATCCAGCAGCATCCACGTGCCCAGGCGAATGCGTCGAAACTTGGGATCCACCATAATACGCAGACTGCCCAGGTGTTTCAATCCGCCGGACGCGCCTAAGGAGAGCGTGGCGTGGGCTACGATGCGCTCGTCGACGAGCGCCACAATGGAGAAGGCCCTCCCGTCCCGGATGTCCTCCATCCACCTTCGAACCACCCCGGGATCCGATGTGTCCTCCGTCATGAACCAGCGGTCGGAAAGAGTCAGGCCGGAGTAAAACCTTTTCAGAGGGTCCAAGTCTTCCTCCTTCAAAGGCCTCAACAACGCTTCCGCACCGTCTTTCAATATCAGATCTTTGGGATAGCTTCCGACCATGTCCGCACCTCGTTTAAGACCAACCACTCTACCGATCGACATGCCTGCTGTCAATGTGCGATCAACAAGCATGGCCGGAGCCCCGGAGGAATGGGTTCCCGAAGCCGGAATGGAGAGAGGGGGCCGGGGGTGCCGAAGGGGGATCATTCCCGTGTATGGGTAAAAATACCCCATCATTGGGGCGCCGCGCAGGGAAGCGCGCTATTTTCTTTTATCAGCCTGTTATGGGAATCCGTCTTCTATACGAAAAGGAAACACCGAAGTCCGTCAGACAGGATAAGGCGACTATTACGGAGATAAATCTCAGGGCGCCCAAGAACGTTCCCGCAACCGGGGCTGAAAAAAATCCGCCGCCTTCAAAACCGTCCACGCCCGAACCGCCCTGGCTCGTGCGATATCCTCGCGCAGGCGCGACATTCGGTTTGGCAGGATCTTCGTGACGCCGTCACACAAGAAAGTCCTGCATTCGCGCGGGCCGCCGGCGCCATTCCTCGCCCGGCATGTCGCCTGAGGCGGGTCTAATTGGCTCCGGGAAGCTTCTCGCCGGATTTTTCCGGAGACTCCCAATACGCCCGGAACAGATCGTCTTCATGGGTCAGACGGATCATGTCCTTGCCGCAAACGGTACACCGGACCGTGTGGTCATCCAGTCCTGCGATGCGGCTTTCATCCAAGCTGCAATTCGGACACCGGTAATCATAGAGAGGCATGTTTGGTCTCCTCAAATGAGTTTTAGCGCTCCCAAGATTAGAGCAAGCATCGTGCCACCGCTTGGCGCGCTGTTGAAAAACGCGATCTGCGGTGTTGCGCTTCATCCTTCGTCATTGCGGGGTAATATAGGTACGCCTCATTTCTCCCTCAGGACTTGCGCGCCTCGCCTCTCATCGTTTTTGAACAGCCGGCCCAAAATGCTGTTTATCAAAGGGCTGTTAGTCTACTTGCGCCAAAAGCGCCGGAGTATTGAACGGTTGCTCGGCGTCATCGGGAAATTCACGGGCCCGCGAGTAAAACAATAAGCAATATGAATGGCTTATGTACATTGGCTCCCGGCGGGACACCAATTCTATAAAAGGGGGTATCCACTTGACGCAAGTGCCCCCCACATATAGTATGTCACGGTATGAATGCTCGTCCGCATCCGGTAGCGGGAGAGGACTACCCGCGCACATACCAGGAGTTTCTGGAATGGTTTGCCGATGAACCGGCATGCCGCCGCTATCTTGCACGTTGCCGTTGGCCGGATGGGTTTGAATGCGTTCAGTGCGGCGGGAAAGCCGAACCATGGACCACTGGTCGGGGTTACCTTCATTGTCGGCAGTGCGGAAGCGAGGTCTCGGTAACGGCAGGCACGATCTTTGATCATACACGGATGCCTTTGAGAACTTGGTTTGCCGCAATGTGGTTTGTGACCAGTCAGAAAGACGGCGCGAGTGCCTTGGAACTGAAACGCATTTTTGGGTTGGGGAGTTATCAAACCGCTTGGACATGGTTGCATAAACTGAGGCACGCCATGGTTCGTCCTGGTCGTGATCAACTCTGGGGCCGCGTTGAAGTGGATGAGACCTATGTTGGCGGCAGGGACGTGGGCCGCAAACGAGGGCGTGGTAGCGAAAGGAAAGAGATCGTGGCTATCGCGATAGAAGTTCATTCGCCGAGGGGGTTCGGACGGGTGCGCATGCGCCGGATTCCTGACGTGTCCGGCGCCAGTCTTGTGCCTTTCGTTTGTGACGTTGTCGAAAAGGGCTCCGAGATATTGACCGATGGATGGGGTGGCTACAACGAATTGTCGAAGTGCGGTTACCGACATGAGAGGGTTGTTTTTTCGGATACTGGGGAACCAGCTCACGTCAGGATGCCCGGCGTTCATCGTATTTCCGCGTTGCTTAAACGCTGGCTGCTGAGCACGCACCAAGGATCGGTGAGTGGAAAACATCTCGACTATTATCTCGATGAATATACGTTCCGTTTTAACCGTCGCACATCTCGATCACGAGGCATGCTATTCTATCGCCTTATCGAACAGGCTGTTATGACTGCCCCGTTGCCATATCGGCAGATCGTCCAAAGAAAACACAACCTATAGGGGGTACTTGCGTTAAGTGGATACCCCCTTTT
>CAYOVG010000421.1:0-3899 GCA_964407285.1 uncultured Syntrophobacteraceae bacterium
ATTTTGAGCCGTGATGCACGCGCCCCCGCGGCAGACCCAGGGACCGCCGCGGGCGTAATCGGTGACCGTGGTGGAACCCTCCGCGCCGTTGAAGCGCATGAGGAGCGTCATGTCGTCCGCGGAACTCATGGCGGAATCGTACTTCTTCTCCTTGTCCATCTTGCGGTAATGGTGGATGGCGGTGAAGGAAGAGAGAGCGGAGCGGACATCGTCGGTGATCGTGAGCGCCCCGGTGGTGGCCCCGAAGGCGTAGTCGCCGGCGTAGGACGCGAGGGTCTCGTCTCCCACGAGCACGTCCGACTGCGTGACGGGTTCGGAACTCTCCCCCTGCGCTACCGCCAGCAAGAGGTAGATCCACTGGTTGTGCCCGGAATCGGCGGCAATATACTGGTTGACGATCTGCGCCCCGACGGCGCACTCCCCGAACGCCACGGGGATGACGTTTCCCGGCCTGACGCTGTTGCAGGCGCCGTTCCAGCCATAGGTGGGGCTGCCGGTATCTCCCGAGGAACCGGAGGGAAACACCATGTTGAGCATGATGCCGCCGAGGGTCATGACGGCGACCGATGCAAGAGATCCCCACAGCGTGCCGGTCGATATGGCGCTCCCGAACAGCGACATGGACCCGGAGAGGGCGGGAAGTCCGGCGATCCAACCGCCGGTTGCGGCGGCCACGACCACGAGCGCCAGGCCGGCGATCATCCGGCCGGCATCGCCGCTCCCGTACCGGACGAAGAGCGTTATGCAGTCGCCCGGAAGCACGGGGGCGTCCAGGTCCTCGACCACCAGGCCCCGGCGCGCGGCGACGATATCGCCTTCGTAGCCTTTTGCTCGCAGCATCTCCCGGAACGGGGCCGCCAGATCGCTCAGGCGCATTCCGTGGCGGTACGGCGCGAAGGAGACGTTCCGGTCCGACGGAATGAAGGGGAACGGGTTGGTGACGTTGATGAGCTTGATCGTGCTGTCCATTTCGGGTTTACTCCTTTGAGCGGGGGAATGGGAAGGATGGTGGATAGGTGAATAGGTGAATAGGTGAATAGGTGAGTGGGTGAATAGGTGAATAGGTGAGTGGGGGCTCGTTTGCAGGGAATTCGAAGGGAGCATGGGGGCTAAATCCTAGTTTTGCCGTTAGATGATACGACGCCGTGAACAATTGAAATCCGGGCTTCTTTGTATGGTTGCCGCCGGCGGCAGTGACTGCGCGACGGCATCATCCTCGGGCTTCGAAATTGCGGCCGCGGGCGCTGAGCCGAAACCGGTAGAATCCTTCGATCAGCCGTTTCCAGAGGATGTGGTCGAGGGAGCATATCTGCCCGCCGGTGGCTCTCGTGGTATGGAGGAAGTTGTAGGGGTCGATGACCAGGCCGAAGTGGTCGATCACCATGGGCGTGGCGGTGGTGAAGGCCACGACGGCGCCGGGACGCGGAGCCACGCGTTCGAAGAGGGGCTTTCGGTCTTCCACTCTTCGGGATATCTCCATCGACAGGTGCGAGGCGATGGAGCCGTAGTCGGGAAGGTCCAGGCCGAGGAGTTGCGCTCCGGCGGGCACGATCCCGTAGCAGTCGTAAGCCTCGGGGCCGTGCCCCATGTCTTCGAAGGGAGCGCCGACGAGGGCGGAAAACGGGTCCTTACTCATCGAAGATCGTCCCCATGAGTCCGGGCTGCCCTCCGAAGCGGAGCGCGTTCCCGAGCGATACGCAGGTCTCCCATTTGTAGTCGCAAGACGAGGCCGTGCCGGAATAGCCGCACTCCTCTCCGCCGAATCCCGTCGAGAGCCGGTAGCGGCAAAGGTCCGCGGCGAACGTGTTGGCCGGGAACCTCAAGCCGTAAGGATTTTCCATGCCCAGGTGGAAGGTGACCCAGTCGGCGTCGGCTTCGGTCTTGAGCACGGTGAATTCCATGCTGAAGAGCGGAGTCGTGAGGTCGAGGTGGCCGGAGCTCACCAGGCGCACGATCACCGTTGCTCCCATGAGTCCCTCGGCCCTTTCGCACTCGTACTGGATCATTCGATCGACGTTTTGCACCTGGATGACCAACTCCGGAAGCTTCCCCTCCCCGCTCTGTCCGATCACCCCCATGTTCCATGCGAATTTCTGCCATGTCTGATCGTTCCACACGATATCGGCGACGTTACGCACAAGCCTCAGAGAATCCGAAAGAGCGTCCGATTGCACCTCCAGGAGCATCAGGAGCGCATTAGAGGAGTAGAGCCTGTTCTTTTCCTGCACGAGTTCGGATGGAATGGTCACTCGATACCCTTCTCTTTGAATCTATCCGCGCAAATGAGTCTCTATTGGACGTCTTCACGCCACCTTGAGCAGTTCCACGGGGGATTCCGTATACCAGTGATTCGGGAAGAGGAAACGGAAAGGCAGTTCTTCCTGCGTGAACCGCACAAGGTAAACCGGCCCCTCGCCATACCCGACGTCCACTTCCGTGTCGAACGGGTCGAGCCCCGAAGGGTCGGCTTCGCCGCTGTATCCGTCGGGAGAACCGTAGAGGCCGACCGGGACCTGGAAGTAGAACGGCAGGGCGGGTCCGCGCCGATTCCAGAAGAATTCGAGGAGCGCATTGAACGAAGCGGGGCTCATCATCCCCTCGGAACCGCTCCACTCCAGGACGATTTTCATCCGGTTGCGCGTCCACCGGGGACGGCAAGTGTCGTATCCGGCTTCGCTGGGGGTAATGATGGTGCTAGTCACCGGAATCACCTTAATCCCCGATGGAGCATCGATACTGTCCCAATTCCATGTGCTGTAGTCGTCGGACATTCCCCCTCCGATTCACCCACTCCCCCCACTCCCCCCATTCACCCATTCACCCATTCACCCATTCACCCATTCACCGTCCCTTCCATCCCCCATCCCTTCCATTCACCGAATCTTCGCAATCGCATACATGAGGGACTCGTTGCCGCCGTTCACCGCTTCCAGAATGATGTCCTGGACCCATTTCTTGCCGTCCCACCGGGGGCCGTCGGAACCCTTCCGGGCGATGGCCTGGGTGCCGGTGTTGTTCACCAGGTTGACCGTCACTGGGGACGCCTCCCGGGCATTCCGGGAAGCCTGCAGTTGGGACAGGATGGATGCCCGGTCGGATCGCGACACCACCTCTTCGCCGGTCTGCAGGATGGCGGGAAATTCGTCCGCGGCCAGGCCGTTGTGGAGCCTCAGTGCACTGCGGAACACAACGGGGTCGATGCGCATTTCGGGAAAGGGGGAGAGTCCGGCAATACCGCCCGTGTGGGCGACATAGGCGGGCACGGTATCCGTTGCGGATACCGCCAACGCGTCGCCCACGGCGGAATCTCCGCCGGTCGGGCCGCCCGCGGCGCCCCCGAGCCACCGCGTGAGGCTTCCGAACACGCCCCCGACGAACGAACGGTTGAATATTTTGTCGGTGATGGTCGTCTGGATCTGGATACGGATAATGTCGCGGATGATGGATTCGGCCAGGTCGGAGAAGCTGATTTTCCCCTGCATCACCGTATCGGTGAGCATGTTGGTAAAATCCTTTCCCCAGCCGCGCACGGCGCTTTCGACCCTGCGCACGGAGGGTTCCACGCTGTCGATCCCCTTGGCGGCCTGGTCCACCGTCTTGCGGTAGGTTTCCCAGGAATCGTTTCCTTCAGCCAGGATCGCATTTACCCGTTCCATCTCCGACGCCAGGCTCTCGACGGGCGGGCCGGCTTCCTGAAAGGCGCGCCGGGCTTCCGCGCCGATTTGCCGGATGCTCTCGCCGATGTTCACCGAACCCGATTCGAGGGTTTCGAGAGACGACGACCAGCTATTCCGCATTCCCACGGCAGCATGCTCCATGGCGCTCATGAGGGCGTCCATCTCCGCCCGAAGCCGCTCCATCCCCGACCCCACTCGCTCCACATCGCTCTCGATATCGAA
>CAYOVG010000421.1:3909-5342 GCA_964407285.1 uncultured Syntrophobacteraceae bacterium
GGCTGGTCGAATCTCCACTGCTCACTGTACTCACTCCTTCCCCAATTCCTGAAACGCCCTCAAGGGGCCGGGCTGCAATTCGTTCACGGGTATCGGTCCTGACCCCGCAACCCGCAACCCGCAACCCGCAACTCGCAACCCGAAGGAACCGGACGCCCCCTCATCCCCCCACCCCTACCCTCTCGCCTCACTCCAGACAGATGCGCCCTTCACTCCAGACGGGTGCGTCCTTCATTCCGGACAGATGCGCCCTTCACTCTGGCCAGGTGCGGCATTCATTCCGGACAGGTGCGGCAGACTTCGACCAGGTGATCGCCGAATAATCGGCGGCATTGGGCCACGGACGTCCCTTTGCAGTATCGCCCGGTAAGGGGGTTTCCCGATCCAGTCGCTTCGGCTTCCGTTGAGGTCGCCGATGCCGTCGCGGCCGCGGCTGCATCGGTTCCCGCGCCCGGCGCGGCAGTCCCCGGATTTGCATCCGGGCCCACGTATGCGGCCCTCCAGTTCGACCCCAGCAGGCGCGCCAGGAATTCCATCTTCGCCAGTTCGCGGTCGACCTCGCGACAGTGCTCCTCGGCCTGCGCCCGGAGCCACTCCTTTGCGGCAATCGCCTCTACACTCCAGAGGATGGCGTCCCTTCGGGTGATATCGCCTCGGGCGAGGCGGTAGATGACTCGCTCAAATTCGCGTATGCCCGCGTGATCCGGGTCCTCAGGCCGATGAGCATCGTCAGGAGCCTCTCCAGGAGAGAAGATACCCGGTTGCAGGCGAAAAAATCTTCCACGGCCTCCAGCGCCTGCTCCGGTGTGACGGCGTACCCGATCTCCTCGGCCCGCGCCTCGATGCTTTTCATGGCGTCCACCACGCTGAGTCCCTCCTCCACGAGCACCACCGCCAGGGCCGTCCCCAATTTCTCGCTCCCCAGCATGCCCGCCAATTCCAACGGGGTCCCTCCCGTAATCCGTACCCCTTCCAGCAGGGGAAGCAACATCCGGAGCTGCCCCAGGACGATGGGCCGCTGAACGTAGGTCCGATCGCCAATCCGATAGTTTTTTTCCATTTCGGTTCTTCTCCCGCCCTTTCCTTCTTCCTTCATTCTTCCCTTCTTGTCTTTTCCCTCTTTTCCTCTCACTTACTCTCTCTCGTTCTCTCTAATCACCTTCTGTCCACTCTTGTTCTCTTTCGTTCTTTTTCGCGCTCTTTCTTGATATTTCTTATTTTTTCTTCTTCTTCCTTTTTTGTTCTTCTTTCTTCTTTTTTGTTCTTTTTCGTGTTCTTTCGTGCTTTTCGTGGTAGAAAACCCCCGCTACTCGAATGTGATGGAGCCCTCTTCGTCGCCCGAGCTTCCGGCGAGCCGGAAGGGGATTTCGTACGTAAAGATCCCGTCGCGGTCGGTGTCCTTGATGTCCTGGTACTGCATTTTCGATGCGGCG
>CAYOVG010000422.1:0-5340 GCA_964407285.1 uncultured Syntrophobacteraceae bacterium
GCCTCTACCTGGACCAGCGGGACAACCGGAAAGCATTGAAGCGTTGGGTGCGGGGCAAGCGCGTGCTGGACCTGTTCTGCTATGAAGGGGCCTGGGGCATGACCGCCGCTTCCGCTGGAGCCGCCGAAGTGGTGGGAGTGGACCAGTCCGCGCCCGCCATCGAACGGGCGCGCCTCAATGCCTCCCGAAACGGCCTGTCCGACCGCTGCTCCTTCGAGCACTCCGAGGTCCTCGGCTACCTCAAGGGGGTCCCCCGAGGCCGCTTCGATGTAGTCGTTTTGGACCCTCCCGCCTTCGCCAAGGCCAGGAACAGCATCCCGGAAGCGCTCAAGGGATACACCGACCAGAACCGGCGGGGATTGCTTCTGCTGAGTCCGGGCGGCATCCTCGCCACCAGCTCCTGCTCCTACCATGTGAACGACGCGCTCTTC
Organism: uncultured Syntrophobacteraceae bacterium; assembly: GCA_964407285.1. Classification (GTDB taxonomy): domain Bacteria; phylum Desulfobacterota; class Syntrophobacteria; order Syntrophobacterales; family Syntrophobacteraceae; genus CAYOVG01. The sequence goes on from CAYOVG010000422.1 coordinate 432, forward strand.
CGGGAGATGCTCCTCAAAGCCGCGACGGCGAGCGGAAAGCAGTTGCGCATCCTCGAAACCCGAGGCCAGGCGCTCGACCACCCCGTTCTCCTGGCGATGCCCGAAACCCATTACCTCAAGTGCTGCATCGTGCAGGTGGTCTGATAATGAAGTCGCTGGGCAAACACCTGATCGTCGAGCTGTACGGATGCAACCATGAACTGATAAACGACGCGGCGCGCGTGGAGAGCGTTCTCGTCGAAGCGGTCCGGCTCTCCGGAGCATGCATCGTTCAGCCCGTGTTCCACCAACTGTCGCCCTGCGGCGTCATGGGCGTGGTCGTCATCACGCAGTCCCACTTCTCCATTCATACCTGGCCCGAATACGACTACTGCGCGATCGACATCTTTACCTGCGGGGACGGAATCGACTCCGACGCCTCCCTCCGGTTCCTCAAGTCGGAATTCGAAGCCGAACGCATCTCGGTCATGGAAGTGAGGCGAGGAATCCTGGAAATGCCGTGAAAGGCGCCGGATGAAGAGCAATGAGGCGTATGGATAGAATCGGTCGTGGAATCGCTCCGGGTGCTATCGGTACGGAGCGTGCATCGAACTTCTACAGGCGATCTTACTCCTTGTGGTGTATAGGGCTGTTTTCGATCTACCTGTCCTTCGACGGCATCTTCCGGTCCTGGCCCACCGGGAAAAAAGAGGGGCTGCTCACTTTCTTCGGCCTGCGTTTTTCGGTTTGCGTGCTCGCGGGCTTCTTCCTTCTGCAGGCGGCGGGACGGCTCCTCGGACCGTCGCTGCCCCGAAGAGCGGGCAAATGGGCCTCAGTCGCTTCATACGCGTTTCTACTGTGCGGCCTGGCGTACTTCGGCTATGTCTGCGCCGGCAATATCTCGCCGGTTACGAGTTCTCCGGTCTTCTCCGATTTCCTGTTATGGACGGCCCTGTTTTCCGCGGTCTCCGTCCTGTCCGTTTTCATCGGCGCAAAGCTCGATGTCCCGTACGGCGTTTCCATACTGTGCCTCGGCGCGTTGACGGTCGCGGCGATATGCTCCTACTACGGCTTTCACACCGCCCTTCTGCGCGCCGCCCTGCATTTTTCGAGTATTTTGCTCCTCGGAAGACTGTTCCATGCTCTCGTCGTGAGACGCCTGCTCCCCCTCGATACTCCGAAATCGCTTTCGGGTTTCTACGTTTTCTATTTCCCCTGCGGGATCGCGGCAAACTACTTTCTGTGGTATTTTATCGGGATCTTCGACCTCTACTTCAAGGCCGTCGGGTACATCGTCTATGCTGCCGCGCTTTGTCTGAACTTCCTCGTCGAGGATGGCTTCATCGGCCATGTCAAAACGGCGCTCCGGAGCCGCAATCCCCGGCCCGCCCCGTTTCCCTTCCGGCAAATCATCCGGCGCGACCTGTTCCCGATGGCGCTCCTGACTCTTTCGAGCTACGCCTCGATCTACCTGCTCTTTTCGATGCTGCTTCCCTATCCGGGCACCGACGATTCGGCATGCAGGGCCTATATAAGCACCATCGACATATGGGCGAACCTGCACGGAATATCCTTCCTGCCCTTCCGGCCGCACTTCCCCATCGTCTTTCAACCCATGCTGTTCGAAATGACCGGGATGCCCGTCTATCTCGTTGGGGACCTGAAGAGCCTGAGAATATTCCACTTCCTGCTCTCCTTCAGCGCCGTTCCCTTTCTCGTCTGGGCGTTCGACGAAGTATCCGGACTGTCCCGCGGCTTCATGCCCATGGCTTTGTTCCTGTCCATATCCTCGTCCTTTTCCTTCCACCTCATGACCTCCGATAAACCGGAGGTACTGGCGTTTCCCGCTTACCTGTCACTCCTTTGCGTTTGTCTCGCAACGCTCAAGAACGGGTGGCGACGGGATTACCTCCCGCTTCTGCTGCTGCTGTTTTCCATCGTCAGCGTCTCCAAGTCCCTTTTCGTCGTTCCGGCCTTTACGACATGCGTACTGCTGGGGACCTTTACACTCGCCGCCGGGTCCCGCGATCGGGCCGACAGCGGCATCGTGAACGCAACCCGTTACAGGGCCGGCGTTCTCGCGTTCGCTTTCGTTCTGTTCGTGACGCTGTTCGCCGTGACGCTGGTGCAGAACATATGCTTGAGGGGCAATCCCATACACCCCTTTCTGCCCGGCATATTCACGTCCTCGTTGAACTATCCCGATGAACTGTGGCTGCCGGGGGCCCCGGATAATTTCTACAGGCAATCCATGCCGAGGTGGAGGCTCGGTCTCGTTTCCGGGATGAATCTCGATCCGTCCAGGGGAGAAATGTACCGGCCGGAGTTGAAAAAGGAACAGGCGCAAGCCGGTTGGCCGCTTTTTGCCCAGTGCTCCATCAACATAGGGCTGATATGGGCCGCCGTATCCCTCCCCGCCGTTTTGTGGATCAAGCGCAGCACCCTTCTCTTTTTCTTCAGCGTTAACGCCGTTGCAGGTTTCCTCGCCTGGTTCGTCTGGATCGGCGACCATATGCGGTACTCGCTGTTCTTTCCATCCATGGTCATTTTCGTATCCGTATTCATGGCCTCTCCCCTTGTTATACGGCCGAAGGCCGGTATACTGGTAAAGGTGCTGTCTGCCGGGTTGCTGCTCGCGAGTCTTCCACAGGCCGTGCTGCCGGTAACGATAAACAACAGCATCGACTACTCCGGCGGGAAAGAACGCCTGTCGAAGGCCTACGCGTCCCTGTCGAAGCTGCCCGACCGGGACTTTTTCAGGAAAGAACGGGAAGTGCTGAAGAACCCGGTTACGCAGTACCTGCGACGATTCGAATCGACAAAGCCGCGCCTGTTGAAAAGCGACGGCATAAAACCTTGCCAGTTCAACTGCTATCAGCCGTCCGTGGATTACGTTCAGAACGAGTGGGTGCCCAGGATGAGACTTGCGTATGTGGCGGCGTTCGAGCCCACGCACCTGCTGACGGACAAGGCGATCGCCGAATCGAACATAATGAAGGACTACGGCTTCCTGCGGCAGCATGTCGAACTCGACAGGGAGTTCGTGGTGCAGGGATCGAAGCAGTATCTGTACAGGTTCCGTCCCGACACGCCATGGCGGAGCTATCTCGAGGAGTTCGGACCAAAGGAGAACTACTCGCCCGCCGTCGCGGATTACACGGCGCGTTTCAGGAAACGCATGGAGGACGGCGGATGATCGGGGATGCGTCTATTCAGTGCAAAGAGGGAGGATTCAACCATGCCCATATATGAATTCCGATGCAGGCAGTGCGGCAAAAAGAATGAATTCATCACTTTTCGCGTTTCGGAACCCGTCCCGACCGTCTGCGCCCATTGCGGCGGGGAGGGGATCGAACGGATGCCGTCCAGGGTGCGGGTGCGCATGTCGGAGGAGACGCGCCTGGAGCGGCTGGCGGACCCGTCCCGGCTGGGCGGCATCGACGAGAACGATCCCCGGAGCGTCGCCAAAATGATGAAGGCCATGACGCGGGAAATGGGCGATGATATGGATGGAGACATGGATGTGGATGCCCTCGTCGAGGAGGCGATGGAGGAATCGCAGGGAGGAATGGCCGACGGCGCGATGGCAGACGGAGCCGCCGACGGGGGCGCGGACGACGGAGGGCTGCCCTGATGGCGGGGAGCTTCGGGGGCGGAAGAAAAGGGAAGAAAGCGGGCGTGGACGCCGGCGAAACCGCGAGGCCAGGAGCCTCGGGCTCGGGAGCCGCGAACTCGAGGTCTGCCGGCTCGAGAACCTCGGGCTCGGGGGCCGTGGGCTCGCGTCCCGACCCCTCCTACCTGCGCTTCGAAGTGGAAGGCGGGTCCGACACGGGTCCCTCGCTTGCCCGGTATCTCGAAAAGGCGCTTCTCATGCCGGAGGAAGAGGTGTGCGACCTCGTCGATTTCGGTTCCATTCAGGTGAACGGAAGGCAGGAGCGCAACCCGCGCCGCGCTCTGTCGGGAGGCGAGGAGGTCCGCGTCTATATGCCCTGGCAGGGCGCCCGGCGTGTCTATGAAATCGATCCGGCGCGCATCGTCTTTCGAGACCCGCACATCCTGGCCTATGACAAGGAAGCCGGCATCCCGAGCCAGCAGACCCCGAGCGACGCCTACAACAACGTGTTCGCCGCCGTACAGCGCTTCCTCGAGCGGGAAGCCTCATCCGCATCCGCTCGGGCCGGATCGGCGCGAGCGCCGGCATCCGCGCGAGGGGCGAACCCCTACGCCGCGCTCCACCACCGCCTCGACCGGGAGACGAGCGGAGTGATGCTCTTTGCCGTCGACCGCGCCGCCAACCGCGGCATCGGGGATTCGTTCCAGCACCACGGCGTCTTGAAGGAATACCTGGCCTGGGTGGAAGGCGTCCCGGCCCTGGACCGCTGGACCGCATCCGACGACATAGGCAGAAAGAACGGCCGTTACACGGCATGTCCCAGGGGACAGGGCAAGCCTGCCGAAACCCGTTTTGAAGTCCTGGCTCGCGGCGAGGGCAAAACCCTCCTTCGGGCCGAACCCCTCACCGGCCGCACGCACCAGATCCGGTTACACCTGTCCGCCGCCGGCCACCCGGTGGTCGGAGACCGCATCTACGGAGCAAAACCGGCTGCCCGGCTCTATCTCCACGCCCGGAGCCTCCACCTCCCCCATCCCGTCACCGGACGGAACCTGGACCTCATCGCCCCCACCCCGCCCGACTGGGACCCTTGCTGAGAGGTCCGCCGGCATCTCCCTTCCGTCCCCGCGGGGGGAAGCATGACCATCGATCGAACGTGAACGTATACAGGCGCCCACAAGGAACCGGACTACGGCCCCCTCCGGCCCACTCACCAGAGATTCCCGATCATCCGCGCACTGATAGCGAGCGCGCCTGCCAGTTCCGATCAACCGCACCGGTTCGCCGGCAACCTCCAGGTTGACGCCCACGCAATCC
>CAYOVG010000423.1:0-5340 GCA_964407285.1 uncultured Syntrophobacteraceae bacterium
ATCTTCTTTGTGCCTCATCGAATACAACCTTATTTGCATTCACTCTTCATTCCTGCTTCTTAGTTCGGAACATCCGTTTCAATCCGGCGTAATGACCGGCAAGTCTTTCGACGTCGGCAAGTCCGTCCCGTCCCCCCCACCCCGCGGGGCGCGTAACGAGGCGGCTCGCGAGATGGTCGATCATCTCTTCATCGCCGGCGGCCAGGAACCTGTCCAGCAGCTTGGGGTAACTGCTTCCCCAGAGGGGCTGCGCGTGAAGCTTGTACGGGCCGCGCAGCAGGTCCGGAAAACGGTCGTAGAGGAGCAGCGCCGCGGGTTCGTCCAGTTGATGCGCCGTCGCCAGGCCCAGGCCGGGGAGGTTCCACTCGCGCGATACGCCCGCCAACGCCGAAAGCCGCTCGACCGCGTCTTCCTCCGGCAGGGACTTGCTCTCCAGGATCGCCCGGACCTCGCGGTTGAACTCCTTCCGACCGCTGCACGCGCGAACGAGCGCGGCCCAAAACCCCCACCAGCCCTGCCGGCGGGCGTAATCCGCCATCTTCCCGTAACTGCCGCGCCGGAGCAGGCCGCCCCGCGCCTGCCGCAGGTGTCGCATCACGTACGGGAGCACGTCGGCGCCCCGATGCCGGACGACGGCATAAAAGCCTTCGGCAAGGTTGAGTCCCCACCCCTCGGGATGGCGTTTCTCCAGCTCTAAGACGAGCGCCGCTCCGTCGCTCACCCGGTTGCACAACTCCAGGCAATCCTTCGTCCACTCATCGAGAGGGACCTGGCGGCGGTAGAGCTTCCAGCGAAAGCCTTCGTCCCCGGATCTGGAGGCAAGATCGAGGAGTCCGCTCCACAGCTTGCGCTTCGGAGCGCCGCTTATCCATCCGCTCGGGAGGTGGTTCAGGATGAACGGCCCGGCGGCGTGCGGGTCCAAAGCGTACAGGCCGCACGCCGTTTCCTCGTCCAGTTGGAACCGGAGATCGAATTTGCGGAGTTCCACCTGCCTCCGGGCCGCGCCGGACGCGTGCCGCAAACGTGCGAGAAGCTCCGCCCCGATCTCCCTGGACCGCGAGTCGCGCGCCTGCCGGTTGTGCGTGGCGGCGAGCCTCCACTCGTAAAGCCCGCGGAAGAGGTCCGCATCGTCGTTGCGGTCCACTTCCGACAGCCATGCATCGAGGACCTTCGCCCTGTCCCCCTTCCAGGGAATGCTTTCCACCTTCCATTTGGGAAGAGTCACGTAGGAACTGAACCGCGAGTGAATGAACGGGCGGAAAAGAACGCGGTTTCGCCGGTAGAGTTCGGGCCCCCAGAGCCACGTGAATCCCGGGAAGGAAATTTCGGCGGCGGCCAACCGCTCCAGTTGTTCGCGCAACCGGGCATCGGGCATCGGCTGCCTCAGCAAAGATACGATCTCCCTTTCCAGTTCCCTTGGATTCATGCTCACCCCCGGCCCCTCCTCCGAATTTCCGTGCAAAATGGTGGAGAATATATTACGAAGTCCCCGGTGAAATGCAATGCGTTTTTTGCCTGATCCGGTTCTAACCGGCATGGATGGGTGGAGACCGGCGGACCGCCCGCATCCTCTCCGCCTTTGTTGACAAAAGGCGACTCCGAACCGTCGGCGATGCGCGGCTTGTTGGAATCGCCCTTACCGAATGTGCTGTTGTGGGAGTAACACCGGCCCGGCGGTCGAATTGCCGATTCCCCGGGGAATTGCGGTCTGTTTCCATCACCTGATTTGGATCAATCCGTGGATATGGAACGTCTGGAGATGCTTGCCGAACTGTGGGGGAAGGTTTACCTCTTCCACCCGGCCATTGTGCGCAAAGCCCCCGTGGTGGATTGGAACAGGGCTTTCGTCGATGTGCTGCCCGCGATCGAACAGGCCGGGGACGCACCGGACGTGGTCCGGATTCTGAACGAAGACTTCTTCAGTCTCCTGGATGATCCCCTGACCTTCGCGCAGCTTCGCGGCGGACCGGATTCGACTTTCAGGGGCTCTCGAACATCCGGGCATGCGGGGAGCCACGGCTGCAATGAAGTTGCGTCAAAAACCCTGCCCGGCGCCGCGGCCGTCCGCCATATCGCGGCGCGGCGCCCCGGCATGCTCCGAAAGAAGGACTTCGCCGACGGGTTGCGCCGGGCCTTGTTCCCGGCGGGTACGCGGCAGGCCGCGCGGGATATCGTTCTGGACCTGCGTTGGAGCGAACTGTTCGACGGCCGCCTCCCGGACGGTTTCCTGGGACTGTGGGCGGACCGGCCGTGGAGCAGCGCGCCTCGAATGCTGCGCGTCCACCGGGGCCGGCACGAGGTCGAGTGGCCGTGGCCGTATGTCTATTCCGAGAGATGGGAGATTTCGGAAGGACGGCGGCTGGAGAACCCGTGTCGGTCCCCGGACCCTCACCCGGCACGGCGCGACGCGCCTCCGGATGCAGGCCTGCGGCCGGGAGCCCCGCACCTCCCCGGCCGAACCTCTTTCGATCCTATCGAGCATCGAACCATGATCCTGGTCAACAACGCCTCGGTGCTCCACCTGCGACAGGCCCTCCCGGCCCTGCAATCAGGGGCGGGCGGGCGGAGCATCAGGGTGGTATGGGAGAGGACCGGGCGGTTTGCGGTCCCGAAATTTCGATCGCTACGCTATCCGGAACAAGGCGTCGAAGCGCACCTGTGCGCGGACGGAGTGCGGTTCCAGCCCGACATGATCTTCCATGACGCCATACCCGAAGATGAACTGCCGGGTCTCCTTGCGCGGGTATTCGCCGTGGAGCCTTGCAGTCCCGTTGCTCTCTCGCCTTTTCATATTGCCCGCGCTTCCCAAATACTCCCTGAAGCCGACTCCGCCTGCTCGCCGGGAGAACCGCTCTCACGGGCCGGGCGGTTGCTCGGGCTAGTCAAGATCCGGACTATCCTGAAATACTTTTACCCCCACTTCGACCGCTCGGACGTCCGGCCCGATGACATCCTCGCCCGATGGGCCCCGGAAGTGGCGGCCGCCGAAGATCTGAAGGCGTATTTTCGGACTTTGGAAGGCCTCCTCGCAAAGCTCAACGACAGCCACGCCCGGCTGATGCACCCGACACTCCTGGAGGAGGAGAATGCCGGCATTCCCGTGAGGTTCGGGGCGAGGGAGGGGAAGGTGGTTGTCCTGGACGCCGGGGGGGACGCCGGGCTCCGTCCCGGAGACGAGCTGATCGCGGTCGACGGCTCCCCCATGAACGACCTGACCGCGGCATGGCGAACACGAATTTCGGCCTCGTCGGAGCAGGCGTTCCGGCGCGACTTTCTCCGGCGGGTCCGCACGGGCCGGGAGGGAGGGGAGAAGGTGCTGACCATCCGCGGGAAAGACGCGGCGATCCGGCAAGTCCGCGTACGATGCGAGGCAAGCGAACCCCGCGGTCCCGAGCGGCTTCGGGAGCGGCCGCGGCCCGCCGTGGAAGCGGGACCCCCGATCGACCGGTTCACGAAGGCCTTCGGGCTGCCCGGCTACGCCCATTGCGTGCGGAAGCTCGACGACAACCTGGCATACATGACTCCCTTCGAGATCTCGGGAAGCGCCGCTCTCGCAGGCGCTTTTGCGCTCATACGGGATACGGACGGGTTGATCCTCGACTTTCGCGGGTATCCGAAAACGCACTTTCAGCATGAACTGGTCCGGCTCCTTTGCGAAGAAACGGTCCCGTCGCCCCGCGCTGAGATTCCCCTGGCGAGTGACCGGGAATCGACGGAGGAAGAAAACCGTTTCGTCATTCGCGACCGGGTGCGGCCCAAAGAGGGAAACGGGAACAGCGTCCGGTACGGCAAACCCGTGGTCGCGCTGATCGATGAGGAGACTCAAAGTTCGGCGGAAGATTTCTGCATGCTCCTTCGAATAGCGGGGCGGGCGATATTCGTGGGATGCGCTACGGCGGGGTGCACGGGAAATGCCGGATTCATCCGCCTCCCGGCCGGAGGGCGGATGTCGTTCACGGGCATGAGGGTGACCTGGCCCGACGGAAGTCCGTTCCAGGGTATCGGGGTCGCGCCGGATGTCGAGGTCGAGCAGACCATTCGAGGAGCGATTGAAGGGCGGGACGAGATCTTGGAGAAAGGAATCGAGGTGCTGAAGGCGCTCGCCGGCAATGAGCTTTCGCATTAACGAGTCGCCGGAAAGGAGGAGGCTGATGGGAGCCCGCCCTTCCGGAACCGGTTGCGAGGATTGAAGACTCTGAATGAAGAATGATCGTGTTTGACACCTTCCCTTTCAGCGCCTGTTTGTGGTGTTTTCATGACGATTCCGTGACGTTTGCGTGATTCCTCTCTCGGGCATTGACGTATTCCCCGCGGTGGAGAGTAGTCCGCTTCGCCGCCGAAAGGCGGCAAACTCTTTACCGAGCCTAATAACGGCTTATCTGTGTAATCTATACTTTCAAGGAGAGAAGAAGGCCGGGGTCCGTCATGTCGGCTGGATCTTGAAAAGCGAAATCATTGGATGTTATTCTGGCGAACGAGAGCGGAACTCCATACCGGCCAAGAAAACAGCGATATTGATGCGATCATCCGAGATGAACAAAGCGGATAAGTAGTAGTCAGGATTTGGAAAGGAGTCAGCATGCGATCGGTTGCCAGGAGCTTACCGTGAGAAAACCGGCATCGAGATTTCCGTTTATTTTAGTACTTTTTATGATTTTTCCTACCATGGCGCTGCTCTCCGGCTCTTCTCACGCCCAATCGCCCGGCGGCCGTTCGGAAGAGACCGTGTTCGTGGGCAGCGACTACGATTATCCGCCCTACGAGTTCAACGACGCGCAGGGGGCGCCGACCGGCTTCAACATAGACCTCATTAGAGCCGCGGCCGAAGCGGTGGGCCTTCGCGCGGAAGTCCAGCTCGGGGTGTGGAACGAAGTGAGGGAGAAGCTCGAAAACGGCAAAATAGACGTCATCGCGGGCATGTATTATTCCAGGGAGCGGGAAAAGACGGTGGATTTCTCCGTTCCCCACAACATGGTGTCTTCGGCCCTCTTTGTGAGGAACGACTCTCCGATCAGGTCGTTCGATCAGGCGCGCGACAGGGAGATTGTAGTCCAAAGAGGGGACATAATGCACGATTACCTGGTCGAGCAGGGGTTTACGACTCATGTGGTCGCCGTCAACGATCCCATCCAGGCCCTTCAGTTCCTCGCCTCCGGAAAACACGACGCGGTCCTGCTTTCTTCAAAGATACAAGGGCTTTACTTTCTCAACGAAAACGGCGTTCAGGGCATCAGGATCGTGGAAACGCATCTTCCGGCAAGGAAGTACTGCTTCGCCGTAAGAAAGAACGATACCTCCCTTCTTCTGAAATTGAACGAGGGGCTCAACATCCTCAAGCAT
>CAYOVG010000424.1:0-5316 GCA_964407285.1 uncultured Syntrophobacteraceae bacterium
TGCTTGTTGTATGCAGTATCTGTGATATTCGCCAATACAACCCGTTCGCACAGATAGGAGAATACGATGAGTAGCAAGCCCGCCGGTCTGAAACCGGGCGTCGACGCTCCCGAGTTCCACCTTCCCTCCTCCGATGGAGATCGGATTTACCTCTCCGGGCTGAAGGGGAAGTGGGTCGTCCTCTACTTTTATCCCAAAGACAACACTTCCGGCTGAACTACCGAAGCTATGGAGTTCTCAGGTTTGAGAAACGAGTTTGAAGGACTGAACGCCGTTATCCTGGGTGTGAGCAAGGATTCTCTTGAATCCCACCGGAAGTTTATCGAACAGAAGGGGATCGGGGTCGTTCTTCTCTCCGATACGGACGAGGTAGTGCTCGAAGCGTATGGGGCCCGGCAACTGAAGAAGATGTACGGAAAGGAGTCCCGGGGCGTGGTCAGGAGCACGGTGCTCATCGATCCGGACGGAAAGGTGGCGAAAATCTGGCCGAAGGTTTCCAAAGCCGCCGGCCATGCCGCAAAGGTGCTGGAGGAACTGCGTAAGCTGATCGGATAGGGGCGAGAGATTCATCCATCCATTTGCGGGGGATCTGAAGCATGCGGGAGTGCGCGGAAGCATGCGGAAGCGCTCGTGGCCGCAATGCGAGGACCGTGGAATCCCGCCCGGTCGTCCGCCTCATGTTTCAGGAGCGCCCGGCGGCTTTCCGGAACTGCCGGGAGAAATCGATGTGCGTGGATCGGCGGTGGGTTGGCCGTGGATCGGAGGTGGATTGGGGTGGATCGGCGGTGGATTTGCGGCGAGCGCGATAAGACAATACCGGTCGGCTTCGCGCATGATGCGGGAGGATGAATGTGACGCCGGTACGACTATTCCTGTTGCTTGGGAGCATTAGCAGCGCCCTGGCCGTAATTCTGGGAGCATTCGGAGCACACGGACTGAGGGGAAGGATTTCCCCGGAGATGCTCGCAATTTATCAGACGGGCATCCAGTATCACTTCTACCACTCCCTGGGGCTCCTGATCGTCGCCTTTGCAGCCTCTCACTCGGGGGACTCGAGCCTCGTGCGGTGGGCCGGGTGGTGCATGCTTGCCGGGATCTTGCTGTTCTCGGGGAGCCTTTACGCACTCAGCCTGTCCGGGATCAGGACTCTCGGCGCAATAACCCCGTTCGGCGGAGTCGCCTTCATTCTCGGCTGGGTACTGCTCGCCGCCGCCGCGTGGGGCGGCCGCTAGAGCGTTGAACCGCTCGGTGAGACAAGGATGCGCGGCGTGCGCGCGGTCCCGCCGCTTGGAGGCTTCAGGGGCCGGCGGCAAGGGATTGCCGGTCCTCTTTCCGGTTATGGCGCACCCTTCCTCCAGCGCGGATCCGATAGCCGTGTTGGTATTGGCGATAGCCGTATTAGTAGCGGTTCGCCGAATCACTCATGGAGCATATCCTTATGAGAGTGCGATATCGATCTGCAACCGTAGCTTTCCTGATCGCGCTTCTCGGGTTTGCCGGCTGCACATCGCATAGGCAGGAGCAAGGTCCCGACCACGCCGTTTCTTCTGTCGATCTCCAGCGGTACATGGGAAAGTGGTACGAGATAGCTTCGTTCCCGAACCGGTTTCAAAGAGACTGCTTCTGCTCCACCGCGGAGTACGCCCTGAGGGGCGGCTGGGTGGAGGTAAGGAATAGCTGTCGGAAAGGATCGACGACCGGAGCGGAAGACGTTGCAGTCGGAAAAGCATACTCCGTTCCCGGCAGCGGCGATTCGAAGCTCAAGGTGCAGTTTCAGTGGCCGTTCAAGGGAGACTATTGGATCATTGCCCTGGATGAGGACTACCGGTACGCAATGGTTGGACACCCGGAAAGGAAATATCTCTGGATACTCTCCCGTACGAAGCGCCTGGATGGCGCCGCTTTTGAGCGGCTGAAGGAGATTGCCCGCTCGAAAGGCTACGATGTGAGCAGGCTCCGGAAAACAGACCAGACATGTGGAGGCTGAACCTGAACGCTTTCCCGTCGCGGCATGGCTCGGGACCGATACCGCCGCTCCGGAGAGAGAACCTCCTCCGTTCCGTATGCAGCCGGGCCATTGCCCCGAATGACCGCCGCCCGGTTTCGATTCGAACGTTCTCTTCGAACGTCCTCTTGGCAATGCCGGTCTGAAACGAAGCAGTAGTGCGCTTCCTGCCCGGGAGTGAAGGTCCGACCAAGAGATCGACTCCGCCTCTTCCGGAAGCGCGATAAGCCGGTCGATGAACCGGAATGGCTCCGGGATGTCCTGCCTGTCATAGCCCCGAGAAACCGGGATGCGGTCCGGCGTCATTCTCGCCCCTGTCGTCGGTCGCCCTGGTCGTGGCCCGCCCCGGTGTCGGCAATGTGTTGGAGATAACTTCTTCCTGTTTAGGTGCATTTAGAATCTTTTTGATACATATCCGTTGAACGGCATGTTCAAAAATTTTGTAGCGGCATTGATGATGAAGCGTTCACTTTCCCTGTGGACTTCTGCACCCAAGGTCCGTCTTCACCTGAAGATCAAATGAAATCATTGCTATGATTCAGGTTGACATACGATTCATCCAAGTAGACTTCAGGTCGGATAGTTCTGGTATCGCTCCCAGATACTCTATTGCTACGCTTCCTACGAGTATAACGTTGCCTGGCCGCTACTACGTTATACTTTTCCTTTAAGCGCTGAGAGCGAGTTCCCTGGCCGAACTCAAATCCGCGCATCGACCCACCGCTCGAACGAACCCGCTCGTAACCGGAAATTCGGGATCGGCAAGAGGCTTTTTCAAAAAATCCCGGCCACTTCGCGAGGATTGTTGCTATCCCTCGGAAACAACGCTATTATACGCTATAAACTCAGCATCGGGAAGGCAGGTATGAAAGGAAACCCCAATCACCCGAAAAAAGGAAGCACCATCGCGGTTGAGCCCATCAGGAGGCCGCAAGACATTGCGAGCATCAAGAAGCTTCTCGCCGCTCAGCCCAGAGACCTGCTCCTGTTCACCATCGGCATCAACTCCAGCCTGAGGATAGGCGATATATTGCAGCTCAAGGTGGGGGAGGTGAAACACTTGAGAATTGGGGACGCCCTTACGGTCCGGGAGCAAAGGAGCGGGAAGGAAAGCGTCTTCGTGATGAAAAACGGCATCCACAAAGCCCTCAGAACCTACCTCAAGCAGCAGTCCGAAGCCTGCGACGGCGATTACCTCTTCAGGTCCCGAAAAGGCCGTAACCGCCCCCTCACCATCGGTTCGGTCAACGCCCTCGTCAAATCCTGGACCAGGGCCATCAACCTTCCGGGAAACTATGGGGCGCACAGCCTGAGGAAGACTTTCGGCTACATCCAGAGAGTGCACTACGGGATGGGGCTCGACGTACTCGCCAGGCAGTTCAATCACTCCTGCTCCTCCGTCACCCGGCGCTATCTCGGCATCGACGGCAAGGAAACCACCGCCACCATCATGATCGACATCTAGCGCGGGACGGCGGAAATCCTCTTGCGGAGCCCCACCCCCGCCGGTCCCCGATAACCCGATGAAGGAGAGCAGCCATGAAGGTGTTCACGCACAAGGACTTCTTGACGGTGTACGCTCCCGAGCCGGCGGCGGAGCCCGGAAGGCTGGAGTCGATCATCTCGGCCATCCAGGATGAGGTCGATTTCGAAGAGGCCTCGCCCGCCCGGGAGGAGGACATACTGGCCGTGCATACGAAATCCCTTGTCCGGGAGGTCACCGGAATCGGGTTGTACGACATCGCCGCCCTGGCGGCAGGGGCGGCGATGCAGACGGCTGTAGCCGGCATGGAGGCGCCGAGCTTCGGACTGATCCGCCCTCCCGGCCACCATGCCTCGTCCGACCGCTGCTGGGGGTTTTGCTATTTCAACAACATGGCCGTGGCGCTCGAACACCTGCGCTCCCGAGGGCTTATCAGGACGGCCCATGTGCTTGATTTCGACCTTCACTGCGGCGACGGGACGGTCGACATCCTGGGGCCGAGGGGCTTCGCTTCCATCCACAACCCGCGGCAAGGCTCACGCCGTGATTACCTGGCTGAGGTCGAGGCCCGGCTCGATACGATCCGGGTGGATGTCGTCGGGGTGTCCGCGGGCTTCGACAACCATGTCGATGACTGGGGAAGAACGCTGTACACCGAAGACTACCGCGAGATGGGCCGCATGGTCCATGCGGCCTGCCGGCGAATGGGCGCCGGCAGTTTCGGGCTGCTCGAAGGCGGTTACAACGAGGACATACTCGGCATGAACGTACGCGAATTCCTGAAGGGACTGCGGGGCTTGTGAAACTCGCCGGGCAACAATTGTAACGCGGCACGCAATATGAGAAGGACTTGCAGGCAATATGAGAAGAAAATTTGGGCCAGGAAAAACGAAAAAACCGCTCCTGTGCTGCTTTTGGAGTCTTTAAAAAGCAGTGTGAGTGGTAGGAAATTAGGCGACCGAGTGGTTGCCAGGTCAGGTATTGAGTGTCAACCGCCTGCGGGACCACACCGGTCCTGCATTCGTCTCACCTTTGTCCTGCCTAAGTGGCTCTGCGCAAAGTATTCAGCTTACGTGCCCCCCTCTAGTCGATCGGCCGGTCCGAAAACGCGACTCGGAGCGGGCCGCCATGGAGGCCTACGAGCGTGCGCGGCAGAAGTCCCACACACAAGAAAAAAGGGTTTAACCGGCGTGCGGCTAAACCCTTGAATTTTCTGGTGGCGAGGCGGTGAATCGAACACCGGACACGAGGATTTTCAGTCCACTGCTCTACCGACTGAGCTACCTCGCCGAGAACGAATTTGTATTTAGCCCATTTCTTTCCGGCTGTCAACACCTTTCTTCATCCACTTCAGCAGTGCGGGTTTTTCGGGCAATCTTCTCGAGCAAAGAGATGCGACGGCGTCATTGGCTCCGTACAGGATAGAATTCTCTGTACCAATACACTTTCTATTTGCTTACCATCATGATATTGGCTCAACCAATTTTGACGCATCCGGGGTCCGGGGGCAAACGCCCGGTCCAGCACAAGCAAAAGAGCGAAAGGCAAACCACAATGACCACGACCGGAAAAGACCCCGCGGGCCGCAAGAAGCGCCGCTACGACGCAGTGGTCGAACAGGTCGAGGAGATGATCCGAAGGGAAGAACCGCGGGTCGGCGACAGGCTCCCGCAGGGCGCATCACACCGGAGGAATTCGACCGGCGCCTCGCGGAGGCTTCCAAAAACCGGGGCCCCGAGATGGCGAGGAAGGCTATGGATGACCACCTGGAGCGGGTAGAAGGGGTTCTGCCGGGTGGGTGAGGAAGGAGAGCGACGGGCAGACAATG